>CAYSZI010000045.1:1463-7566 GCA_964435545.1 uncultured Candidatus Saccharibacteria bacterium | reverse complement strand
GATATAAATATCTTCGAGTGCGCGAACTGCATCACCTGAAGCAATATTGTTTTGATGATACAAAACATCTGTAACATCTCCAGCAGACCAAACACCATCAACACTTGTTCTTTGAGTTCTTGGGTCTATTACTATTTGTCCTCCTGGTGTTCTTTCGACAAAATCTTTTACAAAATCTGAATTTGGCATTTGTCCGATTTCAACGAAAATTCCTTTTGCGTTTATTTTTTCTTCAGAGCCGTCTTTGTTGTTTTTGATTGTCATTCCTTCAACAAAATCTGCTCCGTAAATATTTATCATTTCACAATCTGTAATTGCTCGGAATTTTGAATCTTTCATTGTTTGAGCGACGGTTATTTCGTCGGCACGGAATGTTGAGCTACGATTTATGAGTGTCACTTTTGTGCAATATGCAAGAAGTTGAGCGGCTGTTTCAAATGCTGCATTTCCTCCACCAACAACAATAACTTCTTCGCCTGAAAACATGAGTCCATCACACGATGCGCAATATGTAAGACCTTTATTTTCAAAATCTTTTGCTCCTGCAATTTCAAGACTACGACGTTTTGAGCCTGTCGTGATTAAGACTGAACGAGTTTGAAAAACTTCATCTTTGTTTGTTGTTACGGAAAAATTTGGAGATTTTCCAGAAATATTTTTTACCAATTGTCCTTCCTTTATTTGTAAAATTTCTCCTGCGTATTCAAGTACATGATTTTTTAAACTTTTTGCCAAATCGGATCCAGAAATATGTGGAGTTCCAATCCAGTTTTGGATGTCTGTCGAGACAGAAGATTGTCCGCCAAATTCACTTGCAATAAGAAGTGTTGATAAACGTTTGCGGGCAGCATAAACAGCAGCAGATGATGCTGCGGGTCCTCCGCCAATAATGATTAAGTCGTAAATCATGGTAGTTGTTTAATGAATTTATAAAATTAAAACAGTCTAACTATAACATGAGACGGAGTGAATCGCGAAAACATACTTAAAAAGCACTCTCGGACCGCGACGGCGGGAGAGTGAGGCGAAATTTCAGCAGAAATTTACGCCGGTGCTTTTTAAGTATGTTTTCGCGATAGTTTCGATTATTTCTTTTGTCTTCGTAGAAATGCTGGTACAGCACTCCAGTCGTCTCCGTCTTCGGAAAATGTTGGAATTTCGTCTTTGTCTTTTTCTGCGCGCTTTACCATAAAGTCGCTTGTTGATGGTGTAGAAGAAGAAGTGTTTTGACTAACTTGAACTGGTGGTTCTTTTTTTACAACAACTGGAGCTTCTGGTGTTTTTTCTGGTGATGGAGTTGAAACGTATGTTGGTTGAAAGAGTGAACGACGAGGAATTTCTGTTGGGAAGCCTGTTGCAATAACTGTAACTTTGACTTCGCCTTTTTTGAGACGTTCGTCGCGGATTGTTCCAAAAATAACACGAGCATCTTTGTCTATTGATTCAGTGATAACTTTTGCTGCTTCTTGGATTTCAAAAATTGTAAGATCGTCGCCACCAGAAATTGCAAACAAAACTCCTTTTGCTCCATTTATTGAAACTTCGAGAAGTGGGGAATTGATAGCTTCTGTCGCAGCTTTTGTTGCGCGTCCTTCGCCGGATGCAAGTCCGATACCCATGAGTGCTGTTCCTGCGTCTTGCATTACAGATTTTATATCGGCAAAGTCGACGTTGATAACTCCAGGAGTTGTAATCAAATCTGAAATACCTTCAACTGCTTGTTGGAGAACATTGTCACAAAGAGCAAATGCATCGCGGAAGCCCATGTCTTTTCCGGCGATTTGTAAAAGTTTGTCGTTTGGAATTACGATGATTGCATCAACTTCTTTTTCGAGTTCGCGAAGACCTTCTTCGGCGATTCGCATACGTTGATTTCCTTCAAAGAAAAATGGTTTTGTAACAACTGCAACTGTAAGTATTCCTTGTTCTTTTGATGAGTGAGCAACGATTGGTGCAGCACCTGTTCCAGTGCCTCCACCCATTCCACATGCGATGAAAACCATGTCTGAACCTTTTATTACATCTTGAACTTCTGCTTTTGTTTCTTCTGCTGCGCGTTTTCCAACATCAGGTGTTCCGCCGGCACCAAGTCCGCGAGTGAGATTTTTTCCAATGTGAATTTTTTTATCAGCCAATGAATTGTGAAGATCTTGCGTGTCAGTATTGAGCACGATAAATTCAACCCCTCTAACTTTGGAGTTGATCATGTGATTGATTGCGTTTTTTCCAGAACCGCCGACACCGAGAACTTTGATTCGTGCGAAGGTTTCCACTTCAGGGTTTAATTTTGGCATATACATTCAAAACATAGCAAATTTTGGTTTGCTAGTGTGCTAAAGGGTTGCTAATGAACTTCGCTCATTCTACCAGAAATTTAAAAAAAGCAAATGGAAAAAACTGATTGACATAAACATCTCGCATGTTGTGATTTTACGGCAAAAATTGTCGTAAAAATTCTTTTAGAAATCCTTTTGCTTTATTTCCAGAAGATGTGCGAGAAAATCCATCACGATTTCCTTCGCGTGCAATCATTGCGAGTCCGAATGCAACAAACCATGTTGCATCACGAGCAGGACCTTTTATATTTGAAAGTAAATCACCTGAACCAATTTTTGATGGAAGGCGAAGCATGTTTCTTGCCAGACCTTCGACAAGTCCATTTCCGCTTCCACCACCTGTAATAACAACACCAGCTGGAAGGAGTCCACTTCGTTTTATTTTTTTGAGATATCCATCAACGAGTTCAAAAATATCTGAAAATCTTGCTTCGATAATTTCATCAACTTTTCTTTTTGGATAACTTGCAGACATAACACTTCCAGTTTTTATACTTTCGGCTTCTTCGAGAGGAATACGAAAACCAAGAGCGATATCATTTGTGATATCTGTTGATCCGATTGGAAGGACAGACAATCCGATAAGCGCGTTGTTTTCAAAAATTGCAATTGATACCGTTTCTGCGCCAATGTTTACCAAAATAACTCCAACAGCTTTTTGTCTTTCGGATAATGCAATATAACTTGCGGCGATTGGGGAAGGTATAACATCTAAAACCTCAATGTCGGCTTCAGCGGCTGCGGAAATTAAATCGTCTAAATGTTGAGAGAGGCATGTCACATAAAAAACTTTTACTTCAAGTTTTACTCCGTGAACTCCGTCTGGTTTTCCGAGAATTTCTTTTCCGTCTACTTTCCATCCGACAGGTGTATTGAAGATAATTTTTTTATTTTTTAATGCTAGGGTCTCTTCGGCGCTTGCAAGTGCTGTCTTGATGTCGAAGGCCGTAACTTCTTGATCTGATTTTGAAATGATTGCGCCGCCTTGTGATGTTTCAGAAGAAAGACTTATTCCTCCAATCGAAAAGTAGGCACGTTTGATTTGAACGCCTGCTTCTTTTTGCGCAAGGTCGATTGAGCGACGAATTGAATCTGCAGCTGCGGAGATGTTTGTGATATATCCATGGCGAACACCTTTTGTGGGAACAGAAACTGCGGCAAGGACTTCTGTGTTTTCGCCATTTTGCGCAGAAAGAACGACAGTTTTTGTAACTGCCGAACCAAGATCAATTCCTACAATAAATGAGCGTGCCATAATTATTTTATAATATTTGGTTTCGCCGATTGTCTACAAAGATTTCGCAGTCAATGAAGGCGTAATTTTTTTAAAGTTTTTTATCGTCAACCCACAAAAATTTCTTGCCTGCGAAACTCGCTGGCTTTTGAAATTGATTACAATTCCAAAAGCCGAGCTCAAACAGTCCTCGGCTGCGAAATCTTTGTGGGTCGCCGATTATTTTACTTATTAAGAAAAAATTTTTAAAAATTTTTTCTCTTGCTTCTCCATTGTACTACCATGTTCGAATCCTTTCAAATGCAACATTGCGTGGATAACGAGGAATTGAATAAATTTGGTTGGAGTCATGTCAAAATTGACCGCATCTTTTGTTGAAGTTTTTTGATCGATAAAAATTTCTCCAGAATTTTTTTCGAGTGGAAAAGAAAGTACGTTTGTTGGATTGTCTTTTTGTCTATATTGTAAATTTATTCGATGCGACTCTTTTGAGGTTATAAAAACGAGAGATAGATCGTAGTCTTCTCCAAGAATTTTGTTTTTCAATTGCACAAAAGGCAAGCGTGGAAGCTTGCCTTTTGTTTTGTTTAAAATTGAAATGTTTGAATCTGCACTCATTAGATAATTATTTGTGGCCTTTGTGTGTTGGCTCTTTCCATTTACCGAGTTTTTTGAGCTTTTCAATTTCTTTTCCGCGCTTGAGTCTTTTTAGGGCTCCTAGTTTGCGATCAAGCTTTGATGGAGCACGCTCACTGTAGCGATTTCCCTTTACTGATTGAATAATGCCGGATTCCTGAACACGACGACTAAAACGACGAACAAGAGTCATGTTGTTTTCGGTTGCGGACTTTTTTACTTCTATAATTGGTTTGCTGTTCATATACGAAGATTAATATATCACATGTATTTATATAATACAAGGCTTAAGTTTTATCTCGAAATAAGACCTAAATATATGGGTATATTGTTTATTTAGATGGTTTTATCTAAAAGTATTGTTTTTGATTGTGCGTTTTGCGTATCTCTGTTTAGTTTGTTCTTAAAATTCGAAATATCTGGGAATGATCTACCTGGGCAAACTGTATCGGTTGCTCCGTTTGTGCCGACAAAAGTTAGTCCTGATGCTTCAATAACCTTACTTTTTACTTCTCGGTGATAGATAATATTATTTGTTGGAATATCGTATTCGCATTTTACCCAATTTAACAATTTGATTAATGATTCTTGTTGTTGGCGTGAAGGTTGATTTCCTGTATCAAAATCTCCACACAAAGCAATTCCGAGCGTTCCATAATCAGGATCCATTTTCATTGCTTTTACATATTTTTGGAGATTTGAATAATATTCATTAGATGATGTTGCATTTGCAATAGCTGAAATACCACCTAATGCTTTAGCTGCAGTATTGGCTTCGAGTGTTTGACCAGCATTTGAACCAACACGACCCGCAGGTCTGCCTTCCAAAATTGTTCCATCTGATGCGATTAAAAAATGATATCCAGTATCATTGAAACCCATACTACCTAATTCTATATCTCTGACTTTTTTTGCTTGGTCATAAGCTCCCACACCTGATGTATCGATATCTGTGTGGTGTACTGCACATCTTCTGTATACATTTTTTAAACTTTCGTATGCTCTGTTTGAATCTAACGTTGAGGACCTTCCGCTTGCAAAGTTTTCATTAAAATAAGGTAATACGCTTGATGTTTTTTCTCCATATTTTGTTTGAAATTTTTCACCGAGTTTTAGTGCGTATTGTTTGGATGTTTCGTTCCATTCATTGTCCCATGATGGGCGAGTAACAATAGGAGGTTTTTCGTTTGATTCAAGGGCAAAAGCTTTTAATGGAGTTTCTGCAATTGCAGCGCCCACCATAAGCGCGCTTATTTTTTTAATAAAATCTCTTCTTGAATTATTTTCTGGTTTTTCTGAATTTTTATCAATGCTATTTTGATCGTTTTCTTTTTTATTAAAAGATTTTTCTCGTCCAAACATGTTTTACTTCTTTTTAGAATTATTAATATAATAACTATAATAATATTAACATACCTTTACAGTAAATTATCTGGATTCACTGTTAAAATTGTTCCTTCTGGCAATTTTGCAAGTGTTTCATTTAGTGTTTCAGAAAGTCCCTTGCTGTCTAATAATGCATGGAGCGACCATTCCTCACGTTTTGGACGAATTATTGCGTTTAGTGCATATATCTTTTTTCCTTTTTGTATTATTTCGCTATCAAAAATATCTGGTGAATATGATGAAAGTAACTCATTTAAATAGTTTCGTATCTCTTCTTTTTCTTCGATTTTTCCAAACCAAGTAATTTTTAGAATTGTTGTTGCAGGAGGATAATTGTATTCCAATCTTTCTGCAATTTCTGTACGGTACCAAGTTGAATAATTATTTGAACGCATGAGCTCGATGATTGGCTCGTTTGGATTTTTTGTTTGAACATAAAGTTTTCCGCGAGTGCGTTCTGCTATTGTAAGCATGAGTCCTACGATGCGTTCGTTTGTACGATAACTTGGAA
>CAYSZI010000045.1:0-1453 GCA_964435545.1 uncultured Candidatus Saccharibacteria bacterium | reverse complement strand
GATGCAGATTTTAAATATTCCTTTTTCAATTCATATTGAATCAGAAACAGATTCGTTTAAATAAAAGAGTGCCATTTCGGTGCCGATTAGAATGCCGGATTCGGACGCGGAAAATTGCGAAGCAATTTTCCGCGCCTGTGCTCGCGTGGGCGTAGTCTCTCTATCAATTCTAAAAACAGGAACATCAGGAAAGAGTCTTTTTATTTCCTCTTCAACATATTCTGTTCCAAGCCCGTGAGCAGATAAATTCCAGCTGTTGCATCTAACACATCTACTTTCTGAGGGTTTATGCCTTTTGCATTTATTGCAAATATATATTCTGCGCTCACTTGCGTTTTGATATAAAACAAGAGGTGAGTCGCAATATTCACATGCAAAAACAAATCCGCAGTCGCGGCAGCGTGTAATTGTTGCAAGCCCTGTGCGTAAGGCAAAAGCAAATATGTGAGATTTTTTTTCGTTAACCTTAGAAATTATTTTTTGAGCTTCTTCTGATAATGCGGGAATTTGTTCGTTTTTTGAGTGTTTGGGTAATGTTTCTGGAACTCCATGAGGAATAACCGAAATTTCAATCGGAGTTAATGCTCTAAAAGTTACAGAAGCAACAGCGCTAAGTTCTTTGTTTTCGTATCTGCCTAGTGTTTCAACTCGAAGCAAGCTATCTCCAATAATCAATTTTTTGCCAGATGTTCGAGCAAGAATTTCGATAATAACTCTAAAATCAAATGGCGGTAAAGTAGGCGTATTATATGCGTTTGAATTTTCATGCTCCATTATTATGGTTTTTACATCTGGTCTCATTATGGATGCAAATGATGGAGTAGTAATAACAACAAACGGATGATTTTCATTTGTGAGTTTGCTTATAATTTCAGCACATTTCTTTTTTTGGATTTCACTGTGAAGTGTTGCAACAAAATCTGATATTCCTTTGGATAAATTTTCTGTAAAAAATTCGCAGTCAGAAATTGTGGGGCAAACAAATGTTACAGATTCTTTTCGGGCAAAAGCTTCGCGGATATATGTTTTGTAAAAAGAAATTCTTTCTTCAAGAGGTGCTTGAAAAACTAAACGCTCGGGTTGAATTTTTTCAACTTTATCACTTTCGTTTTTAAACGGAATTTTTTTTGAGATTATTCCATATAATGAATAATCAGAAACAATCAATTTTAAAATTTCGCCGCGCTTACGTTTGTAATATTTAGCTGCAAGTGTTGCTGTTTCAAAAACATAATATGGAATCGAAACATCTTTTTTTATTTTTGAAATTTTCTTGAGTGAAAATGTGCCAGATTTTATTGCCGATTTTTCTTCACGTGCGTCTTTTGTTCCCACAACAACTGCATCTACGAGTTTTGATCGAATCGTAATGCTAACTAGCGCGCCGTCTTTTATTGGCTCGGAAGAAAAATAGGTTAAGGTTTCTTGGGGAAGCCCTTTTTTTATTGGAATG
>CAYSZI010000044.1:0-7591 GCA_964435545.1 uncultured Candidatus Saccharibacteria bacterium | reverse complement strand
GGGTATAACAATAACGCGCCGGCTCACGGAGGAGGGCATAGCGAAGAACACGATGAACACGAGCACGACAAAGAAGAGGCGAAAAAGAAGAAGAAAAAAGCTGAAATAGCAGCACGTAGAATAAAAACAGGAGATTATGTTAAGGAAACCCACACAGACGGTTTTGAGTATGGAATGGTGGTAAATGATTGGCTTAGAAAAAATCTTAAGTTGAAAAGACTCGTAAGTAAAAGGGTTGAAGATCACCTTAAACAACAACCTGGCTATTGGAATTTATCTGAATCAGAAAAAGAAGTGAAAAGGAATGAGCATATTGATGATATGATTTCTAGAGAAAAAAACAAGGATGGTGGTTTAAAATATCCTGGATATGATCACTTTTCTGAAGAAAAAAAGAATAGTTTGCGAGAGAAAAAACACAGAGAATTAAGAGCAGAGGATCTATATAGCAAACGCTCTAGTTTTGCAAAAAAATGGATGGGGGGTGCACTAGAGAAATTAAGAGATATTTTGTTTTTGGATTCAAAACACTTAGATTAAATATATGAACGAAACAACATCAGATAATTCGGTGGGGAATAATAGTGATTTAAGAATTTTGATTGAAAAAAAGATTAATGCGGATTTGTTGTCTTTCGGGGTTTCTAAGGATGAAATTTCAGCTATGCCACTAAAAAAAGCTTGGAATTTACTACGGCAGAAAAATTTGGAAAATGGTTTAAAAAATCCTCAAACTGAAATATCTGTTACTCTTGAGGATATGGATAATGACTTTGATATTTTAATGGCGTTGTTTAATCTCGCAAAGAAAAAAGTCGTTGAAAAAAGCGACCCCAAAAAAGTCGAAGAAATTTTTAATGTTGCTGGTGAAAATAATATGGATTCAAGTTCGCTTGAACAATATCTGAAAGATAATTTGAGTAATTTAAGTCCTGATGAAAAAAGTTTAATCGAGATTTCTGTAAGCATAAAACAGTTTAGGGCTAAAGCAAAAGAAATGATGTATGAAGATGAAGAAGCTAATTCTTTAGAAGAGGGCAAGGATACACAGTAAAAATTAATTCTATAAACATAATGAAAAAAATAATTTTAGTTTTGTTTGTTTTGTGTTTTGCTTCTATTCCTTATGTTTCTAAAGCGTCTACGTATCAAGGAGAAGACGACTACAATAAAATCGCAAAGTTTTTTTCTGATACTACTGCTAAAATTGAAACTGAGAAAAAAACTGATGAAGAAAAATCTATAGAATTAAAAACCGCAATCGAGTCACAAATATCATATATTACAGCAGGTAATACTGTAAAAATCGCAAATGGAAAAATTGAACTAAAGGTTCCAGATGGTTATGTTTTTGTTCCGAAAGGGCAGGCATTATTTATTTTTGAGATAATGCAACATGTTAAAAATAACGAAGAGGATAACAATACACTTGAAGGTTTACTTTCATTCAACGGCAAGGTTTTTGATCAGGATTCAGGCCTTGTTTATTTAAACTATTCAGATGACGGACATGTTTCAGATAATGATGCCTCTTCAATTGATGGCGATAAAATGATAAGCGAGTTTGATTCACAAAACACCGAGGAAAATAAAAACAAAGGCGACGGAGAAGTTAAATACGAGAATACGGTTTGGTTAACAAAACCACACTACGATTCATCAGACAAGACATTTGAGTACTCAAATTATTTTGATGTCGTTAGGGATGGCAAAGTTCTTCACTCTGTTGTTAATTCTTACATAATGATGTTTGGACGAACCGGAGCTTTAAATATTGGTATTGCTACAAAAAAACAAAATATGGAATTTGTTTCTAATGTTGCTTCTGTAATGAAAAATTCAATAATTTATACAGAAGGTAATAGATATTCTGATTATAATTCTATTACTGATAAAAAATCAGACTCGACTATCGGAAAAATCGCAGCTGGGGCTATCGGGATTTCGTTGCTTTCGAAACTCGGAGCCGGTGCTGTTTTTTTAAAAATTTTTAAAATCGTTGCTATTGCAGTAGCTGCTGTTTGGGTTAAGTTTAAATTTAAACTAAAAAAAGTTTTCGGAAAAAAAGATAAGGAAGATAAAAAAGAAGAGGAAAAATAAATTTGTAAAATAAGCCTTTTTTTGGTAGTATCAAGGCATTATTATTTTGCGTTCACTTGCGTGAACAATTTAAGCTTGTAAAATTATGACAATTGAAAGAACACTTATTGTATTGAAGCCTGACGCTGTACAACGCGGTATTGTAGGGGAGATCGTTACTCGTTTTGAAAAAGTTGGTTTAAAAATCGTTGGCAGTAAAATGCTTAAGCCTTCATATGATCATTTCTATCATCATTATGAAAATATTGGCAAAATGATTTCTCGCCGTGGTCAAAAAGCTTTTGATGTAACACTTTCTATGATGAGCGCTGGTCCAGTTATCGCTTTTGTATTAGAAGGAGTTGAGGCCGTTGCGCTTGTTCGCAAAATGGTTGGTGCAACAGAACCAAAAAGCGCACTTCCTGGAACAGTACGCGGAGATTATTCTCATATGAGTTTTGGTCACGCTGATGCAAATGATGTAGGAATTCCAAATTTGATACATGCATCAGGAGATGTTTCAGAAGCAACTCAAGAAATTGCTCACTGGTTTAGTGAATCTGAAATCTTTGAATATCAAACAGCTCACGAACACTTTACTCAAACAAAAAAGAAATAATATTTAGTTTGATTGGTTTTAAAAATAAAAAGACCTTTTTAAAAGCACCGGCGTAAATTTCTGCTGAAATTTTGCCTCACTCTCCGCCCGCCGGCGTCCGAGAGTGCTTTCAAAAGGGTCTTTTTATTTTAAAAACTTGTCTAACATTTTTTATCCACACAAAATATTTGCATTTTTTTATTTTTAAAAATCTTGTTGCGGTTTATTTTTTGTGTTATTTTTGTAATCCACAGTTATTTAAAGGCAACCTGATGTATATTAAAAATAGGATTATTTGCACTGTTACCTAGAACACATCGTGTACGGGAGTTTGGAGTTATGAATTGGCCTTGGCCTTTTATACAGAACACCCACTTGGCCTTCTGGCTAGGGTAACACGAAAGCAGATAGTCCTAAAAAGAATCTCTTTCAGAAATGAAAGGGGATTTTTTTTATTCATATACTTTTTATATGCATTGAACAAAAATTAAAGTATAATAAAACCATATATGGCAAAAGAAAAATTTAGACTTACTTTTTGTTCGGGTGCCGAAACGGTTACGGGTGCAGATTTTTTACTAGAGGGCCCGCTTGATGTTTCAGGTCGCCCACTTTTGCGAATTCTTGTTGATTGTGGGCTTGTTCAAGGAGATAAATTGGCGGCACTTGCAAACTGGGAACCTTTTTCTTTTGATCCAAAAACAATTGATTATCTTTTTATTACTCACTCGCATATCGACCATATCGGTCGTATTCCAAAATTGGTTCACGATGGATTTCAAGGCAAGATTATTGCAACTCCACCAACATGTGCACTCACAAAGCCAATGCTCGAGGACACCGGCGGAATTCTCTCGAGAGACGTAGAACACAAATTGAACGAAATATATTCTACAGAAATGATAAACCGATCAATGGAAAATTGGATTCCATTGGAATACGAAAAAAATTATGAGTTGATTCCAGAAATAAGTGTTACTGCTCACGATTCAGGGCATATTTTGGGTTCTGCTTATTTTACTTTTAAACTTGGAGAAACAAAAATTACATTTACTGGTGATTTGGGAAATACACCTTCGCCGATTTTGCGTGACACAACTCCGCTCGAGGGAAGTGATTACCTTTTGATCGAAAGTGTTTATGGAGACAGACAACACGAGGCTCGCGATGAAAGACGCGATTTGCTAAAAAATGTTTTACTCGATAATTATAAGCGAAACGGAACATTGATTATTCCAGCATTTTCACTTGAACGTTCACAGGAAGTTATTTTTGAAATCGATAAATTAATGGAAACGAAACAGCTTCCAAAAATGCAAGTATATTTGGATTCTCCTCTAGCTATACAAGTTACAGATATTTATAGAAAATATTCGCATTATTTCAATGATGATATACGTGCACATATAGAACGCGGTAATGACCCGTTTTCATTTCCTGGTCTTGTGGAAACTGTCGATGCAGAGGATTCAAAACATATTTTAAAGAAACCAAATCCAAAAGTTATTATTGCTGGAAGTGGAATGTCCTCTGGCGGGCGCGTGTTGCATCATGAACAAAATTACTTGAGTGATCCAAACAATACTCTTCTTTTGATTGGGTATCAGGCCGCAGGCACGATAGGACGCAAATTGGAGGATGGAATGAAGTCTATTGTTATAAACAAAGAGACTGTCGAGATTAACGCAAAAATCGAAAAAATAACAGGATATTCTGGACACAAAGATGGAAATGCGTTGGTTGGTTTTGTTTCGACATCTGCAGATACCCTTAAAAAAGTTTGGACTGTTATGGGCGAGCCAAAATCGACCACAGTGCTTGCTCAAAGATTAAGAAATGAACTTGGTCTTGATGCTGAAGCGCCAGAAGGAGGAAAATCGGTTATAATAGAATGTGATTAGTATTTTATTTTTTAAGATATGAAAAAGAAATATCCACTTGTTTCAATGTTTGATGCATATAGTGAAAAAGAAATTTTTGGTAATCCAGATATTATTTTGCATGCAAATAATTTATCTTTAGCTTTCGTAAAAGCAAAGCTTGGTATAATCGGGCGAGTGGGTTCTTCTGTGATTGATACTGTGCTTACAAAGCTTATAGAAAATAACATCCCTGTTGTTGGGCTTTCTCCTGCAGCTACAGAAAGGGAGCATGAAAAAGCTTTCCGTCTACCACACGTTTCTTTTCCTGTTGTTTTTACAGGACGCGGAGCACTAGGTTCGGATTTTATTGCATTATCTTCAAGCCACGGAATGCTGATTGCTGGCTCAGACCATGAGTCTCTTCTTGGGATTCTTGGTTGTGTGGGTGATAGAGGAATACCGATCGGAATTTTTACAGAAGAAAATCCAAGCGAGGTGCGCTCATATTTGAGTAAACATTTTCCAAATTTGATGGTCAATATTTTTGTATCAAAAGATGCAAATAATCTCGCAAGAGATATTTCCGCAGAAATGAGAAGACAGCATTTGAGAAATTAAACTTAAATCCAACAAAGCACAAAAAATCCCCGTTAGGGGATTTTTTGTGCTTTGTTATTAAGCTAATGTTTTCATGAATCGTGCCATTGTTTCTGGCTTGTTTTCTGCAAGATATGCAAGAGATTTTCGGTCGATAACAATTCCTTTCTTTTTGATTGTTCCCATCAATTTTGAAAATGATGTTCCGTTTTCTTTTGCTACTGCACCGATTTTGATTTGCCATACACCTCGGTTTACTCGCTTTTTAAGTTTGCGGTGAACGAAAGCATATTTGTTTGCATGACGGATTGCTTCCTTTGCTGCAGCTTCTTTTGTACTACGGCCGAAGCGGTATCCTTTTGTTGCCGCAAGAACATTTCGGCGACGCTTCATTTTTATAACTCCTCTTTTTACGCGTGACATATATTTCTATCTTTTATTGGTTATTAATTGAATGGTAATAGGAAGCTGCGAACTTTTGCTGGTATTACGAAATCTTTTCCGACTTTTCCACTCATTTGTTTTGAGCGAGATTGTTTTGCATTAAAATGGTTGAAACCTGGTTTTCGAGCAATTGTTTTGCCGTTTTTTGTGAGCTTCAAGCGCTTTGTGTATGATTTGTTTGTTTTCATATACTGATGATTAAAAGTGATAATGATAAGCTAAATTAATTTTTTACTTTGCCTTTTCGATTACGAGAGCGAGACCTTTTGGACCCCTTTTTGCTTCTTCGGCAATTTTGTAGGGCTCAGTTATAAACTGAAGAATTCTATCAAGACGTTCGCGAAGGAATTTTTCATCTTGGTATTTTGTTCTACCAGAAAGATATAATTCTACTTTGATACGATGTCCTTCTTTCAACCATCCTGAAGCTTGTTTAGCTTTCATTTGAAGATCGTGTTCGCCTGTTGCAACTTTGATTTGAATCGCTTTTGTTTCAGTGCGTTTTGCTCCAGCTTTTATCTTTTTATCTTTCTTGTTTTCAAGATATTGATACTTTCCATACTCCATTATCTTTGCGACAGGGGGAGTGGCTTCTGGGGCAACCTCAATCAAGTCTTGATTTCGATTTTGGGCAAGTGCGAGAGCGTCCTTTAAGGACATTACTCCCAAATTCTCACCATCATCGGTTAAAACTCGAAGTTCAGAGGCACGTATTTGTAGATTTGTTCTTACTCTTGCTTTCAATGTTTTTTTGTCGACCATCTAAATAGATAGAAGTCGTATGGGGCTTATTCTAGCGTATTTTGTAGTGTTAGTCAACCAATACAAAGCCTTGTTTCCTTTATACTTTTCTTGTTTTGCTTTATACTCATATTGGTATGGAATCGTACATAGAAAGCCGAAAAGTTAGGTTCAATTACGAAATACTCGAAAACTACACAGCTGGTATCGAGCTTTTTGGATTTGAGGTCAAATCTGTACGTGCTGGACATGGTTCTCTCGAGGGTGCGCACGTGATTATTCGCGGAGGAGAAGCCTTTATTGTCGGCTTAAAAATCGATCCATATCAGGTGGGTAATACTCCGCCTAGCTACGATAGAGAGCGTACTCGTAAGCTCTTAATTACAAAAAAAGAGATTCGCGAGCTCGAAGAACAAGAGTCAAAGAAGGGTTTGACTATTGTGCCACTCTCGTTGTATAATAAAAATAGCAAGGTAAAGCTTGCATTCGCTATTGCTCACGGAAAGAAGAAATTCGATAAACGCGAGACAATAAAAAAGCGAGATACTGATAGAGATATTGGTAGATTGATGAAGAGATAGTTCGTAGTTTTCTCATTGAAAACAAAAAAGTTTATTTTTGCCCGTACGCGTGTTTACACTTGCTCAGGGCAAAATGTTAAACCATTTTTGTCCGTACGCGCGAGTACGCTTGCTCAGGACAAATTTTTTTAACAAATTTGGGGATGAAATGAATAGACAAGTAGTCTCATTTTATTCGCGCATGTCGAGAATGAAAATAATCTCGTAAAACTTTTTT
This sequence comes from uncultured Candidatus Saccharibacteria bacterium, assembly GCA_964435545.1. GTDB lineage: Bacteria > Patescibacteriota > Minisyncoccia > Phycocordibacterales > UBA9973 > CAITQP01. Next base: position 472 of record CAYSZI010000044.1, on the reverse strand, counting down.
CAAATTCCAAATGCAAAAGCAAATGGTATGAAGATTGCTTCGCCTTACTTTAAGGCAAACGACTTCAACTTCGCGTTCGCCTAAATTTAGGCCAACCGAATGTCTTTTGAGTGGATTCCTAATAAACTCAAAAGGCATAATTTTTTAGGATAGGTGAGTGTTGTGCTTCCGATACAAACCAAAACTTAAGAAGCTCGGGATATATATGTTTTGTCGTTTTTAAAGTATATATTCCTAAAGTTTGTCGTAAGGCAAACAAAAAACAACTAAACATGTAGATTCGTATAAAATAATTATTTGCACGGGGGTTCGCTACCGCCCATCTCCACAAAAAAACAAAAGAACCTGAAAGGGTTCTTTTGTTTTTAAACCCTTTACAATTTTTGCAAAAGTGGTAGATTGAAAAAAAGCAATTTAACCTTCTAGTAACCCCCGAATTAGGACACCCTAGCTAATGAATAATATACACTAC
>CAYSZI010000043.1:0-7633 GCA_964435545.1 uncultured Candidatus Saccharibacteria bacterium | reverse complement strand
ATGCAACATATTCACTTTCACCAATTTTTTCTTTTATAGAAATATCAAGACCGATTTCTTCTTTGATTTCTCGGACGGCTGTTTGTTCTGGAGTTTCGCCTGCATCTACACCACCTTTTGAAAGAGTCCAGTATCCAAAAATATCATGCACGAGTGCGAAATATAATTCGTTACCTTTCCAAGAATAAATGAGTGCTCCTGCTTTTTGTTCGATTGGAAGTTTTGTTATATCAACCTCCTCATTTTTTTTCTGACGTTTTGAGGATTGATCTTTTCCAGGCTCACCGATTTCTTTATAAACCGCGCCTAGTACTCCGTTTACAAAACGACTTGAACTGTCTCCTCCAAAAGTTTTCGCAAGCTCGATTGCTTCGTTGATTGCAACTTTTGGTGGAACCTCAAGATGGTCACCAAATAAAAGTTCACCTAGGCCGATACGTAAAATGTTTCGGTCGACGGCATTAATTTTATTTATTGGCCATTCTGGAGCAGCTTTTTCGATAATCTGATCTATGATTTCTATTTTGTTTACAACGTATCCCATAATCTTACGCATAAATGGGACATCTTCATTTCCTGGAGCAAATTCACTTTCGTTACGTTCAAGTATATCGAAAACACCTTCATCAGCTGGGCGATTTTTAAAATCCCATTCGAAGAGGGTTTGTAATACTATTGACCTTGAGAGGTGCCTATTTGCCATTGTGATAAAGAATATTTTATTCGCTAAAGCGTATAAATTGTACGAAACGTAGAAAAGACAATTCAGAAAACTAATTCAAAACCTCTCTTCTCTGCACTGCGTAAGTGTATGATGCAAACTCGAACTATTTTTTAGCTCGTGCAAGCTTTTTCTCTGCGCCTTTTACTTGGTCGATAACCTTTCGGCCTCGGTAGTATCCACATGACATACATACTGTATGTGGAACACGCATTGCCTCACAGTGAGAACACTTTGAAAACGCCGCACCTTTTAAGGCGTGGTGACTTCGGCGGTTGCCAGTATGAGCACGTGTGTGTCGCATTCGAATAACCATACAAAGCCTATATTAGCAGAATAATAAATAAATGCAAGTAAAATAAAAAAACCTCACAGAGCAAGGTTTTATATTATTTATATGACTTCAATATGGTCTCAACGCCCAACACAAGATCGCTCTCATTAACAAGTAACTTTGTTTTATCAAAATCACTTATTCCAAAAACCGATGAATGAGTACACGGAACGTGGAAAAAAAATTGTGATATCCTAGAATTATCTTTTAAAGCTTGAGCCAAAAGAAACATCAAAGCATTACAACAATACGTTCCCGCATCTTCAGAAATTTTATCCTCAAATGAGATTCCAGCCCCTTGAATCAAAACATTCATAAATGAAATACCAATATTTCCATTTAATGCAACGATTGATTTTTTGGGCGGCATATTAATATTGAGAAGCGTATTGTTTTGTTTTTCAGAACAATACTTTTTGTTTTCTACCCAATTGGTAGCTACCCTCTCAAGACGAAAACCTTTTACTTCTGAACTCACTCCAAAAGATAAAATGCAATCTGCATTAATTTCTAGTGCTTTATTAAAAATAATCTCGCCATAATTTTTTCCGCACGTTGCTGGAAAAATATCTACGGGAAGAATCATGGAATATATGTAGTGATCTGCCAAGACGGTCTGATCTAATATATTGGCCAATATTTCAGTTGGATTATTGGCGTAAGCTCCGAAACGTTCGAAGCCAGTAAATAATGCTGTCTTCATAACTTATCATTTAAATGAGCAATAAACTTCGTTATATACTCTAACGATTAAGACCTTTTGTCAAATTATTCTTTTTAAAAAACTTTTTCTGTGCAATTCTATAAGCCCGTATTTTTTTAAAGCTTCATAATGACGTCTTGTTCCATAACCCACATGGTTTTCAAATCCGTATTGCGTAAATTTTTTTGCTTGCGTGAACATGTATTTATCACGTGTGACTTTTGCACAAATCGAAGCGAGCGAAATTGCCTGCTCTTTTTCGTCGCCTTTTATAATTGTCTTTTGATTTTTAAATTGAACTGGTGCTTTTAATCCCCCGTCGAGCAAGACAATGTCAGAATTTTTTGGATTTAATTTATATAAAGATTTTTCAAGCGCTTGTTTGATCGCTTTTGCAATTCCGATTTTATCAATCATTTTTGCCGAAACCATTGTCACGCAAAAATCACAAAGATTTTCTTTTTGCCAAATTTTTATTTGCGCAAACCAGATTTCGCGTTGCTCACGCGAAAGTTTTTTTGAGTCTCGAAGTGGAACTTTTACTTTTTTTAAATCTAATTTTTTGCTTTTTATAACAAAGGCACCAACAGCCACAGGCCCCGCAACAGGCCCTCGTCCAACTTCATCTATTCCGAAAATTGCTTTCATGTTCATCTAATAATAAACGGATCGACTTTTTTGTCAAAATGACCATATTGCTGATATAATCCACCCACATGAGTTCAAATTTTATACATCTTCATACTCACTCACACTACTCGTTACTCGACGGTCTTACCAAACTTGAAACAATGGTTGATATTGCGAAAAAATCAGGGATGTCGGCAATCGCACTTACAGACCACGGCAATATGTATGGTGCGATCGAATTTTATAAACTCTGTAAAAAAGGTGGAGTCAAACCAATCATTGGAGTTGAGGCATATATGACAGCTGGTTCTCGTTTAGAAAAAACTTCAGAAACTGGTCAAAAAAGATACTACCACCTCATTCTTCTCGCAAAAAATTTACAAGGTTACAAAAATTTGATGCGTCTTGTGACAAAGGCAAACCTTGAAGGTTACTATTACAAGCCACGCATGGATAAAGCAATCTTGCGGGAATTTCACGAAGGAATAATTGCGCTTTCTGGATGTATGGGAGGAGAACTTTCTCAAACAGTAATGGCGGGAAATATGGAAAAAGCAGATGAACTTGTAAAAGAGTATCAAGATATCTTTGGTAAAGAAAATTATTTTATTGAAATTCAATCCCATCCATTAATCGAAGGTGACAAAAAATTGCGTGAGGCTCTCATTGAACTTGGAAAAAAACACAATATAAAAGTGGTCGCAACACAAGATTCACATTATCCTTGTAAAGATGATCACGAGGCACACAAGACCCTTCTTGCGGTCAACACACAAGGAGATGGCAAGGCTGGAAAATTTGAATTTTCAAATGATGATTTTTCTTTGATTGATGAAAAAACCGCGCTCGAATATTTTTCGGATTTTCCAGAGTCAGTTCCAAATACAAAAACTGTTGCAGATATGTGTGAAGATTATGAAATCGAATTGGGGGTTGCCTACTTCCCTCACTTTCCACTACCAGATGGGATTACAGCTGATGAAAAATTGAAAGAACTTTCTTATGAGGGTTTTAATTTTCGAGATCTTCCCCAAACAAAAATTTATTTAGATAGACTTGAATACGAACTTAGTGTTATTAAACAAAAAGGTTACGCTGGGTATTTTCTTGTCGTGGGAGATCTTTTGAAATTCGCACGCGAAAACGGAATTCTTACAAACATTCGAGGATCGGTTGCTGGATCGCTTACCACATATCTTATTGGTATTACAAATGTTGACCCGCTCGTTTACAAACTTCCATTTGAACGTTTTCTAAATCCAGAACGTCCTTCACTTCCCGATATCGATATGGACTACGCCGATAATCGTCGTGGTGAAATGATTGAGTACGCAAAGAAAAAATATGGTGAAGACCACGTTGCGCAAATCGGAACTTTTGGAACAATGATGGCAAAGGGTTCAGTAAAAGATGTTGCGCGTGCTCTTGGATTTCCATATGCAGTTGGAGACAGACTCTCGACATTTATACCAATGGGCTCGCAAGGTTTTCCAATGACAATCGAGCGCGCACTCGAAATGGTTCCAGAATTTGCAGAAGCATATAAAAAAGAATCAGACACAAAAAAAATTATTGACCTTGCATTAAAAATGGAAGGCTGTGTTCGTCACGTTTCTGTTCACGCGGCTGGAGTTGTTATTGCCCCAAAACCAATTTATGAATTTGCGCCAACACAATTTGATCCAAAAGGCGGACATATAATTACACAATATGATATGCATTATATTGAAGACGTGGGCTTGCCAAAATTCGATTTTCTTGGAATTAGAAATTTGGCGATTCTAGCTGACGCTGTAAAGCAAGTAAAATTTTTGCGCGACATAAATGTCGAGCTCGAAAAAATTCCAATCGACGACCCTCTCACATTTGCAATGCTTGCGCGCGGAGAAACAATGGGACTCTTTCAATTGAACGGAAGTGGAATGACGGCGTATTTAAAACAACTTCAACCAACAACAATTTTTGATATCAACGCCATGGTGGCACTATACCGCCCAGGGCCGATGGAAATGATTCCGGAATACATTGCGCGCAAACAAAATAATTCTCTTGTGAGATATCTCGATCCTCGAATGGCAGATATTCTTGATCAATCATATGGAGTTATTACATACCAAGATGACGTTATGATGATTGCGATTAAACTTGCGGGATACTCTTGGCTTGAAGCAGACAAACTTCGTAAGGCCATGGGTAAAAAAATTCCAGCAGAAATGGAAGCGCAAAAAGAAAAACTTTTGAAAGGTTTTCGGGAACATGGGTTGTCTGAACAAAAAACCCAAGAACTTTGGAGTCTTATCGAACCATTTGCTGCGTACGGTTTCAACAAAGCTCATGCCGCGAGTTATGGAAGACTTTCGTATCAAACGGCATACATGAAAGCCAACTACCCTGTCGAATACATGTGTGCGATTTTAACAGCAGAATCTGGAGACATCGAAAAAGTTGCCGAAATTATCGGCGAATGTAAAAAAATGGGAATCGCGGTTTTGCCACCTGAAATAAACGCAAGTTATAAAGATTTTACAGTTATTGATAACTCAAACGAACCAGGAAAAGGAATTATTCGTTTCGGACTTCACACAATCAAAAATCTTGGAGCAGATATTGCAGAAGCAGTAATTGCAGAAAGAAATTTCCGTGGAAAATTTGTTTCGATCACAGAATTTTTAGAACGCGTTACTCACAAAAACTTAAACAAAAAATCTTTGGAAGCGCTTATAAAATGCGGAGCGATGGACAATCTCGGCGAGCGTGGAGAGCTCATGGCAAACATGGAAATAATGCTTGAGTACAACAAACAAAGACAAACAATCGGAAGCCAAGCATCGCTTTTTGGAGAAAGCTCATCTGTAATGGCACTCACACTTACAAAATCAAAACCCGCAGAAACTTCCGACAAACTCAAATGGGAAAAAGAATTGCTTGGGCTTTTTGTTTCTGGTCACCCACTCGAAAAGTTTGCGGACAAAATTGAGAAAAGTGGAGTGAATATTAAAAAAATTCGTGAAGAAATGAGAGTTGGTTTGAGTGTCACACTCGGATGTATTGTCGAAGAAGTTAAACCAATAATAACAAAAACAAATGAGCGCATGGCGTTTATAAAACTCACAGATTTGACCGGTTCAATCGAAGGTGTAATTTTTACAAAACCCTTCGCCGAACTTCAAAATATTATGGTTGTTGATGCATGTGTTGCATGCTCGGTAAAAATAACAGAACGCAATGGCGAACGAAGCTTAATAATAGAAAAAGCAAAAGCAATATAAAAAATTACCGAAAAAAATTCGGCAATTTGTATTATATATAATTATTTTTTACTTCATTTTCATTTCCTCTAAAACACCGAGGATTTCGTCAACCTTTTTATCGTTATCTAAAATATTTTCTGCATAAGAAGAGAATATTTTGTAAACCTCTTGGTCGTTTAAAGTAAATCTTTTTATTTTTTTTAGAACAGTTTTTTGAAAATCAGTTAATCTCTCATTTTCGTCTTTGCAGGAAGTGCAAAATAAGTATAAAAGTTCCTCCTTGTTATAATATTTTTTGCTAACTTCTTTTTCAAGCTCTAAGCAAATAATATTTTTTAATTCCTTTTTTCTCTTTCCACTTAAACTAAACTTAAAGTTTGCTTTCTTTATAAAAATTAACTTAGTTTTTTTAATAACAATGATTAAAGTCCTGACCATAACAAAAGATATTTTGTATATTATATAACAAATAATAAAAAATGCAAGTACTCTTCTATATCACTATTAAATATGATAGGATTTATCTTATGAACGAAGAACAATTAAAAAACAATAGACATACCCTTGCCCACCTGCTTGCTAGAGCAGTTTTAGAGTTTTACCCAAGCGTAAAATTGACATTAGGCCCTGCGGTAGACAATGGTTTTTATTACGACATTGATTTTGGAACAGAAAAAATCAGTGACGAAAATTTAAAAGAGCTTCAAACATACATGCGAAAAAATTTGTCGAAATGGACAGAATTTTCACACCGCGAAATTTCAAAAGAAGAAGCCAAAAAAGTTTTTTCTGGTAATGAATACAAACTGGAACTTATAAATGAAATCACAGAACGTGGAGAAAAAATCACGTTATACAAATGTGCAGATTTTGAAGATCTTTGCCGTGGTGGACACGCAGAAAATCCTGCAAAAGAAATTTCTACTGATTCATTTAAACTCGACCGCATAGCAGGTGCATATTGGCGCGGCGATGAAAAAAACAAAATGCTCACACGTATCTACGGACTCGCATTTGAATCAAAAGAAAAACTTGATGCATATATCACACAACAAGAAGAAGCCAAAAAACGGGACCACAAAAAACTTGGTGTTGAATTAGACTTGTTTACATTCTCAGAATTAGTTGGACCAGGACTTCCTCTCTGGACACCAAAAGGAACAATTCTACGAAATTTACTTGATGCTTATGTATGGGAACTCCGTGAAGCAAAAGGTTATGATCGTGTAGAAATTCCACATATTACAAAAAAAGATTTGTATGAAAAAAGTGGCCATTGGGAAAAATACAAAGATGATTTGTTTAGAATAACGACTCGCGAAGGACACGAATTTGCAATGAAGCCAATGAACTGTCCACATCATACTCAAATCTATGCCCGTAAGGCATGGAGTTATCGTGAGCTTCCTCAACGCTATGCAAATACAACAACCTGCTACCGCGACGAACAATCCGGAGAACTTTCTGGACTTTCACGTGTTCGTGCATTTGCTCAAGATGACGCACATGTATTTTGTAGAATGTCTGACGCAAAAAATGAGTTTTTGAAAGTTTGGGATATCGTAGAAAATTTTTATAAAACTTTTGGGTTTGAATTAAAAGTACGCATATCAAAACACGATCCAGCTCACCCAGAAAAATATTTAGGAGATAAAGAGCGCTGGGCTTTCGCAGAAAATATGCTCGAAGAAATAGCAAAAGAAAAAAATGTTGTTACTTTTGAAGGTATCGGTGAAGCTGCATTCTACGGACCAAAGTTAGACTTTATGGCGAATGATGCAATCGGACGAGAATGGCAAGTTGCAACAATTCAACTCGACATGAATCAACCTGAGCGTTTTGATCTCACGTGTACAAACGAAAAAGGTGAAAAAGAAAGAATCGTTATGATTCATGCAGCAATAATGGGATCAATCGAAAGATAAGAATCTTTTGATTGATCCTATTATTGCTGCATGAATCATAACGATTCTTTCTTTTTCACCTTTTTCGTT
>CAYSZI010000042.1:4466-7767 GCA_964435545.1 uncultured Candidatus Saccharibacteria bacterium | reverse complement strand
TATATTTAGGTTGGTAATATACAAGAATGGTGTACTAAATTTGGGGTCCGGGCCAGGAAATGATTTCGTTTGCACATCATTTGTGCGTTTTGGTTTAATATTGCATCCGCAATTTTACCTTAATGGGAATGGTGGTTACTCTGACAGAGGGTTTAGTAACCAAAGATGTTATCGGCGATTTTGAAAAATATTTTATAATATAAAAACGGATTGCTTACGAAAGTAGGTGACCGTTTTTTTAATATAGTTTATCTTGGTATTGTATTTGCGATTATCCAAAGAAGGGCGAGTAGTAAAATAATTGTAACGATAAATTCAAATATAATTATTTTTGGAAAAATTTTGTACGAAGAATGATTTCTGGGTACCGTCAAAAACTTTATAGGTATTATTGTAAAAACAAGCTCGATAATCAAAAGCCAAAAATGCACACTTGGACTACTGAGTATAAATCCACGTATTGATATAAGAGAAAGTACTCCGAAAAATATTGCAACAGCTATAGTCAAATACAAAATTGGCTTTGGTTTTGGGTGGTAATATTTTTTCAGTTTGGTTAGAAATTTTTCCGTATCCATAAAAGAAAATTAAAACTTAAAGTATTTTTGTGCATTCAGAAGAAAGCTTTTTTGAATCGATAAGTTTGTTTATGTAGTCTGTTGTTGCAGAACTTACACTTCCACAATCATAAATTTCTGTAAAAGGATTTCGATTTATGACAAGTGAAAATAATTGGGTTGGAGAATACATTTTTTTTAATTGAGAATATGTTCCAAGTTTTATATTTATAAATGCGGTATTAAAACCGATATTTCCAGAAGTGTATCCGTTGTGAAGTGTTGTTGGAGCTTGGCTGGCAATGTCTGAAGGCGCTGGATATGACACTACATGTGTTTTGTCTGTTGATAGTCCAACCCAAGCAAACCCTGTATAGTTACGAATGGTTTTGTATACTATTGCATGAGATAAGGCAGATGAGTTTGTCTTTTTTGCTGGGGCAGAGGAGTCTGTTTTTTGAGGAGAAGTTGTTGTACTGGTATTTTGTCCTGGAGTTACTGGGATTTGATTAACAGAAATCAATGATTCTCTCATGCCTGAAATACTATATTTTTTATACAAAAATATACCGCCTGCTATTAATATTATTAAAACAATAACAATAATGAGTTTTTTCTTCATGTTTAATATTGTAAGACTATTTTGTGTTTTTTACAATGGTGTTGTGTATAATTATAGGTGTTATTTCTCTGTATATAAAATGATATAATAAAAATATGCAAAAAAAGACGATGCTAATAGTGTTGGATGGTTGGGGTATAGGACCAATTCCTGAAAATGATGCGATTGCTCAGGCGCATACACCTTTTATTGATTCACTTTACAAAAAATATCCACATTCTAAATTGCTCGCTTCTGGAGAAGCTGTGGGTTTACCAGAAATGCAAATGGGAAATTCTGAAGTTGGGCATTTAAACCTTGGGGCCGGAAGAATTGTGTATCAAGAATTTCAACGTATAAATAATGAAATCGGAAATGGCGAATTGAAAAAAAATTCTGTGTTAAATAGTGCTTTTGATTTTGTTAAAGAAAAAAAATCCACCCTTCATTTTATGGGTCTTGTCAGTAATGGTGGAGTGCATTCGCATATAAATCATCTTAAAGCTTTGTGTACATACGCGCACGACGCAGATGTAAAAGATTTTGTAATTCACGCTTTCACTGATGGCCGTGATTGTGATCCAAAAAGTGGAATCGGATTTATACGAGATTTATCTGTTCATTTAAAAGAAACTGGCGGAAAGATTGCAACAATTTCTGGTAGATTTTTTGCAATGGATCGAGACCACAGATGGGAAAGAGTTTGTGTTGGTTATAACGCGATGGTAAATAGTGTTGGAGAAAAAACAAACGACGCTGTTTCTGCGATTCAAAAATCGTATGATTCTGGAGCAACAGATGAATTTATAAAGCCAATAATTTTGTGTGATGAAAAAAATGAACCAGTCGCAAAAATAAAAGATAATGACGTTGTTGTTTGTTTTAATTTTAGAACAGACCGTTGTCGAGAAATTACAGAGGTTCTTACTCAAAAAGAAATTCCTGAATTTCAAATGCATCCACTTTCTATAAAATATCTCACAATGACTGAGTACGACAAAACATACAAAAAAGTTGATGTTATTTTTCAAAATAAAGATATACCAAATACTCTCGGCGAAGTTCTTGAAAAAAATAAAAAAACCCAGCTTCGTATTTCTGAAACTGAAAAGTATCCGCACGTGACGTTTTTCTTTTCTGGGGGTAGAGAGCTTCCTTTTAATGGTGAAAAAAGAATTATGGTTCCTTCTGTATGTACTGTCGAGACTTATGACCAAAAATGCGAAATGTGCGCTTGTGAAATAACAGACGCGGTAATTCCAGGAATAAAGTCTAAAGAATTCGATTTTGTTTGTCTCAATCTTGCGAATGCAGATATGGTGGGGCACACTGGTGTATGGAAAGCTATTGTTGGCGCAGTTGAAACGATCGACGTGTGTTTGTCGAGGGTTGTTCCAGAAGCACTACAAGCAGATTATGATATTTTTATAACAGGCGATCATGGAAATGCGGAGAGTGCTAGAAACAAAGACGGCACACCAAATACCGCTCACACATTAAATCCTGTGCCACTTATTTATATTTCGAATGAAAATAAATTTAAATTAAAAGATGGAAAGCTTGGTGACGTTGCGCCAACAATCTTGAAAGACATGAATCTTGATATTCCAAAAGACATGACTGGCACAATCTTATTTGAAGTTTAATTATTTTGACTTTACAAAAATAACCCTGTAAAATAAGGGTTATGGAAAAACGAAAATTTGCAAAAATAAAAGTCGCCGTGCTTTGCGGGGGGCCATCGCTAGAACGCGGAATTTCGTTAAATTCGGCGCGCTCCGTTTTGGATCATTTAGGTGGTGATGTTGTCGAGATTGTTCCCGTGTACTTTGATCATAAACGCAGACCGTATCATATTTCTATTTCTCAACTTTATTCAAACACGCCATCTGATTTTGATTTTAAATTATCTACGACTGCAAAAACTCTCACTCAAAAAAATCTCATAAAACTTTTGCGCAGTGTTGATATAGTTTTTCCTGTCATTCACGGAGAATTCGGTGAGGATGGAAAAATCCAAGCATTTTTAGAAAAAGAAAAAATTCCTTTTGTGGGTTCTGGAAGTTTTGCATGCAAAAGAGCTTTTGATAAATATAAAGCCAACGAACTCATTCGTGAGCACAATTTTTTTGCGCCACCAGCT
>CAYSZI010000042.1:0-4456 GCA_964435545.1 uncultured Candidatus Saccharibacteria bacterium | reverse complement strand
CCACCAGCTCTGCTTTTAAAAATTTATGAAAAAACACATTTGCAAGACGTTAAAGAATTTTTTGAATTACATAAATTAAAACGAGTTGTTGTAAAGCCTGCATCGGGAGGATCTTCGATTGGAGTTTTTTCTGTAAGTACGCCAGAAGAAGTTTTGGAAAAAGCCAATTATCTTTTTTCCAAGCGTATGGATACGAGAGTTATTGTCGAACCATTCGCAGAAGGCAAGGAATTTACTGTCGTTATACTTCAAAATAAAGACGGAGTACCTGTCGCTGTTTTGCCAACAGAAATCGAAACGAGTTACAACTATCATCAAATTTTTGATTTCAGAAAAAAATACTTACCAACAAATCATGTTCATTATCATTGTCCTCCAAGATTTGAGGACGATATTGTTCACAAGATACAGTCAGGCGCTGAAGAACTTTTTTCGATTCTTGGAATGAGAGATTTTTCACGTTTTGATGGATGGGTTTTTCCAGATGGAAAAATTTGGTTTTCTGATTTTAATCCAATTTCTGGAATGGAACAAAATAGTTTTCTTTTTCAACAATCTGCAAGAGTTGGCTTTTCGCATCATGATACATTTATGTATATTCTTCGAAATGCATTGCGACGTTACGGAATAGAAATGCCTAGTGTAAAAAAAGAATCAGGCGTAAAAAAAGTTGTGCCAGTTTTGTTTGGTGGGGGAACTGCAGAAAAACAAGTGTCTTTAATGTCTGGCACAAATGTTTGGCTAAAGCTTCGTAATTCAAAAAAATACAAACCCGAACCATATCTTTTGGATACAGACGGAGAAACAGTTTTCAAAATTCCTTATGCACTTATTTTAAACCACACCGTAGAAGAAATTTCTGAAAACGCAAAATCTGCAGAAAAAAATATGGCAAGACATGAGCGTATTGTCGAACCAGTTATAAAAAAACTCGCGTTATCAAAAGGTGATGCAAGTGAAGTATTTTTCTTACCAAAGGCTCAAAATATTTATGATTTTATTCATGGCAAAAAATTTATTTTTATTGCACTTCATGGCGGTATCGGAGAGGATGGAACAATTCAAGCAGTGTTTGAAAAAAGAAAAATAAAATACAACGGCTCAGATAGTGTAGTTTCTGCTTTGTGTATGGATAAATGGAAAACCAACGAAAAAATAAAAGAATTTAAAATTCCTGGTGTTTCTATTCCATTACATGAAATTGTAAATATTAGTGAGGTTTCAAAAATTTCTGAAAAAGAAATGGAGAGTTTTTGGGTTAGTCTTGTTGATAGGCTTGGATCAAAAACAATAATCGTAAAACCAAGAGGTGATGGGTGTTCTGCTGGTGTTGCGAGACTTTTTAACTCTCATGATTTGTTTGTTTATATTCAGGCAATAATTAAATGCGACAAATCAATTCCGTCTGGAACAATTTTAAACCAAAACGCAATTATTGAAATGCCGATTGAAAAAGTTTCTGATATTATTTGTGAACAATTTATCGAAACCGATGTTGTTCGAGTAAAAAATAATAAAATCAAACACACAAGGCGTGGCGGGTGGATTGAAGTTACTGTCGGTGTTGTTTCTGAAAAAGGAAAATTAAAAGTATTGTCGCCATCGCTTACTGTTGCTGAAGGTGAGGTACTTTCTTTGGAAGAAAAATTTCAAGGGGGGACTGGTATAAATATTACACCACCACCGCAATCGCTTGTACGAAATAAGGCTTTATTAAAAACAAAGGAGTTGATTGGTAAGGTTGCTAAATCTATTGGGGTTTTTGGTTATGCTCGAATTGATGCTTTTATGCATATTGATTCTGGAAATATTATCGTAATTGAAATAAATACGCTTCCGGGGCTTACACCTTCGACTGTTTTGTATCATCAGGCACTTGCCGAAAAACCAGCAATTTTTCCCAAGGAATTACTCGAGTCAATCATTGGTGAGGCTGGGTATTAATATGTATTTGTGTAAAAATATTGTTATTTTTTAATATTTATGCTATTATATCCGGGTACTAATTTAGGAAGTAATTCCCCAAAAATAACTATATGTCACAAGATAAACTCATAAAACTTGGTTGCGGAACTTGCAAACGCATAAACTACTGGTCTCGCAAAAACAAGAAAACAGTTACAAAAAAACTTGAACTCAAAAAGTATTGTAAATGGTGTAAAAAGCAAACAAAGCACAAAGAGGTTAAGAAATAATTAAACTCAAAACTGCCCCGCGACCTTCAGTCGCGGGGCAGTTTACTTTTTAATGGATTTTTTAATGATTTTCTGTTATTGTAATTAAGTTCGGGCCTATAGTTCAGTGGTAGAATTCTCCTCTCCAAAAGGAGCGACCGGGGTTCGAATCCTCGTGGGCCCGCAGTTTTTTGAGTCATATAGAACAATACTCAATTTTGGCACCAGTGCAGTAATTGGAACCTTTTGATATACTGAAATTTCCAATGCGTAAATTAAATATACTAATCGCAGATATACTATTTGTGCTCCATTGTCTCGTTGGGATATTTATCCTCTCTGGGTGGATGTTCTCCAAAATAAAGGTTATATATCTTGCTTTTCTAATTGGATGGCTTTCCTGTTGGTTATTTTTGGGTTATTGCCCGATTACAAAATGGGAATTTCTTTTACGAAGGAAATACAATAAAAGCATAAATCCGAATGATGAAGCTATCCAATACTACATGTATAAATTTTTTAAGAAAAAAATTCCAGCGCGGGCAATTTTTACTGGAGGTCTAATAGTTTTTATCATACTTGTCATTTTAACTTTAACTGTTCATGTGTTCTAGCGCGTCGTTAGTTTTTATTAGATAGGTTCCAACAGCGTACCAAACCGCCCGCAAAAGATTTTAGTCTAAGTTCGTTTATAATAAAAAAATCTCCATACATTGTATGAAGATTAAAATTTGCATTATTTACACCCTAATTAGAAATCAAGAAGATTTAAGATGAATTTTTTTGACTTCTTTGTACCAAAAATAACAAGGGCTTTGAAACGTTTTGAACAAAAAAGCATTACAAACCGATATATTATACGAATTTGATTCAAGCTCCTCGTGTGTATCATTATAAGAGAGAACTGCAACATCAAGTGCAAATTCAGTGCTTGAGTTCAATACAATGGGAACACAATGAATACTCGAGTATCGCAAGGTGGCATTTTCAGGATTTGTTACATCAAGGTTCATTATTTCTTGAAGTACTTCCTGTAAGGAAGCTGGATGTTCCTGATTGTTCTTTTTTAAAGCCTCAATAAATTTCTTTAGTTCTTGAGGGGAACTAACTTTTAGATACTTCATAATTTATGATTTTTTTCATATTATAACAATAGTTATATCATGTCAATAAAAGCCAAAGCAGTTCCAACAACTAACCACACTGCCCGCAAAATAAATTTGGTATAATTCATTTATGAAAATTTTATTTCTATGCAAAGGAAATGTTGGGCGAAGTCAGATTGCAGAATTTTTGTTTAAAAAGAAGTGTGGTGATTCTTGCACTGTCGTTTCTGCGGGTATACAAATAAGCGGACCAGAACAACCAATTGGTGAATTGATGCCTCAGATAAAAGAAGTTCTTGATGTAATGAACGAAGAAAATATAGATATTTCAAAAGCTATCCGCAAACAGGTAACAGAAAAAATGGTTGAAGAGGCTGATAAAATTGTTGCAATTATTGAGGATTCAGAAATGTTACCAGAATACCTTTTAAATTCTCCAAAATTAGTGCGCTGGAATATACCAGACCCCAAAGGTAAAGACCTAGAATTTACAAGAAATGTAAAAGATAAAATCAAAGATTTATTAGATACCTTGATTTAAACCTTATTTCCGAATAAAATAGTTCCAGCAACCAACCACATTGCCCTTAGGTTATAGCAATAAAAATCCCGCATAATAAATATACGGGAGAAGATTATACTTTCTTCAAAGTTTTATTTTTTTGTTACGTATAGTCCACCAATACTTGTTGATGTTACAAGGAAGGTATCTTTTCCTTGAGTGACTTCTGTTACATACAATATGTACTGATCCACAGTACCTTTCAGAGGGCATGACACTTTTACGTTTCCAATTACTCTTAGCTCTGATGTGTCACCAGATGAAATTAGTATATTGGGTATTCCCTCGCTGGTTTTCTTAACCTGGCATGCTGTAAAAATTACAGCTACAAAAAAGGTAATCACAACTTTTTTCATTTGTTTTAAAAAACTAGATTTTCTAATGCTAGTTGTTGAAATAATATCATAATAACTAAAAAAGTCAAGGTGTATGTGTTGTAAGGAATTGATTATTTTTATAAAAGTTTTTTTGTATATAATTCGTAGATAAATTTGTTATAATTAAATTGTGGAAAAATATAATAAATTAGTTAGAGATAAAATACCTGAATATTTAAATGGAAAAGGAATTTCTTATGAAAAAAGAATTGCTGAAACTGATGAAGAATATAAAAC
>CAYSZI010000041.1:0-7819 GCA_964435545.1 uncultured Candidatus Saccharibacteria bacterium | reverse complement strand
AGAATACAATACCTAATACAAGGATTGTGTACTACAAATGGGGTCCAGTACAAATCGAGAATTCTTTTACCAATTTTTCATTCTGAAATCCTTGGATAAAATCAATTTTCGTTCCACCATTAAGTTATGTTTGACAAATAGCTTTAAATATGTTAATATCTAATTAAATCATCCACGATTTATGCAGAAACAAGTTATTTTTAAAGAAAAACAAAATCCTGCAGTGCTAGCAGGTTTCCTTGCAGAAGATTTTTGTAATGGAATTATGGAGGAGCTTCAAGAAGACGACATAACCTCGGTTGAGATTGGATACAAAATCCATATTCTCAATAACAGGTTGCTGACCTTGCTTGATTCTTTTGACGAAAGCGACAAAACCACTTTCACGAAAATCAGAATGCAATGCATCGGCGAATTCTTGTCGCAGTTGCACATCGAAATGTCTTTTGGCGAATTAAAAGCAAAAGATATTCCATTTTTGATTGAAGTTATTGAAAATGAAATTGAGCCCTCTAAATGGCTAGACAATTTCAAAATTTCACTAATTTTGTATGGATTAGAAATAGTCCAAAAAAGACCGGAATTGAATTAATTAAATCCCCTATCTATTATAGCGTTGCAAAAAGTGTAAACTTTTTGCAACGCTATTTTATTTGTTTTTATATTTTTTTCTGGTATTCTGTCTAAAGCGAAGTAGTAGTAAATTCGCGCGGTTAGCTCAGTTGGTAGAGCGACCCCTTGACGTGGGGTAGGCCAGGGGTTCGAATCCCTTATCGCGCACTTACAACAAAAAACACCCCACTTGAGGGTGTTTTTTGTTTACGATCCGGAAAATTGCCGTAATTATTTTTTAACGATAGATTATCCTCGTAAATCTCCTGGCGCACTAATATCTCCATTTGCTACAAATCTAATTGATCTTACGCAACTATTACCACCAAGAGAATGTAAATCTTCACCTTTAACTATCCCCTTCACATATACATGCGCCCATTCAACCGAAGGATTATTTAGGAGAAATAACATATGATTTATATTCGACACAACATTAACATAAATTGATTTTGAATTAGAATTATTTGTTTCATTTAAGACAAAACCAAAACCTTTTACACCACCACCAAATTGACTAAATACTTCTTTTAGATTGCCTACATGTTGTGATTCTGCAAGAGATACATACCCAGAAACTCGGTATTGCTTACCTTCATCGGGAAGAATAGCTCCACATGATGTGTTTGGGTTTCGTGCAATCAAATCAGAAATCGAAATATCTGGATAATTAGAATCTTGAGAGATTCCACTACAAAATACATTATCACCATAAACTTCATTACCGTGACCAACAAAACCTGCGGCATTTACTGCATAAGCTTCATAGTAAATTGGTTGCGTACACTGACCAGGGAATTGTGCAATAAATTCTCCACCCATAACTACATTTGCGATTGCACCTGTTGCACCAGATCCTGGAGTTGTACCATATTTTATATATTCAGAAACAATTGGACTACCTCCATTTGATATTACGGCTCCACTTGCGACAAATACACCCGGTGTACTATTATTATCACCACCATAACTAATCATTTTTGTTGTAACTGTTGGTGCAGTAATATTATTGATTCCACGTGGAGAAATACTGAATTCACCATCAGATGTATCAGAGACACATGGTCGCACTCTACCGTCAGCCACAAAAGTTTCAAGTACGGGACAAACATTCACAATAACTTTGAAGTGATTATTAGAATAACCATACAAGTTTTGGGCACTATCTGAAATTCCTGGAACAGTGTATGTAAATACTCCGTTGTTTTGTATAGTATGTCCGTGCGTAAGAGAATATACGCCAATACCATTTGTGATTGAGACATCGACATTAGAGTATGATGTAATACCACATGTTCCCCATTTGATTGTTACTTTATCACCTGAAGCGATTGAGAAATTTTCACCACCGTTTGGAGACAATACTTGTACAACCGGAGGTGGTTCTACGCCAGGTCCAGAAGGTACCATTGAACAATGATAATTCAGGTTATCTATAACAACATCTTTTTTCTGATTATTGTCATTATTTACACCACAATCAAGATCGTGAATCTTTGCAATCGTAAGTGGTCCTACATATCCGGTAGATGCAAGCCCACTGCGAAGCTGAAATGCTTTCACCGCTTGAAGTGTAGCTTTACCAAAAAAACCGCTAGATGTTACGGAAAGATACCCATTACTATTCAAGAAATCTTGAAGCAATGATACATCACTTGAGTCACCAGTATCGCGTGCACCGTAGCGAAGAGGATGACTAATATTTGCACACGTAGCGCTGTCGCCCTGTGGATCTACGTCTTTTTGTTGTGCAAACGAGACCATTGGAGAAACAAGCACAACTACAACCAAAAACAAAGCTAAATATTTACTTACATTTTTATACGTCATATTTATAAGGGGTTTTTCCCACT
Source organism: uncultured Candidatus Saccharibacteria bacterium (assembly GCA_964435545.1). Classification (GTDB taxonomy): domain Bacteria; phylum Patescibacteriota; class Minisyncoccia; order Phycocordibacterales; family UBA9973; genus CAITQP01. The sequence goes on along the minus strand of CAYSZI010000041.1, from coordinate 5,354 downwards.
AATTTGAATAATAAAGTCCTAACACAAGGTATAACGTAATACCTATCCAAAGTGTGATCTTTATAATTCTCTATGACAAAAAGTTTTATAGAACCGAAAGTCCTTGCATGAGTTGCTCCAGATTTTGACGAGCTGCCATAAGCCTGTCGATTGCTTTATTTGTATTTATTACACTATCAACACCAGATTGAGCCATGCGCATAAAATCGATAGCGGCGTGCAAATTTATAGTCATTTGATTAAGAACATATTCGAATGATTTTACATCTCTGCCGTCTGTTTTTGCTTTTGCGATTTGGGTCTGAATTTCAGGTTTTATTGCCGTAATAAGATTTACAACTTGTAAAACTTTATTTTCTGTATTCGATAAAGGAGTATTTTTGTTTGGAACTGCTCCGCTTGTTTGACTTGGCGCTCCTAAAAAACTCGGCGCGTTACCTGACACAGTTGCAGATGAAGAATTAAAACGTGAAGGCATTTGAGTATCAATAAACGCAACTTGTTTACCAATCCTTGCATTAAACTCAATAGAATTTTCTTTATTTGAAACTACTGTTTCCGCGGGACGTACCGCAACAACAGGACTTGGCATTGCAGTAATATTGTTTATTGGCAATTCTCGGTTTGATCTAAAAAAGTACACAGCTCCGCTAGAAATAAGAAGTATTAGTACAAAAGCAGGCATCATGATTTTTTGAAAGCTAAAAAAAGATATTCGACTAGGAACATACGGACTCGCTACGGGTATATTATCAGGAAGAGCATCAAGCAATTTTTTTAGCGAAGCTTCACTTGGATTTATATGTACAGCTTTTTGCATGAGAAATTCTGCAACTTCTTCATCGGTACGATATTCTTTTTTTGTATTATGTTCAGTCATGATTATTTAAAATATTTCGAAGCGCACGTAAGCCCTTTGATTGCAATTGCCGAACCGCTTCCTCGCTTTTCCCCAACGTCTCGGCTATTTCCTTTGTCTCGAGTCCGTCAATAAATTTTAAAGTGACAACATCTTGTTGATCGGGAGAAAGTAAACAAATCCGTGCTCGTAAATCTTGAGACTCTTCCTTTTTTATATACTGTTCACTTGGATTATCTGCCATATCAGGAATCTGTTCTATTGTATTATCTTCTGGGTCAAGCTCAGCAAATTGTATTTTTTTCTTCCGACCTCTATCGATAAGTGTATTTCGTGCAATGGTATAAATATACGCAAGTGGTGATTTTCCAGTATATGAATAATTAGTGAAACTGGTGTACACTTTTAAAAAAACATCTTGTGTTATATCTTCCGCAGAATCTTGAGAATTTTTACCAATTCTTATGTATATGTATCTATAAACAGGAGTGTAGTACAAATTATACAGCAGCGAAAAAGCTTCTCGATCGCCTTCTTTGGCTCGTTTAATAATCGCTGCTATATCGGTAGGTGTATAATCGTCTTCCTTCACTCCTGCATAGTATAACGCAAAAATAATCTATGTGTGAGCAGTGTCCATTTTCAGATACTCAAAAATCAATCAATTCTGGTTCTGGTTCTAATTTGATTCCGTATTTTTTATCAAGCTCATTATTTAAATTTTCTATTAAGCCGATGAGTTCGGCTCTGTTTCCCCCGCCTTCGTGTACAACAACCATCGCGTTGCCTTTATAAAAAGAAAAATTTCCGATTTTTTTTCCTTTCCATCCAAGTGTATCAATCATAGAACCCGCTCCGATTTTTGTATTGTTTTCATCGACAGGAAAAACTGCGAGGGTTGGAAATTTTTTTTTGAGTTCTTCTCCTTTTGATTTTGAAACAATAGGATTTTTAAAAAATGATCCAACAGATGCAATAGATTTTGGATTTGGCAACTTACCTGCACGAATTTCGATAATCGCATTTCTAATATCTAGCAAGCTCGGATTTGTAATATTTTTTTCTTTAAAATATTCTGAGACACCTTGATATTTTGGAATTTTTGGAATTTCTTTTGATAACAAAAAAGCAACCTGAGTTATCACATATCTTCCACGCGCCTCACCTTTAAAAATACTATCTCTATACCCAAATTTACAATCAACATTTTCAAGCTTTAAAAATTTTTTTTCTAAAGAATCATATACTCTTATACACAAAAGCGTATCTTTGATTTCTGTTCCATACGCACCAACATTTTGAATCGGAGTTGCACCGACGGTTCCAGGAATAGCTGAAAGCGTTTCAATTCCAGACAAATCGTTTTTTACAGTAAATTCAACAAATGAATCCCAATTAAGACCCGCATCCGCAACCACTTCGAATTTTTCATTGTCATTATTTTTTATCTGAACTTTGTCTGAGGTGTATTGCAATATTGATACATCGCAATCTGCATCTGAAAAAACAACGTTTGATCCACCACCTAAAATCATCCATTTTTTACCCGGTTCGATTTTTTCGAAAAATTCAACAACATCGTTTTCGTTTTCCAAAACCGCAACTTCTTTTGCAATTCCACCCAGTTTGAATGTGGAAATCGTCGAAAGAGGTATATTTTTCAAGTATTTTATAGTCATGTTGCAAATATATCATATATGAGATATGATATCAAACATTAGTGCATTTAATATTATATGAACAAATTCATCGCGTTTCAATCGACGTTACGCGATATGATTTCGCAAAATCATATGTCAAAAATAAACACAAATAGCGAGCAAATAAAGATTGGTAATTTTATCAAAAATGTTCGAGAGGAACGCGGACTTACACAAGCTGAATTTGCCAAAGCATTGGCAACATCCCAAAGTGCAGTTGCGCGAATGGAAGCCGGAGAACAAAATTTCTCTCTCGCTCAAATCGCAAAAATTTCAGAAATTCTAGATCGCAACATACTTTCCCTATCAAAAAGTATGGATTTTGAAATCGAAGGCGGACAAAAATTGTCTGGAAGTATAAAAACAAATTATTCAAAAAACGGAGCAATAAATATGCTCTGTGCTTCACTTTTAAACTCAGGAAAAACAACCCTTCACGGAATTCCAAAAATTGAAGAAGTAAATCGCTATATTGAAATAATGGAAAGCATGGGTGTTAATGTTCGCTGGATAAAAAGTGATTCACTCGAAATCGTTCCTCCAAAAAATCTTGCCGTTGAAAAAATGGATATCGAAACCGCACGAAGAGTTCGTTCATTTACTTTTGTTGGAGCTCTAATTCACGCAAACAAATCTTTTAATTTCCCGCATTCAGGAGGATGTAAAATGGGAGAAAGATCTCTCGGTGCACATAAATACGGTCTTGAAAAATTCGGAGTAAAAATTAAAACCCTAGAGGACAGCTATCAGATATCACACACAACACTCAAACCAGCAGAATTTGTTTTATACGAATCTAGTGACACAGGTACAATAAATATGCTAATAGCAGCATCAGGAATTCCAGGAAAAAGCGTCATTCGTTTTGCAACATCAAATTATCAAGTTCAAGATGTTTGTTTTCTTCTAGAAAAATTTGGAATAAAAATTGAAGGAATCGGAACAACAACACTTACTGTACATGGAGTTGAAAAAGTAAATCAAAATATTGAACACTGGAATAGTGAGGACCCTATTGAATCAATGTTCTTTATCACAGCTGGGCTTATGACAAAATCTACTCTTACTATCACCCGCTGCCCTATCGAATTTATCGAGCTCGAAATGGAAAAACTCAAACACATGGGTGCAAAAATTACTTTTGGAAAAGAGTATTTATCAAACAATGAAAAAACAAAATTGGTTGATATAACAGTACATCCATCAGTTCTTGTTGCTCCACACGACAAGCTTCACACTCAGCCATTCCCAGGTTTGCAAAACGACAATCTTCCTTTTTTTGCAACACTCGCAACACAAGCAAAAGGAACAACACTTATTCATGACTGGACATGGGAAAATCGAGCGATATATTTTACCGAACTCAATCACCTTGGCGCAAAAGTGCGTCTTGTAGACCAACACCGCGCATTTATCGATGGACCAACAAAACTCCGTGGAGCACAAATCGTATGCCCTCCCGCATTACGTCCATCAGCAACACTTCTACTTGCAATGCTCGCAGCTGAAGGCAAATCGGTTCTTAGAAATGTATATTCTATTACACGAGGGTACGAAGAAATCACTGAGCGTCTCAACTCAATTGGTGCAAAAATTCGGGTTGTTCGCGGAATATAAATCTATGAAGCTTATTTCACTCAATATTGAACTCAATAAGCATCTTGATTTAATTTTTCCATTTCTTCAAAAAGAAAAACCTGATGTGCTTTGCTTGCAAGAAGTACTCGAGGAAGATATTCCAAAAATTCAAGAATTACTCAACTATGATGTTATTTTTAAACCATGTAGTTATGCAACGAACGAGTATTATCTTGCCCAACGAGGAAAAAGACTGGGCGTCGCAATCTTTGCAAAAAAAATTAATTCGAGCGGTTTTGATTATTATGTTGGAAAAGAAGAAAATATAAATAAGCCTTTTTCCGAATATAACAAAGAAGACAAAAATAAAGTTGTAGTTTGGGTTGACATATTTGATGAAAAAAATAATTTATTCAAAATTGCGACTACACATTTGCCTGTGACAGACGCTGGAGAATCAACACCCTACCAATTAATGACAGCAGAATCTCTACTCAAGTCGTTGGAAAAATTTGATGAAATAATTCTCTGTGGAGACATGAACGCACCACGAGGCAACAAAACATTCACACTTCTAAACAGTAAATATGCTGACAATATTCCGTTTGAATACAAAACCAGCATTGATCAAAATATTCATCGCGTGCATGGATTGATGTATATGGTCGACTGTTTGTTTACTACACCCGCATATAAAACTTCTGATGTAAAACTTGTCGATGGATTAAGTGATCATATGGCAATCGTTGCAAATATAGAAAAAAAATAATTATGAATATCTTATCAATCGAAACATCTTGCGACGAAACTGCAATTGCGATACTTGAAGTTAAAGGATCAAAAAATCCTGTTGGAAAAATTCTTGCACATTCTGTTGCCTCACAAATAAAATTACATGCGCAATACGGTGGAGTATTTCCTGCTATGGCAAAGCGCGAACATGCAAAAAATATTTTGCCGCTATTTTTGGAAACATTAAAGAAGGCGGGTTTTTTGGCAGTAGCCAAAAAACCCGCAAACCTACCTATTAAAAAAATCACAGAAATCCTCTCGCGAGAAAATGACTTGGGTGAAATATTTTTAAACGAAATTTCAAAAATCAAAAAACCAAAAATCGATAAAATTGTTGTGACTGTTGGCCCAGGACTTACTCCCGCATTGTGGGTTGGAATCTCTTTTGCAAAAGCATTATCTGTTGCTTGGGATATTCCTATAAC
>CAYSZI010000040.1:0-7948 GCA_964435545.1 uncultured Candidatus Saccharibacteria bacterium | reverse complement strand
GTAGTGTATATTATTCATTAGCTAGGGTGTCCTAATTCGGGGGTTACTAGAAGTTTTTTAAATTTCTTTTATAATATCATTGTTTTCAGAAATAGCAATAGTTTGACACTAAGCACACGAACGTGGTATTGTATAATTAAATATCCACAATAATGGCAGAAACAAAACGTAATTTAAAAAATGGAACAACATGTTTCGAGTTTGGTGCAATTCCAAACAACAATATAGAGAATAATGATCAACCAGGTTTGGTTTACTTGACGCCTCTTGAAAGAGAACTTTATGAAAAATATAGGGCTAAAAACCCTAGTGCAACAGAAGGTGATTTTTTAAAAAAGAGAAATAGTGTAAAGGGTGGCCAAACATCGCATGTTATCGCCGGAGGTTGCGTTTTTCCGGTAGGAACAACGCGAGCAGAGCTTGCACATTTAAATGAGGCTCGCAGAGAAACCTACGACGGAAAAGACCGTTATTAGCTTTCTCAAATAATATATTAAATGGGTTCAGTAAATTTTTACTGAACCCATTTTGTTATTTATTTATGAATCATATATAAATTTAAAATAAAGTAAGACTTTAAATCAATCCTCATATATTCTTCTGTTGCGTGTTTGTCGATAAATCGAAACACTGCATTGACGTAAAAGGACGATTCTTTATCACAGATATCTTGGAACGATTCAAATTTTCCAAAAATCGAGTCTAGTGCTGAGTGAATTGATGTTCTTGGAACCACAGACATATCAATAGAATCAGTCATTTTATCTGCACCTTTTTTGTTTAGTAAAGAATCGAAAATAGATAATTCTTGGTCTAGCAATTTTTGATATTTATCTCCTCCGATTTTTTCTTGAATTCTGTTTTGAAAAGTATACGCAGCTATTTCTTGCAGTGCGTAACTTTTTGGAAAAGAATATCTTTGCTTATAAGCATTTACTGCATGATAGCCTTCGTGCAAGAGCGATATGCCTTTTCCAAAATTACTTATATTGTAATAATCCTTTAGATATACAGTATCAAAGAAAAATTGAGCTGGATTCGTGGTGTATTGAATAAAATTTACAATACTCATTCCTGAGACTACTAATATCTGATCTGTTTTTAATATTATTATAGAAAAAATATTATTTACACCTGAATCAAAATTTTCTTCAATACTGTAACCAGTCGATTTTGGAATTATCGAAATCATTCTCGATAATTTGCTGTAAATAAAAAATGCTTCAGAGTCGCATGATTTTTCACAGAGCTCTTTTACACAATTTAACCATTCATTTTTTGCAATGGTGTGCGCTTCTTGGGCGGGGGAAACAAACCAACCGCAAACAAACATAATTACTACCGATACTCTCATTTTAAATTTTTTTTCATTTTAACATAAAAACACGAAAAGTAAATGTTTTAAATTAAATAAAAAAATTCTGACGATATTCCGTCAGAATTTTATGTTTATGTTATTTATTAAAAATGTTATTCCTCTTTAGGCTTAACATCTGTTTTTCTTACTTCAACGCGGCATTTTTCACCACGCCAATTTGTTTTTTCAACAATAACGAAATCATTCGCATGTTTGTACATTTTTTGATAATGAGAAGACTGGTTTTTTAAGTCAGTTTTTTCTTTTTCAAAAGATGCACTTGTTTTTTTTTGTTTCGATACTGTCTTGCATAAACTGCTTGTGTATTCCACTATCGAAACCTTTTTTGAAGCCAACACTGTCGGCTTCGGATTTTATTGTTGCAATTTTTTTAGGCATATAATATACGCCTTGGTAAAGTGATATGGCAATCATTGCCATTATTGCTAAACCCATCCCGAAAATAACATTGTTTGCTTTCATAAACTTACAAATTTTCTTAACTCTACATCCTTTAAAAAATATTGTCAAAAAATATTTTTTGACACCAGTATATGCTTATGTGTTATACTATTTGTCCAAATTATTAATTAATCATTTTTTAAATTTATGAGTCACACAGTTACAATTTATTCCACAGATACATGTCATTTTTGTCATCAAGCAAAAGATTATTTCACAGCAAATAAGATTGCTTTTACGGATTATAATGTTGGAACAGATTTGGCAAAACGAAAAGAGATGGTGGATTTGTCTAAACAAATGGGAGTGCCTGTTATAAAAATCGACGACACGATTGTTGTTGGTTTTAATCAAGTAAAAATCGACGGGCTTTTGGGAATGTAAAATTAAATATAAAAATGTGTTAAAATCAGCCCGAGCGTGCGAAGCACGCTCGGGCTGATTTGCCCTCATAGTTCAATGGATAGAACAGTCCCGTCCTAAGGGATAGATGCACGTTCGATTCGTACTGAGGGCACATAATATTTGAGAAACGCATAAATATATGCTAAAGTATTTCCGATGGAGCCTGAATATAAAAAGAAAATTGATGATATGTTTGAGTTAGTTAAAGAGACTAACGAGCACGTCAAAAAGATTAGAAGTGTTCAAAAAACTTCTCAAATTTTCAAAATTGTATACTGGGTATTTATTTTGATAGTTATGTTTGGTGGTTTTGTTTTTGTTCAACCATATGTAGAAAACATGATGAATCTTTACAATGGGGGAATCGGTGCATTAAAAAGTGTACAGGATTTACAGGGTTCTGTTGGTGTGATAAAAAAGTAAATATTTGCTCAGATAGCTCAGTTGGTAGAGCGCTCCCCTGAAGAGGGATAGGTCCCCAGTTCGAACCTGGGTCTGAGCACACAAAGCAGCAAAAAACACCCGAAGGGTGTTTTTTTGCTGCAACACGTATTATCGTTGTGTCGATATTTACAAAACACCAATATTGTGATAAAATGTTATTGAAAGACAATTTCGTAAAAACAGTCCGCGGTCAAAGGCTATATGCACTTTACCGGGTAATTGTTTTTGCTTTTTTAAGTAATTCATTCATTTATAACAAAAGAGAGATGAAAAAAATCTTCTTGTTAGGGGCTGCGGCCACAATGTTTATTTCTGCGCCAGAATTAAGGGCAGGAGTAAACGCAACAATTACTGGACCTCACACAGTGTGTTTGGGTGCACCGGTCAATTACTCATGTGCGATTACGCACACATCCACTTTGCCACGCATTGGCATGTGGTGGACGTTTACGGATTGTAGTACGCCCAATTGGGCGGATTCAATACCGCCAACGCTTTCGTTTTGGACGCCAACGGCACTTTATGTGACGTTGAACGTAAAAGACACTGCAGACGGTTCAACTGTCACCATAAATTATCCGGTGACTGTTGATCCAAGACCAGACATATCATCGCCGTATTTTTCGAGTTCGACTCTTGATTGTGCTACGAGTAGTATCTCGCTTTCTGCGAGTTCTACTGATTCATCAGCACAAATCATTTGGACTTTACCAGACGCAACTAACGACACGATTGGAAACATTAGTGCTGTTGTTGCTGGAGATTATTCTGTGGTGGCATTAAATTCTTACGGATGTTTTTCTTATGGTTTAACAAGAATTATTACAAGCAGTCCAAGTCCGATTGCTCAAATATTTTTTAGTTCAACTGGAGGGACGACAATCGGCAATACGGATGGCTCACCTCATTTAGACACAGTCTCGCTGTGCCAAGGAACAACTCCAACGCTTGGTGTTACTAATTATGCAGGTGGATTTTCTTGGCCGCTTTCGTATTCTTGGAATAATGGCTCGATTAGTAACCATTACTTAATATCAACTGATACCGCAGGGTATCAATTGATATTTGTAACAGTCACTGATGAACATGGGTGTACTTCGACAGACTCGATTTGCATAAATGTTTTGCAAATTCCTGTTGTAAGTATTACTCCTTCGCCATCGTCAACGTATTTTTGTGTTGGTGATACAGCCGTGTTCCATTTGCCTTCAGGCGATGGATACACATATGCTTGGAGAAGAAATTATTATGTAGGTATGGGATATTATTATTCAGATACTGTAAGTGTTACAGATACTGCAAAATTTACGGTTAATTCTAATGTTAATGTAATGGTAACGAATCGCATTTGCAATTCATACAATTCATTTAGCATAAATTTTATTAATCCTCCAACGCCTTACATTAATGTAAGTGCATCGTTGGGTTATGATGGTGTTTCCGATACGATTAAAGAGTGTTCGGGAATATCACATGAAGTATTTGCGGGGTATTCATACGAATACTATTCTGGTGTTCCTTTAAGTATTTTGTGGGGTGATGGACGAACAAGTTCAAACTTCGCACTTGATACTTCGGGTATATACACATTGTATATTAGCGATAGTGTTACTGGTTGTCATGGTTTTGCAAGTAAATTCATCAAGATATATAATTCGCCGGATTCCTTAATTTCATTAAGCGATTCTGGAAATTTATGTATTGGTGAATCAGTTACATTGAAAGTAATTGACACAACGGCAGGTAATTCGTATTCATGGGGATATTATGGAAACTTTAGTGATTCGCTTGTTGCGACTTACTCTGGTAGTTATTTTTGCAATGTAACAAATTCTTTTGGATGTGTTACAAATTGTACAAAAAATTTAACATTTCATGATTTACCAAGCCCGAGCATAACTACAGGGACTTGTGAAGCCGTTGTTGATTTTGTAAATTCAACATCAACGTATAATTGGTATTTGCTTGAAACACCAATTTCTGGTGCGACGAGTTATTATTATTCTACGTTAATGACAGGTGGTGGTTTTTATAAGGTAAAGGAAACAACAAATTTTGGATGCTCGGCATTTTCATCTTATGGAAATGTTGAGTGTGTTGATACTGTTGAATCTAACTTTACAATAAGTTCTCACACGATTTGTAATAGCGGAAATATTTCCGTTACAAATACAAGCCATGTGAGTAGGCCAACATCTTCTATCTGCACTTGGAATTTTACTGGCGGAACTCCTTCAACTTTTGTTGGATGGAATCCCCCTGTTATTTATTTTTCAGGTTCAGGGCTACACGCAATATCACTTTCGGTGATTGACACGCTAAGCGGAGTGAATAGTTTATATTCAGATATTGTTAATGTTGACTCAATAAATATAAAAGTTTATGCGACGTCGGCATCAGGTGCGTTTGATACGTCATTTGATTCATATATTTGTAGGAATTATTTACCAACGATTGGTGTAGTTGTTCATTCTGGCATGCCACCATTTTCCTATTCATGGAATTATGGAGCAACGACCTCATCATTTTCTACAACAATTCCTGGAGAACAGGTTGTTGAAGTTTCTGATGTAAGTGGTTGTACTGTGAAAGATAGTATTAACCTTCATATTATGGCATTGCCTGATACGACAACAATTCGTACTTTAGGTAATTGTCTCGGAGATATAACTAGTCTTCATGTGATGTCAGCTATGGGAGTTTCTCTGCATTGGAGCACTGGGGCAACAGGACATACGATAAGTGTTACAACATCAGGAATTTATTCAGTTATTTTAACTGATACTTTTGGATGTGTTTCTACAAATTCGTACCCTGTAACTTTTAATCCACTACCGTTTATTGCTATCGATGCAACATTAGTAGATTGGGTTTATGGTTCAGCTGGTTCTGTTGATACTGCAAATATTTGTAGCAATGTTGCTTCAGATTTGTATATATCAACAAGCGCCTCAAGCGTATTATGGAGTAATGGCGCAACAACGCTAACAATTCCTGTGAGTATGACTGGAATGTATAGTATTACAGCCACTAGCTCTGTGGGTTGTATTGCTCATGATTCTGTTTTTGTTTACAGACACGATGCGCCAGATAGCAACATTGTTCAAATTGGTAGATCTTGTGTTGGTGATACAGTGCTTTTAACAGCAGTGTATGACCCGAATGCAAGCTATTTTTGGAATAATGGTGATACTGCACGCGAGATACGTGTTACAACAGGTGGTTCGTTTACAGTTATGGCTTCAAGTGAGTATTGTGTATCACATAGTGTTCCGCATGTTGTTGTTTACAACGCATTGCCAACACCTGTTGTGGAAGCATATTCATGCAACATGACAGTTGCCGTAGCTTCAATTGGTTCGACCTATCAATGGCGCACGGGTTCAGTTTTAATTATCGGTGCTACTAATTCAACCTATACTTCAACTGCCTCTGGTTTTTATTCAGTGATAGAAGAAAATATAAATGGTTGTGTTGGTACATCAGTAAGTATTTTTGATACCGCATGTTTAAGTGTTGTAGTTGATAGCTGTGATTACTACCCACAAGCAATGCCGAATATTATACCAGCAGGTGTTTGTAAAATATCTTCGGATATTCTTGCAGATTCATTCGTTTGGTATCGTGATGGTTTTGTTTTATCGAGTTCTGATTCAATGAAAGTTTCAGTAACAGTTCCAGGAGTTTATGCCGTTAAATGCATTAATACTCATGGGTGTAGTAATACATCAAGCGCTGTTTCTGAATCGTGCACAACGGGCGTAAGTGAATTAAATAACAATTCAAAAATTGAAATTTATCCTAATCCAGCAACAGATAATGTTGTCGTGAGTGGAATAAATAAAGATTTCGAAATCAAGTTGTTTAATTTACTCGGACAACAAGTGCTAACAAAAAAGTGTGATATTTCTGAAAACCAATTTTCTGTAAAAAATTTAATCCCCGGAATATACAATCTACAAGTTGTATATAATGGTGAAATTTTGAATCAAAGATTGATTAAAGAATAATTCTCTTTTTTCATATAACAACATCAAAAGCCTCATTTGCAAAATATTGCAAATGAGGCTTTTTTCTTTGTCTCGTTGGTACAATTTGATACAATACAAACATATGAATAAAACACGCGTTGCAATAAATGGTTTTGGCCGAATCGGTCGTGCATTTTTAAAAGTTGCTTGGGAGAGACCAGAATTAGAAGTTGTCGCAATTAATGATTTGGGTTCGATTGAATCGCTTACATATCTTTTGAAATATGACACAGTGTATCGTCACTGGAATCATGAAGTAAAAAATGATGGAAAAGATATTTGGGTAGATGGAAAACAAGTTCGATTTATTTCAGAAAAAGATACAACAAAGCTTCCTTGGAAAGATTTGAATATTGACGTCGTTGTAGAATCAACAGGACTTTTTACTGCATTTGAAAAAGCAAAATTCCACATCGACGACGGCGCAAAAAAGGTTGTTATATCGGCTCCTTCGAAAGGCGATGGCTCAGTTGCTGGAGAAACAATTTTGCTTGGAGTAAACGAGGACAAATTTGGCACATGTGATATTACTTCAAATGCATCATGTACAACAAACGCATCTTCTCCAATTATTGGTATTTTAAATGAAGCACTCGGAATTGAAAAAGCAATTTTAAATACTGTGCATGGTTATACAGCTTCACAAGCACTTGTCGACGGTCCTTCAAAAAAAGATTTGCGAGAAGGTCGCGCAGCTGCACAAAATATTGTGCCAAGTTCGACTGGTGCAGCAATTGCCGTGACACAGGCATATCCGGCACTCAAAGGATTGTTTGATGGAATTTCAATTCGCGTTCCGGTGCCAGCAGGTTCGATTGTTGACGTTACTTTTATTTCAAAGAAAAATACTACAGCCGAAGAAGTAAATGAAATTTTGAAAAAAGCATCAATGGATCCACGTTGGCAAAATGTTTTTTCAACAACAGATGAGCCTCTTGTATCATCTGATATTCTTGGAAACTCTCACGCTTCAATCGCAGACCTCGCACTTACACGAGTTGTAGGCGGAAATCTTGTAAAAGTTATGGGTTGGTACGACAACGAAATGGGGTATACAAATACACTCGTTGAACATGTTGTTAAAACTGGTGCGACTATAAAAAGATAATTTTAGTTGTAAAAACAGCCCTCATTCGAGGGCTGTTTTTTAATTGACTTAAGGCGTAAAACATTGTATTATAATAATGATACATTTTTCTTCTAGTAACCCCCGAATTAGGACACCCTAGCTAATGAATAATATACACTA
>CAYSZI010000039.1:0-8070 GCA_964435545.1 uncultured Candidatus Saccharibacteria bacterium | reverse complement strand
CGTAGGTACTTTGCTTCTCTCCACTTTCGCGAAGCTCAAGCGGAGAGAGGGAGATTCGAACTCCCGGTGCCATTTCTGACACACAACCTTTCCAGGGTTGCCGTTTAAACCGCTCACGCATCTCTCCAAAATTAAAACATTAAAACAAAAGAAGCTATGATAATAGCTGCGAGCTGATAACTAACCATTACACAAATTTGTTTCAACCAAAACTTTTTGTTAGTTTTCCCCCAAAGAACTGTGCCAATTTGTGTTGGCATAATAAATCCAAGCCAAACAAAAATTGCTATCATTGAAACACTCATACCAATATTGTATGTTTTTGAAATAAAAATAAAAATCGCAAAAATACTTGTGGTAATCATAGTAAGTAAAAACTGAAGGGCATAAAAAGGAATCATTTCTTTTTGTATTTTTTGTAATTCCTCTTTTGGTAGATGTGTTGTTTCCATAATACGCATCCAAAGTTTTCCAAAAATAACTGGTGAATACCACAAAGAACCTAAAGCAAACTGCAAAACTGAAGCTACTAAAATTGAAATGTAATTTATTTGCATATACATTTTATGTTATTAATAAATATTATTTATTCCCCACCAAAGCTCGCACACGATCGCTTATTGGTGGATGAGTCATAAACAGTGTTTTATACCACGCAGTTTTTTTGCCTCCTGTTGGGTCTGCAATATACAAATGCGCAATTGCATTTGATTGATGAAGAAGTGGCTCACTATTTCTTCCAATCTTCTCTAATGCAGTCGCAAGGCCTTCTGGATAGCGTGTAAGAAGCGCACCTGAAGCATCTGCGAGGTATTCTCGTTTGCGTGAAATTGCGAGTTGTATAAGAGTTCCGATGAGCGGAGCAAGTATTGCAAAAATAATTCCGACAACAATCAAAATTCCTCCAGCCTCGCTATCTTTGCTATTTCTTCTTCCCCCTCCCCACAAAAGACTTCTCAAAAAAACATCTGAAATAATCGAAATAAAACCAACAAGTACCACGACAACAGTTGAAACCAACATGTCGCGATTTCCGATATGAGAAAGCTCATGAGCAATAACACCTTCGAGTTCTGTACGATTTAAAATCGCAAGAAGACCTGTCGTAGCACAAATAACAGCATGATTTTTATCGCGCCCCGTCGCAAATGCGTTTGGTGCAGAATCCTCAACAACGTAAATTTTTGGAGTTGGTAGACCCGCAGTAATCGAAAGATTTTCTACAATTGTATACAAATCAAAAAATTCTTCGCGTGTTGCAGGACGAGCACCAGAGAGCTTTATTACAACCCTATCAGAATACCAATACGAAATTATGTTTAAAACAATTGCAAAAAGTGAAAAGAAAATAAGTATCGATGGGTTTTGAAAATATATACTAAAAAACCAACCGAGAGCAATCACAAGCAAAAATACCAAGGACATAAGCATCCAGGTCTTTGTAACGTTTTTTGATTGTTGAGTATAAAGATTTGCCATTTTCTTTTCAAAAATTAGTTTTTAGAATTTAACTTCTACTGGATTTTGTGCAGCATCATTGTCTCCCAAATCAAAGAAATCCATTTTTGCAAAATGAAACATTCCGGCGATGATATTGCCTGGGAATTTTTCAACTTTTGTATTCAAATCACGAACTTGTCCGTTGTAAAAACGGCGAGCTGCTTGGATTTTGTTTTCAGTATCAGAAAGTTCACGTTGAAGCTCAAGAAAATTTGTATTAGCCTTAAGCTCTGGATAGGCTTCGGAAATAGCAAACAATGATTTTAAAGTTCCAGACAAAGCATTTTCTGCTTCACCTTTTTGAGCTGGTGTTCCAGCTTGCATTGCCTGACTTCGAGCTTGCGAAACTTTTTCAAATGCTTGAGATTCATGTGTTGCATAACCTTTTACTGTATTTACGAGATTTGGTATAAGGTCGTAACGGCGCTTGAGTTGGACTTCGATATCTGCCCAAGCCTCTTTTGCACGATTGCGCAATGTAACAAATCCGTTATATAGACCGACAATAAAAACCAAAACAAGAACGATGATTCCGAGAATTATATATGATGTATTCATAATTTTTAATAAAATTAAATAATAATTATTTAGCTGAATGTTTTTTTACAGCAGAAGAAAACATATCACCAAATATTTGACTCAAAAGCTTTTCGATTGGTTGAGAGTCTGATGGTACTTCGATTTGAGCAACTGGGCTATAATCCATCTTTGCAGAAAAACCAACATTCATAACTTCAAATGCGGCCTGATCAGCTGGATTGTATGCCGGGTCTTTTATATCAACATTCGCATCGATTTTATACAAACGATTGTCGTCTGTATAAACACCAACAGCAATAGGAGTGATCGTCGCATTATCAAGCATTTTTACGACATCGTCCTTTGATTTCGCTAGAACATCGTCGGCTACAGCTTTATCATCCTTCTTTTTGTTTTCATATACGCTCATATCATAAACAAAATCTGCAAGAATTTTTTTATCGATTGTAAATGTAATATCTCTTACAGTACGTCCATTTACTTTTTCTTCGCCTATAAACTTAGGATTTACAACAAAGTTGTCTTTTTCAAAAATTTCCGACATTGCCTTTGCATCTTCTTCGGTTTTTGAAAATGTCCCGTCAAAATATTTTTGTATTTCTTTTGCCTTATCTTCCCCGCCAAATTTTTGAGCAAGTGATACAGGATCTATACTCCACCATATATCTTTTACTTTAGCTGGATCAAAAAAAGGAACCATCGGAAGCTTTGTTGCACGGGCATAAAAAACTTTATTTGCCATTACAAAATCTCCAGCAAAATCAAGCTTCGAAAAAGGAGAACCTGAATCATCTGCGAGTACATATCCATCAACAGAAATTTTTGCCTTACTATTTAACAAATCACTATTGTCAGTATTTTGAGAAATATCGAAAGTAAGATTACCTAGGTCGGAATATTTTTCATCAAGTGAAGTTTTTTTCTTCTTCAAATCAAGAACGATTGTTAATGTTTTATCAACATAATATTGCTTTTCAGAAAAAGAACTTGCTAGCATTTGCATTGGGGTCAAACGCTTTCCAAAAAACCCAAGCGCATACCCCACAAACCCAAGCGCTAATATCAGTACAACAATGCTGCCAATTTTCTTTGATTTTTTACTTTTCATAATGGTAAAAATAATTAGTGATAAAAATAACCACAAAACGAAATACCGTCTTATTGTAACACCATTATTACCCTATTCAAAAAACCTATTTCTTTCCTTTTTTGTGTTGCAAACCTTCTGTAATAACAAGAAGTGGTGAGGCCACAAAGATTGACGAATATGTTCCAAAAAACATACCGACGATTAGAACGAGTGAGAAATTTTTTGTCGCAACTGGTCCAAAGAAGAATAGAGCCACAAGAACCAAAATAACAGTAAGAGATGTGTTTATTGAACGAACAAATGTTTGGTTCAAACTTTTTCCAACAGTATCAGCAAAGGTAGGAGCTGTATGGTTTTTTAGATTTTCACGAATACGATCGAACACAACAATTGTATCTGAAACCGAAATACCCAAAACAGTAAGGAGTGCTACCACAAAAAGTGTATCAACTTCAGCCCCATAAAAATGTCCTAGAAGTGCAAATACTCCAGATGGAATCGCGATATCGTGAACGAGAGTTGCGATTGCAATAAGTCCATATTTCCAAGAAGAAACTGGTTTTGAAACTGTGCGAAATGCAAAAGTTATATAAAGAATAATCGCTATAACAACTACGATAATTGCAACAACAGCCTTACTTGCGAGCTCACGTCCAACCGAGGGACCGATTGAGGTAAAGCTTGTTTGTGTTAGAGGATATACACCACCCAAAGAAAGGTCTGAAACCAAAACTACACGCTCTTCGTCTGAAAGTGATTTTGATTTTATTGAAAGACCTGTTGTTCCCTCTTGTTGAACGATTGCATCAGAAAGATTGTCCTTTGAAAGCATTGCTGATACCAAAGAAATATCTGGGCGTGAAGTTGTGTAACTTACTTCGAGTTGTGTTCCTCCTGTAAAGTCGATACTTTTTTTCAAACCAAATACAACCACAGCAAGAATTGAACTCAAAACGATAATCGCCGAGATTGTGAGAAATACAAATTTGTTTTTTATAATAAACATATGATTCAGTAAATAGTTAAATATTAAATGTTATTTCTTTTTTTCGACGTGTTCTCCAATATGTTTTGCAGATGAAAGTCCTGAACCAAAAAGAAATGCTGTTACTTTATTATTTTCGCGTGTAGCAACTGAGCGTAACAACAAGCGACTAATAAGAATTGCTGAAAGCATTGAAATCAAAACTCCAAGCAAAAATGTAATCGCAAATCCACGTACGAATGAATCAGCAAAAATGAAGAACAAAATAACTGCGGTGATTATACTTGAGATGTTTGAATCACGAATTGAAAGCCATGCTCTTGAAAATCCTGCTGTAATTCCATCGGCGACCGTGCGTCCACCACGAAGCTCTTCTTTGATACGTTCAAAGATAAGCACGTTGGCATCCACGGCCATACCAATCGAAATAATAAATCCTGCGATTGCTGCCGAAGAAAGTGTTACGTGTAAGACTTTGAAAACAAAGAGAGTAACAACGACATACAAAGAAAGTGCGATAACAGCAACAAGTCCTGGCAAGCGATACCAAAAGATTAGAAACAAAGCAACAATCAAAAATCCTACGAGGCCAGCAAAAATTCCAGCTTGCATTGCGCTTGCGCCAAGAGTTGGCCCAATGAGTTCACTCGAAATAAGATGGATCGGAACAGGGAGTGCTCCGTATGAAAGAGAATCTGCCAAAGCCTTTGCTTGTGCTGGAGTAAAGTTTCCTGTAATTACGGCTTGTCCGCCAGAAATTTCTGTTTGGATTGTTGGTGAAGAAATTGGAGCACCATCCAAAAAGATTGCTAGGGGCTTTCCAATATTATTTTTTGTTATATCGTCAAAAAGTTTTGCTCCGTCATCATTGAAAGTAAGTGAGACAAAAGCAGAACCAGTGTTTTGATCAAATTGAACTGCTGCAGTCTTTAGATATCGTCCTGTAAGTCCTGTTGAAACAAATTGTGCATATGGATCAACAGAGACATTTGCATGTCCATTTGCATCAACAGTAACATTTTGTGGAACTTGAGTATCGCTCTTTAGACGAAAATCGAGAGTTGGAGTTTGACCGATTGTGTTTTCTGCGGCTGTAACGTCGGTGACACCAGGAAGATCAACAACAAGTTGCTCACTTCCTGCGGCACCAATCCCACCTTCTTTTACTTGAACTAGAGGTTCAAGAACACCCAATACTCCAGAGACTTGCTTGCCATTTACACGGCGCAAAACAACGTCACGAAGGACTTGCATCGAATCAGAAACTTGAGTTTTTTGAATTGCGGAAACATCTGCCTCGTAAACAAGGTGTGTTCCACCAGAAAGATCAAGACCAAGAGTAAATGGCATTTGATGCTTCTGAAAAAAGTTTGTGAGTATCGCAGGACGTGTTGGAACGTGCCCGTTTATTGGCTCAGATTTATACACAAAAAAACCTATAATAATTCCAACAATAAGCACGGAAATGGCACCAATTCTTTGTTTAATCATAATAGCCCCTATTTTACAGAAAAATAGCCGATTTGCAAACAATTATGACTTAATTTTAAACCTTTTAAATTAAGGTTTTTATGCAGTCTTCCAATCGTTTAGCTTTTCTACAACAAAATCAACAACTACCGCAACAAGAATACCCAAGATAAAACCGCCCAAAATATCGACTGGTGAATGAACTCCAGCAAAAATACGAGCAACTCCTATGACAAAAGCAGTAAAAATAGCAAAGGCACCAGCTTCTTTGTCTATAAAAAAAAGCATCACCGCCATTGCACCATAAAAAGAAGCATGGCTTGATGGAAATCCAAAGCCTGTAAGGTTTAAAATAGGGTGTAAATCAACGTCGTAAAAAGCTGGACGACCAATCATAAAAATATTTTTAAACATAACGCTGAGTAAATATGAACCAAAAGATGCAACAAAAATTGTAAAAATATCACTAGCTTTTTTTACAAAATGTTCAAATGTAGAAAAGGCATGCTGGTATGGAAATTTTCTAACAATCAAAAAAACCAAAACCCCACACGCCATAACCACACCCAAAGTTGTAGCGCAAAAAGTAATAATATCTGCCCACATAGGGGTAACGTTGTTTATAAAATGTACTGGTACTTGTGTGAAAAAATTCATAGACATATTTTAGCACACAATTCGGAGCGAAAAAATTTGTTTACAAATTTTTTCGCTCCGCTGAAATCACAATATTTTGCATAAGCATTGCGACCGTAACTGGCCCCACACCTCCTGGCACTGGAGACAACGCACTCGCAATATTTTCAACCGACTCTTGGTCGACGTCTCCCAAAATTCCACCGTTTAATTCTGACGTACCCGCGTCAATCAAAACGACCCCGTCCTTTAACATTTCACCTTTTATCATCCCCGCCTGACCAATCGCAGAAATCAAAACATCTGCAGTTTTAAAAATCTCAACACTGTTTTGTGTAGAACTATCGACAACAGCAACACTAACACCCAGATTTTTCAACAAATGTGTTACAGGTTTTCCAACAAGCATCCCCTGTCCAACCATTACAACCTTTTTTTCTTTAAGATTTAAATTCAAACTCTCAAGAATTTTTAGCACCGCACTTGCCGTCGGAAAAACAAAAGCAGGATTGTTTGAATAAAATTTTTCTGAAATTTCAGTACTAATTGCATCAACGTCAATATTTGTTAGTACTGAATCTAAAACCCTTTGTGTATCTATATGCGATGGCAGTGGCAACTGAACAATAAGTCCAGACATATTTGGAATTTCTGATATTTTTTTGATTTCAATAATCAATTCTTCGGTTGTAATATTTTCAGGAAAAACCGCTGGATGAGTTTTTATACCAAGCCCTTCAGCAACACGTTCTTTCATTTTTACATACTGAATAGATTCAGAATTATTTCCAACAAGAACATCACAAAAAATCGGCGAAAAAGACAAATTAGCAATACGTGTTTTAAGCATTGCTAATATTTCATCTCTAATTTTTCGTCCGTCTATCAACTGCATATAAAAACGATTCTATCATATTTTTTACTTTATAGCCCTTCGAATTCTCTTGTTAAATCTTCTGGATGTATCGGCCTTTTACCTTTTCTCATTGATGAAAGTATTCCAAGTGCTCCAAATTCGACAATCAAATGTGATCCACCATAACTCATAAACGGAAGCGGAATTCCAGCCACTGGCAAAATTCCCATATTCATTCCAACGTTAACTAAAATGTGTGAGATAAACAAAATCATTACACCAGAAGCAAAAAGTGACTCAAAATTGCCTTCTCCATGCATGCCAATCATTAGTATTCGCGCAAGCAAAAGTCCGTAAAGAATAAGTAGCAAAATCGCGCCAACAAAACCCCACTCTTCAGCAAATGCAGCAAAAATAAAATCGGTTTGATACTCAGGAAGATAACGCAAGCGAGATTGTGTTCCATAACCGATTCCTTTTCCAAATAATCCTCCAGAGCCAACAGCGATTACAGCTTGGTGAACGTTGTATCCCGAACCGTGAATATTTGTAAGGGGGTGAATAAAGTTTGTAATACGAGCTTTTTGATATGGAGCAAAAACAAAAGTCCACATTACAAAAAAACAAAAAAATCCTATACCGAAAAGAAGTGCCAAATGACGTTTTCTAATACCAGCTACTAGTGTCATTCCAAACCAAATAAGACCAAGCGTCATAGATACTCCAAAATCTGGCTCAAGAACAATGAGAACAAATGGAATCAAAAAATATGCGCCGGAGATAAAAAGATGTTTTACTTCCCCTATTGCAATATGTCTACGAGAAAAATATTTTGCCAAAACCAAAATCAAAACAATTTTCATGAAATCTGATGGTTCAAAGGAAAAAGCTCCGAGTGAAAACCAGCTTCTCGCACCGTTTGTAGCGTGACCAACAACCAAAAGCAAAACCAACAAAAAAAGAAGAAAAGTCAAAGAAAAAAGAACAACCGAA
>CAYSZI010000038.1:0-8555 GCA_964435545.1 uncultured Candidatus Saccharibacteria bacterium | reverse complement strand
ATTTTTTGTCTGAAAGTTGTCGAATTGCTTTTGCGGTCATTGGGTTTGTCATGGGATAATACTAGCATAAATGAAATAAAAATGCTCGGCGAAACCTTTGGTTTCGCCGAGCATTTTTACTATATTTATTAGTTTGTTGCAGGTACCTGGTCTGGTTTTGGCATATTTGGACGAATTTGAATTGTTTGTGCTGTTACACTTCCGTCTGTGTTTGCTTTACCTTGAACTATTATTTGTGAGCCAATTGAAATATCTGTTGACGCTCCGGATGTACTTTTCATGACTTGAGTACTACCTGAATACAAAATTATTTTTGAACTTCCATCGCGACCTTTTACTGTTATTGATGTATCATCTTTTGATATAACATCTCCGTTTACCATTCCTCCGCCACGGTTACCGCCACCGTTTCTTTGGCCTCCGTTTCCGTATCCTCCAGCCATTTGACTAGAAGATGAATTCTTTCCGCCTTGATATCCCATATAATACGAACCGCAAACAAGAACTAAAACAATGATTATATAAACAACCATTGATTTTTTTGTACATTTTTCTTTCATATAATTTTTTACAAAAACAATTAAAATAATAATTTTGACCTTGATTAATAATTTACTCGTAACGAAGTGCATCAATCGGACTCATAGCAGCAGCGCGTGTTGCTGGGTACCATCCAAAAATGATACCGATTCCAGCTGATACACCGAACGCGAGGAAAATTGACGGTATTGATACTTGCGCTTGCATAATTCCGAGACCGCTAATTCCATATGCAATTGCTGCTCCCAGAATTACTCCGATAAGTCCGCCGATGAAAGTTAGAGTAACTGCTTCGATTAGAAATTGCATACTTATGTCGCGTCTTTTTGCTCCAATAGCTTTTCGAAGACCAATTTCACGAGTACGTTCTGTAACTGTGGTGAGCATCATATTCATGATTCCAATTCCACCAACGAGTAGGGAAATTCCTGCAACTGCTGCTAGAAGAATAGTAAATGTATTTGTAACACTTGATGCTGTTGCGATAATATCGGATTGATTAAGTGTAGAAAAATCTGCAGTCGCTCCATCTTTTATATGATGTCTCGCTGTAAGAAGAGCAGTAACATCAATTTGAACCTGAGTTGTTACATCAGCACTTTGTCCTGAAATATCGATTTCGGATAAATATTGATTTCCGGTTAAATAGTGTTGCGCGGTTGTGTAAGGAATGTAAACAACATCATCGCTGTTTGTAAAACCAGATCCACCTTTTGATTTTGTGATACCAATAATTTTAAATTCAACACCTTTTACTTTTATGATTTGACCAAGTGCCTCTGAACCAACTCCAAATAAATCATCTCTTGTTGTTGGACCAATAACTGCAACTTTTGCATCTGAAGAAATATTGTTGTCTGTTAAAAATGTTCCTTCGTCAATTGTTACATTTCTGATATTTGCATATGAAGGAGTTGTTCCTGTAATGCTTGTATTTGAATTTGTACCTTTTGCTGTAACTTGGCCGCGACTAGAAACGTTCATCGCAATATCGGAAATATTTGAAACACCAGCTTTTATAGCTTGTGCGTCGGGAACTGTAAGTGTTAAGGCACTTCCACGACTGGCTGATGGCCCTCCAAACGAACGTTGAGCACCAGGGGTGACAATCACGAGATTTGATCCGATAGATTGAATGCTTGCTTGGATTGACTGTTGAGCACCGTTTCCGAGGGCAACCATCGCAATAACAGAACTAATACCAATAACAATTCCAAGCATTGTAAGTCCCGAACGAACTTTGTTGGAGGTTAAGGCAGAATATGTTTCTCTTAATAAATCTGATGTTTTCATTTTATATTTTTGCTATGCGGCGAGTATGGTTTTTTGAATCTTCTAAAAGATTTCCATCTTTAATAAATAAAATTCTATCAGCGTGCTCCGCAACATCACGCTCGTGAGTAATAAGAACAATAGTACGACCTTCTTTGTTTAGTTTTTGAAATGTTCCTAAAACAATTTCGCCAGTGCGAGTATCTAGATTTCCTGTTGGCTCGTCTGCAAGAATAAGTGAAGGGTCGTTTACAAGAGCACGGGCGATTGCAACGCGTTGAATTTGCCCACCAGATAATTGATTTGATTTATGTTCGAAGTGTGACTCATCAAAGCCTGATGCAAGCAAAGATTTTTTTGCGCGCTCAGATCTGATTTTAATATTAACACCCTCATACATTAAAGGTAGTTCAACGTTTCTTAACACTGTCGTGCGGGGTAGGAGATTGAACGATTGAAAAACGAAACCAATTTTTTCTTTTCTTATGTCTGCAAGTTGGTCTTCTGACATAGTTGAAACATCTTTTCCGTCTAAAAAATAAGTTCCTGTCGTTGGCGTGTCGAGCGCTCCCAAAATGTGCATGAGTGTAGATTTTCCAGAACCAGATGGTCCCATGATTGCAACAAATTCTCCATCTTCTATTTTAAACGAAATTCCATGAAGTGCAGTAAATACAATGTCACCGTTGGAATATGTTTTTGTAATATTTTTTATTTCTATCATGCGATTATTTTATTTAGTTTCCTCTTGCTCCACCACCTAGTGCTCTTGCTGCTCCGCCACCACCAGCACCTCCTCTGTTTCCACCAGCTGCGGCGCTAAGTATAGATGGTGCTGCTGTTGCTGAAGCTGCTATAGGATTGATTACTCGGGTAACGATTTGTTGACCTTCTTTTAATCCAGAAATAATTTCAGTGTTTGTGTCATCTGCTATTCCAATTTCAACTGGTATTTGTTGTGGTGGTACAACTGATGGCAATCCTTGTATACCAGCAACAGGTGTTCCTGTGAGTGGTGTATCAAATGCTAAAACATAACTTGTTCCGCCGGAATTTTTTACTGCACCGTTTGGAACAGTAAGGACATCAAGACGTGTGTTTGTTATTATTGAAGCAGAAACACTCATTCCTGGTTTTACACGTGGGTCTGTTGAGTCAAATGAAATAGTTGCAGAATAATTTACTACACCAGAAGAAACTGTTCCAACTGTATCTATTGTAGAAACTTTTCCTGTTAATGTTAGAGTGTCGACTGCGTCAAATGAAAGAGTAACCTTGTCTCCGATTTTTATTTTTGCTGCATCTACTTCGTTTATTGTTACATTTGCAACTTGCTCATTTGCAATAAGAGTTGCGATCGCAGAGCCAGTACCAGCGGAGTCTCCTTTTTTAACATTAACTACCGAGAGTGTTCCAGAAAACGGAGCTCTTATGTAATAATTGTCTAAATTATCTTTTGCGTCTTGAAGTGCATTTTCTTTTTGTTGAACAGAAAGTTTTGAAGATTGAATATCTATAACGTCTGCTCCGTCTTGTAATTTTTGGAGAGTAGCTTTTTGTTCAGGGATAGAAATTAAATCATTGGCGATTGTTGAGCTAATATTTGAAAGGGTACTTACGTCACCATTCATTATGTTTGTGTATCCAGATAATGTGTTTAATTGCGTTGTTGATTTTGCAACTGGTGTATGGTTTTGTGCTGTCTCGAGGTCTTGGTAGTACTGGATTAGATTACTTGCACTTTTTACTGCATCTGAAACCAAAATAGTTGTGTTGTAAGTTTCCGTAATAAGAGAATTTATTGCAGTTACATCTGCTGATCGGCTTGTGTTTTTATAATCACTAAAACTTTTATCATAAGATGCTTTTGCATTTATAAAGGCACTTTCTGCATCATTGCGATATTTTAGCGCCTTGCCGTAATTTGTCGAATCTTCAAGAGTCGATGCTTGGTCGCTGTAGTAATTTAAATTTTTTTGTAAATTTGTTCCGGAGATGGCGTCTGTATTATGTAAAACTCCATCGACTCCTGTTATAACAGTAGGTAAGTCGATAAATGCACTTGAAACATTATTGAAGCCGTCATTATAAGCTTTTGCTAAACTTGTATTTGCTTGTGTGAGTGCGTTTTGAGCTTGAAGTAATGAAACTTGATCCGCTGGTTCTTGTATTTTTTGTAAAGATAATTTTGCACTATCTAAACTTGCTTGAGCATCGCGAACAGTTTTGTTTGCATCAGTTGCATCGAGTTGTGCAATTAATTCGCCAGCATAAACAGTATCACCGGAACTTTTTGCTACATAAACGATGTCCGCTGAAACTTTTGGTTTAATGTCGAGTTGATGATTTGTTTGTACTTGACCCGTTTCTGTTATAGAAGCAACAATTGAATCTTTTTGAACGGTACTTGTAATGTATGTTGTTTGTGCTCCTGTTGCAGTAAAATGTTTGTATTTGTAATAACCGATAATTAAAATTAAAATTATTAAACAAGCACTTTTACCTTTGTTGTTTACTGCGTACTCTTTTACTTTATTTAAATTTTGCATACTTTTAAAAAATTATTTATTGTGACGTTGTTGTTGATAATGTAGAGGAACTCGTTTGATTGTCCTGGTCGTGATCGTTTGCGGGAGGTGGGAGAACACGAATAATTTTTGCAGTTATTTTTCCATCATTATTCGGAGAGCCTATTACTACAACAAAATCGTCGTCTTTAATTTCAGAAAACTCCACAGTCTTTCTCTGTTTTCGAATTATCGTTTTTGAATCAAAAATAACAGTTTTTTCAATTCCATCATTGTCTTCAACAATAATATTTGTTGCTGTCGTGTTTATGACTTTTCCTGCAACTCCGTGCGTTCCGGTCTGGTCATCAAACAACGATCCAAAAAGCCCTGTTTGTTTTTGTTCTCCTTGCCCGAATGCTTTGTAGTATCCGTTTGACATATGGTCAATCGATTCAGCTTTTTTGTATCCAAATTCTTCGCCAATGTGAAATGTAAAAATAATCACAACAACCATCAAGATTGAAGTCATGAGATGGTTTATTTTATTTGATCGCAAAAATGTTTTTATTTTTTCCATATAATTTTTTTAGTATGCTAGCGTTTGCGAGCGTATTGAATATTTTTTTGCCGACCAAACTAAAAGATAAATGCTTGCCAAGAATAATCCGATACTAAAGACGGGAAGTGATTCAACAATAGAAATTGAAAGTTCTTTCCAGATAGAAGTAGCTGCACTTGTGTCTGAAAAAATCAAGGATGCATAGTCTGTAAAATTTGAAGAAGCTATTCCTGAAAACGCGTGTATTCCTGTGGCTATTGTGACAAGAGAAAAAATAAAAAAAGTTGTTCGCCAAAGTATTTTTTGTTGACGAATAATCTTGTTTTGCTCAAGTTTTATCCCTGAAACAACACGCTCCAAAAGCTCCGCTTTTGGAGCGTGTTGTTCACCGTCGTTTTTAAATAGTGTATATAAATCTGGTTTCATAAAATGTTTTATACTCTTAATACGTTGTTAATATTGTCTTTGGTGCGCTACGTGTCTTGGTTTTCTAGATAATCTTTTAGTTTACTCAAAGCTCTCCTGTGGCGACTTTTTACTGTGTTTAAAGGCTTTTTAAGGATTTTACCGATTGTTTCGAACGTCATTTCATCTTGGTAATGGAGTGTTAATATTTCTTTGTTTTCTATTGAAAGAGAATTCAATGCTCCTTCAAGCATATTTTTTTGTTCAGCTTTTTCGATAAGATTTGAAGGTAGTGTCTCGGCATCATATACAGTATCCATTAAGTAATTATTTCCATCTTTTGTATCAAAGTCAGAAACAACAGGCATTTTTTTCTTTCTCAGTTGGTCGATTGTGGTGTTACGAGTAATAGTAAAAACCCACGATTTAAACGTGTTGCTTCCATTTTTATATGAAGAAATTTTTTTCCAAACTTTTAAAAAAGTTTCTTGGACAATATCTTCTGCTAGTTCATTTTTTCCCGTCATTCGAAGTGCAAAAAGATACAACGGTTTTGTGTATCGCTGCACTAAGATATTAAAAGACTCTTCTTCTCCCTGTATATATTTCGAAATTAATTCATCGTCTGTATCTTCCACAGAAAATAGTATACATCTTTAGTCTCAATTTTACACTTTTGCTTTTCCCGCAGAACCGAATGCTTGAATTTTTTCCTCAACAACTTTTTGGACGGCTTCGATTATTTCTGGCATCAATTTTATTACCGCGTATTCATTTGGATTTTCTGCGAGGTCCTTTTCGAGTGTTGTGCGATATGCATAGCGCATGTCTGAGTTTATATTAATTTTACTTACACCAATTTTGACTGCTTCTTCGAAATATTGAAGCGGTGTGTCGCTTCCTCCGTGAAGACTAATGTTGCAATCAATTGATCCTCGAATTTTTTTTAGTAACTCCAAATCAAGTTTTTTTGGAACAGGATATTTCCCGTGGAGGTTTCCGATTGCTGCTGCAAAAGTATCAATACCTGTTGAATCAACAAACTTTTTTGTACCTTCTGGTGTGCTAAAAGTTTTTTTGATTTCTTCGTAATCAATATTTTCAGAATGTAGATTGCTACTTCCTCCAAAATAATGTGGCTCACTTTCGACAACAGCCCCTGTTTTTTTTGCGTATTCAACAACTTCTTTTGTGGCGTTTATTATTTCTTCGTCGGAAGCTTTGTGGTTTGCTTGTGATACGTCGATATGGATAAATTCAAAACCAGCATCGATTCCAGCTTTTGCTGATTCTACACTTGGGCTATGGTCGAGGTTTATATATATTTCGACACCCATTTCTTTTTTATAATTGTTGACCATGTCACGAATATTTGAAAGACCGATTGATTTTACTTCTCCGTCTGAAAGTTCTACCAAAGCAGGGGAATTAAGTTTTTTTGCTGCGTTGCAAATTGCAACAAGGGTTTCCTGGTTGTCTATATTAAAAGCACCAACGCCAAAATGTTCATTTCGAGCTCGAAGCATTAGGTTTCGAGCCGAAATGCAATTTTCACGGATTTCATTTAATGTCATCATTTTTTTATTATATCATACACATATATTCTTATATATATTGTGCTATTATTTAAAACATGAATCCCGTACCAAAAGATTCGTCACACGTAAAATCTATAGAAATTGCTAGTTTGCAAGTAATTTTTTTCTTTATTTTTCCAATAGCCCTTTTGTATTTTAATGTATTGCCTGTATCCTCGCGCATGTATGTTTTGCTTGTTTTTTCATTGCTTATATATGGAGTTATAAAAAAACAACATTGGACAAAAGAAAATTTGGGTATCACAACAAAAAATATTGAAAGATATTTGCCTGTTTATTTTATTTCAACATTCATTGCACTTGTCGCGGTAATTATTTTTGCACGTAGTCTCAATTTTCACCCAGTACATAGATGGTGGACAATGCCTCATTTTTTATTTTTGTTCATGCCAGTTTCTTTTTTTCAAGAGTTTGCGTTTAGAGGATTTTTGATGCCACTTTTAAAAAAAGTTTTTCCGGATTCTTTTACAATAATCACGGTCAATGCTTTACTTTTTGCTGGAATGCACGCAATATATCCTTTTCCAGAAATTGGTTTACCTTTTGCTTTTGTTGCTGGTTTATTTTTTGCAATTTTGTATCATAAATATCCAAATTTAATTTTGGTTTCTCTTTCGCACTCAGTATTAAATTTTGCAGTTGTTTTGTTTGGTTTTTTTACTATTATTGTGAAATAGTAAAATCGTTTCAATTTTTACGTTTGCGTTATATAATGCAAGCATGATTAAACGGCCGATGCGAAATCTCGTAATTATATCGCTTTTTATCTCAATATTTTTAATTAAAATACCTTTTGTGTTTGCAGGTACTGGTTTTTTGGGTGGTCCAATGTGGGTAAGCCCAGAGTCTCCTTCGGACGGTGACTCTGTAAATCTGTCTGCTCTTTTTCATAATGCTGAACCAAATTCACTCTCTGGAAATGTAATGTTTTACGATGGGAATGTTTTGCTTGGTCAAAAAAACATTTCAATTGCTTCTGGTGGTGTTTCAACAGCAACTGTAACTTTTCGTGTTAGTTCTGGTGATCATACTTTTTCTGCAACAATCGGAAATTTGGTTGAGACCTTGGGCAATGGATCAACAGAACCTTTTGCATTGTCTCCTCAAACGGTTCGTTTACCAACAATCTTTGTACCATCCAAGGCGGGTGACAATCTGACCGCATCAGTGGTTTCGAATGCTACAAATTTTCCAAGTCAGATTTTTATGACGGGTCAAATTTCTCCAAGCAGTCCTCTTGCTCCAGTTGTTGATCAGGTGAATCAGCTAAAGGGTAGTGTAATTTCTAGTATTCCAGATTCAGTAAAAAGTCCTTTGGGTGGTGCTGTTTTAGGAATGGAAACATGGCGAGCAAATAACGCAAATGTTTTTGATAAGGCAAAACAAAATTCTACTGATGCGATTCAGAAAATTAAAACTTCAATTGTTGACGAACAAAAGAAAACAGGAAAAATTCCATTTTCAAAAAATTATATAGACCAGCCTTTTGAGTATGTAAAATTATTTTTCTTTACACTCATGTCTTTTTTGTATTCTCATGCTATTGTTTTTTATCTTTCACTTGCTTTATTTTTATATATTATTTTCAAGTATTTGTTTAACAAAATTTCTTCAATGCGAAAAAAGCCTCAAAAACCAAAGGCAAAAATCAACTCCCGGGCATATAAAGTC
>CAYSZI010000037.1:0-8694 GCA_964435545.1 uncultured Candidatus Saccharibacteria bacterium | reverse complement strand
GAAAAGATTATCTTATCTGTAAAGGCGCAGTCGAAGAAGTTTTGTCGGTAACAACAAACGTCGAAGAAGAAGGAAAATGCGTTGCAATTTCTGAAGACAAACACATAAACGTTCGCGCATTTGCAAAAAGATTAAACGAAGAAGGTTTGCGTGTTATTGCTGTTGCCTACAAAGAAATTTCAAAATCAAAACACTTCTATAAAGTCAGCGACGAAAGTGAACTTACACTCGTCGGATATATTGGATTCCTTGACCCAGCAAAAGCTTCTGCAAAAGAAGCTATTCGCCTACTAGAAGAACACGGCGTAAAAGTAAAAATTATCACAGGCGACAACGAGGTTGTTACGAAAAAAATTTGTTCAGATGTAAATTTAAAAATCGAAAAAATAATGTTGGGTGGTGAAATCGATTCGCTTTCAGACGAAGAGCTCGCAATACAAGCAGAACAAACAACTATTTTTGCAAAAGTCGACCCTCTTCAAAAAGCCCGCATTGTTGAAGCACTTAGAAAAAACAATCACACAGTAGGATATATGGGTGATGGAATCAATGACGCCGCGGCAATGCGTGAATCTGATGTTGGAATTTCCGTCGACACAG
Source organism: uncultured Candidatus Saccharibacteria bacterium (assembly GCA_964435545.1). Taxonomy (GTDB): domain Bacteria; phylum Patescibacteriota; class Minisyncoccia; order Phycocordibacterales; family UBA9973; genus CAITQP01. The sequence continues at coordinate 8,094 of CAYSZI010000037.1, read as the reverse complement.
CAGTCGATATTGCAAAAGAATCTGCCGATGTTATTTTGCTTGAAAATGATTTGCTTGTACTTGAAAAAGGAGTTATCGAGGGTCGTATTGTTTTCGGAAACATTATGAAATATATCAAAATGACTTCGAGTTCAAACTTTGGAAACATGTTTAGTGTTTTGGCAGCAAGTATCTTTTTGCCATTTCTTCCAATGCTTCCAATACAAATTTTGGTACAAAATTTGCTTTACGATTTTTCTCAACTTGGAATCCCTTGGGATCAAATGGATGAAGAGTTTCTTAAAACTCCACGCAAATGGGAAACAAAAGGTATTTCAAGATTTATGTTATACATTGGGCCACTTAGTTCAGTATTCGACATAACAACATTTTTGATTTTATGGTTTGTGTTTAAAGCAAATATCCCCGCACATCAATCGCTCTTTCAATCTGGATGGTTTGTTGAAGGACTTCTCTCTCAAACACTTATCGTTCACATGATTCGCACACAAAAAATTCCTTTCATCGAAAGTACTGCATCAAAATTTGTTGTATTACTCACAACAATAATAATGATAACTGGAATAGCTTTGCCATTCACTCATCTAGGTAGAGACATCGGAATGCAAGCATTACCACTTATGTTCTTCCCTATTCTTGCTGTAACATTACTCGCATACTGCGCACTCGTTCAAGTTGTAAAAAAGTGGTATATCAAAAAGTTTACGGTTTGGTTATAAAAAAGAGCAGTCTAAAAATTAAATTTTAAACTGCTCAAATACTATTTAAAAAAATTATGCCCAGCTTTTTGAATACTGGTTGTATAATTCTTCCCACTTTTTAATTTTGTCAGAATTTATAAAACGCTCCGGCCAAAATTTCTCAAGTTTAGATAATGTTAGCTCTTGCTCGAACCTTTCTTCGATATAAAGTTTCAAGCTTTCATCTGCAATAAACCTAAAATTTTGACTCAACCATTTTTTAGATTCAATCAAAGAAATTACTTTTTCTTTAGTAAAAATCATTTCCCCAAAATCTAGTTGGACCAAATCACCCTCGTTATTAATTCCATTATTTTCCAGAAACTTAAAGGTTCCATCACACATACCAGCCATCCAGAGGTGGTGTACAAATTCTACGTATTTATCTACCACCTTCTCGTTTTCGGAAATATTATGATTCTCAAAATATGCATCAAGCGTTACAATTTTATTTTGGGTATAGCTACCATTTTTTTTAAAAACAGGGCTCCCCAATAACGACTTGTGAATTCTATAAGCAGCCAAGATTTCTTGAACCAACTCAACAGAAATCTCCGAAAGATTATTTATTGATTCAATAATTTTGTTTCTTCTTTTCTCGCCATCAATACACCACGACAAAAGAACATCATTTTGCTCGGCAACGGTATTTGGTCTTTTTCTAACACGACCGTTTGTCATGGAATAAACGGTGTACTCCAAACCTCTTCCAATAATTTTTGGAAGTACCCCATTTTTAGACTCTGACTCTGCGACAATAGCAAGTTTTTGTTTTTCAACTTCTTTAATTAACAAAAACACATCTGCAAATTTGTTTTCGCTTGCAAGCCTTTTAATCTCTGAATAACTTCTTTTTAAATTCATCAAATAAATTTTTAAAACTTGAGAAAATTGTGAATGAACTTTTTTTATGTTCTATATTATTCTAACACAGAAACCATAAAAAAGCAAGCCTTTGCGGAGACGGCGAGATTCGAACTCGCGAGGGCTTACGCCCTGCCTCTTTAGCAAAGAGGTATGTTAGACCGCTCCACCACGTCTCCATTTAACAAATTTACTTTAGCACACTAAACACTCTTTTTCTACTTCTTTGTTATAAAAAAATAGCCTCGTAAATTAATTACGAAGCTAAATTAGATTCTTCTTGTCAATGACAATTGCTTGAGAAGAGCAAGCAAAAAATATTTTTAGTGAGGAACAGTTCTTGTTCTATCCTAGCGCTTTTTGCGGAGGAATAATTACCTGTTTAGAAGCCTTAAGCTTACCTTGACTAAAAATACTTTGATTGGGTTTAAAAATTAGTGTCCTCCGTGGAAGTTTTCTTCCTCGTTATTTCCGGGAGCAAAGACCTGGTTTATGGCCTTTGTTAAAACGTCGCAACCTACGGAGAAAACTTTCTCGGGTTCTAACTTAATTTTTTTGGCAAGGTTTCCCAATGCCCTTTTTAGACCAAGAGGTGAGCTGTATTCTCCCCTTTTGGCCATTTCCACCAACATTGCTTCATAAATCTGAAGCTTTTCTTCTGTTGAAACCGATGTTAAATCAGCCATATCCCTATAAATTTTAAATGTGCTTACTCTTGTGAACCGATTTTCAGCAAAACTCGGAATTTGTCACCATTGACTCCTTAATTATATTATACACTTTAAAATATTTATGTCAATGGGTCGTTTTTAAAATTGTTTTTTGGAAATATTATAAGCGCGTAAAATATTTTCTTGCTATACTTCACCTTATGAATGCCAAACACTCGATTGCAATTATTCACGGACGGTTTCAACCACCCCACAATGGTCACTTAAAATATATTCTTACAGCTCTCGAAAAAGCCGAGCATATTTTTATTGGTATTTGTACCCCAGAAATTTGCTCGACCGAAGAATCAGCAAAAAGTGGTTATCCTTGCACAAAAGAACACAATCCTTTTACTTACCTAGAAAGAATTCAAATGATTCACGACATGCTAAAAAACGCGGGTGCTAGTCATTATGATTATTCATTTGTTCCCTTTCCTAGTAATTATGAAAATATCCATACTATCATTCCGAAAGCAACCGTTTTTCTAATGAGTGTTACAAGCCCTCATGATGAAAAAAAAGTTGAACACATAAAAAGTTTAGGATACAAAGTTGAACAAATAATAGAAATTCCAGAAATGCAAGAAAGAGAATCTGGAAGAAAAATTCGAGAATCTCGCTTAAAAAAGGACGATGTGTGGAAAAAAATGGTGCCTGAGGCGGTATCTGAATACATTGAAAAAAACTGTAATTGATTTATACTTACACCATGACTCAATCAATCGAAGAATTATTAAAAGAAAACGAGGAACTTAAGCGACAAAATTTAATAAAAAGCGATCTTATTTCTATATCTGCTCACCAGCTTCGCACATCACTTTCTGCAATGAAATGGATTTTAAAAATGTTGATTGATGGCGATTTTGGACAAGTTTCTACTGAACAAAAAAACTTTATAGAAAAAGCGTTAGACAATGACAACAGAATGATTTCTTTTGTTAATGAAATGCTTTCAATAAACCACACCGAGGACACGCTAAACGAAACAAAAATAACAAGTTTTGATGTTATAAAACTAATCGACGAAATAATTTTTGATTTTACGGGAGAGTCATTCAAAAAAGATATTCAACTTGTCTTTCTAAAACCTGAACAAGCTGATTTAAAAATAAATGCAGACTACGAAAAAATTAGATTGGTTGTACAAAATCTAATAGAAAATGCGCTTAAGTATTCCCTCAAAGGAACTCGTGTAATTATTACTGCTGGTAAAAAAGAAAAAACAATCGAGCTCTCTGTTCACGATAGCGGAATTGGTATTGCAAAAAGTGAACAAGAAAACATATTCGGTAAATTCTTTCGTGCGCAGAATGCGAAAAAATTAGACTCCGTGGGGTCTGGTCTTGGGCTCTATACAACAAAACGAATCGTTGAAAGACACAACGGAAAAATTTGGTTTGAAAGCGAAGAAGGAACTGGTACAACTTTTTACATACAATTACCCGAATAATCAATATTCTAGGCTTGATTACCCAAAAAACTACAATATGATACAATATGTATGTTATACGATTATTAGCAAGTAAACTCTGAAAATATGGCGAAAAAAATATTAATAGTTGAGGATGATGTGTTTTTGCAAGGTCTTGCATCAACAAAGCTACAAAAGGAAGGATTTAGTATGCTTGTTGCGGGAGACAGCAATGAGGCAAGTAAAATTCTTGAAACAGACACACCAGATCTTTTTATTCTAGATATCATTCTACCAGGAGCAACAGACGGTTTGGGGATTTTAAAAAAGATTCGTGAAAATATTAAAACATCAAATACTCCAGTAATCATGTTTTCAAATATGTCCGATGACGCAAATGTTAAAAAAGCAAAAGACCTTGGCGCAAATGAATACATGGTCAAAGCAAACTTTACACTCGATGAACTTTCAAGCAAAATAAAAGAACTCTTAAAATAGACACTTTAGCAAAAAACTCCCTTTGGGAGTTTTTTGCTATAATACCCAAATGCTATTATCCGACGACTTACAAAAACATTTCCGCACAACCAGCGATCAAAAAAGTGCACTCGAACGAATCGGTATAAAAACAATCCGCGATATTCTTTACTATTTCCCTCTTCGCTATACGAATGTCAGTGAAATAAAATCAATTAATGAAGTCATCGTCGGAGACACAGTTACTTTATATGGAAGAATAAGTAAACTTAAAACTCGAAAAGCATTTAAAAGCAAAATCCCAATGGGCGAAGCAGTACTCGAAGATAACTCTGGAAAAATTCCAATAATTTGGTTCAACCAAGCGTACATGGCAAAAATGGTTCACGATGGCGACAATGTCGAACTTTCGGGAAAAGTATCAGAAGGAAAACATGGAATATTTCTTTCAAACCCAGAACTCAAAGCGAAAAATGTTTTGCCAATCGACTCACACAATTCCCTTTTTGGTTCTGGAAAAGAAAGTGCCGAGGTTTTTGGATTTCCAATATACCGAGAAACAAAAGGAATTACATCCAGATTTATTTATCACACAATACAAAAAATAATTTCGTCAGGACTTGTTCAAAATATTCCAGAATATATACCAGAAGAAATTTTGAAAAAATACAACTTGCCCAAAATATCAACGTCGCTCGTTTGGATTCATTCACCACAAACAGAAAATGATGCAAAGGTTGCTCGTAAGAGATTTTCTTTTGAAGAAGTTTTTTTTATACAACTCGCTCGCAAAATCGACCGCGAAAATTATGAAAAAAATAAATCATACCCTGTCATCACAAAAAGCGACGATATGGAAGATTTTGTAAATCGCTTTCCATTCAAACAAACAGGCGCACAAGAACGAGCAATTCAAAACGCATTAGATGATATGAAAAAAATTCATCCAATGGCTCGCCTTCTCGAAGGAGATGTGGGCTCTGGAAAAACTGCCGTCGCAGCCACACTTTCATATGCTGTTATAAAAAACAGGCCAGACGGAAAAACTTTTGGAAATCTACAAGTCGGTTATATGGCACCAACAGAAATTCTCGCAACACAACTTTTTGAAAATTTTATAAAATATTTTAAACATACTGGAATTTCTATCGGACTCATTACGGGTTCGGGTTGTCGTAAATTTCCAACAAAAGTCGCAAGCGCTCAAACTCCTTGGACTACAATTTCACGTGCTCAGCTTTTAAAATGGGTTGCAAATGGAGAAATTCCAATCCTTATTGGTACACACGCGCTCATTCAAAAATCTGTGATTTTTAAGCACCTTGCACTTGTTATAATTGACGAACAACATCGCTTTGGAACAATGCAACGCAAGAAACTTGTAACAAAAGAGGGCTTTGCTCCACATTTACTTTCAATGACTGCAACACCTATTCCCCGCACACTCGCACTCACAATTTATGGAGACCTAGATCTTACGCTTTTAGATGAAATGCCAGCCGGACGAAAATCGATAATTACAGAAATTGTTTTACAAGAAAAAAGAAATGAAGTTTATGTTCATATAAAAAAAACGATTGAAGAAGGTCGCCAAGCATATATAATTTGCCCGCGCATCGACGAACCAGACCCTGAAAAAGAAATGGCATTGCAAACACGATCTGTAGTGGCGGAAGCAAAACATCTCAAAAAAGACATTTTTCCAGAATATGAAATCGGCATTCTCCATTCAAAAATGTCGAAAGAAAAAAAAGAAGAAATCATGAACGATTTCTCAAATCAACATATTCATATTCTTGTTGCAACATCTGTTGTTGAAGTTGGTGTAAATGTTCCAAATGCAACAATTATAATTATTGAGGGAGCTGAAAGATTTGGACTTGCCCAACTTCACCAATTGCGCGGGCGTGTCATTAGAAGTAACCACCAAGCGTATTGTTATCTATTTCCAAGTAGCTCTGGAGAAACAGCCTTAAAGCGTCTCAACGCTCTAAAACAAGCCAAGACTGGGTTTGAGCTTTCGGAATTAGACCTCGCACTTCGTGGTGCTGGCGAATTAGGTGGAACAAAACAATGGGGTATCACCGACATCGGAATGGAAGCCATAAAAAATATTAAAATGGTTGAAGCTGCACGCGACGAAGCAAAAAAACTTTTATCAAGCGACATCGAATTAAATAAATTTCCAATTCTAAAAGAACTTGTTGAACAAAAAAGAATCGAAACGCATTTTGAATAAACCTAAATAGCTTTTTGTATTTTTTCTACAAATTTTACTAATTCTTCTTCTGAGGTTGGTTCTCTATCACCTGTCCTGTACAACATACTTCTTGGGTCATAACCCAAAAGCCCCGTGTCTCCTTCTTTTCGAGGAATGATGTGCAAATGAAAATGCGGGACAGATTGACCGGCCAATTTTTCTTGATTCCACGCGCAATTAAATCCCTCGGCATTAAAAGTTTTTCGCAACGCACTCATAATTATTTCTGCTAAATCGAAAATAGATTTTTTTTCTTCCTGAGTTAAATCCTCAAATTTTTGAACGCAACGGATTGGTGAAATCAAAGTATGACCTTCTGTGATTGGAATATTTGTCGGAAAAGCAAAAGCCAAATTATTTTGAATTATTTTTCGTTCGGTTATTTGAGGAGTATCACAAAAAACACATCGTTTTGTGCTTTTTTCTAATTGAGTATTTGACATATTGTCCACCCTCTAGGATTCGAACCTAGGACCCTCGAGGTATAAGCTCGATGCTCTAACCAACTGAGCTAAGGGTGGATGGTTAAAGGAACACTTATGCAAAGCTATGCACATAGCTATACTAGCAAAAAAATTCCCGAAAGGGAATTTTTTTGCTGTTTGTATAACATTTTTATTCTTTAGCAATCTTTGAAACAATATCTTCTTTCTTTTTAAGCTTTATCCCATGTGCCTTTATTATTTCTTCATATTCTGGTTGTTCAAGAGTTTCAACTTTGCAAAGCTTATCTGCAATCGCATCGAGCGCCGCACGATGATCTGTCAAAACTTTTGTAGCGCGAGAAAGTGCATGTTCCATAATCTTTTTTACTTCAACATTTACTTGCGCGTGAACCTGTTCAGACATTTCTCCAGAAACAGGACTGCCTCCTCCTATTGTTCGCCCACCATCTGATTCAAGTGCGAGAGGTCCGATTTCATCACACATTCCCCATCGTGTAACCATTGCTCGAGCAAGATTTGTTGCAACTTGTAAATCGTTTGATGGGCCAGTTGTAATATCTCCAAAAATCATTTTTTCTGCAGCATAACCTCCAAGACTCATTGCAATATCATCAAGAAATTCTCCTTTTGTTTGCATTCTTGTTTCTTCGAGTGGAATAGAAAGCGTATAACCTCCAGAACGTCCACGTGCGATAATCGAAACTTTGTGAACAGGATCGGCTTTTGGCAAAACAGAACCTACGAGTGCATGTCCTCCTTCGTGATATGCAGTAACCTTTTTTTCGCGATCTGAAAGCAAGTGACTTTTTCGTTCAGGACCCAACATTACTTTTTCAATAGAACGAACCAAATCAAATTGCGAAACTTTTTTGCGATTTTCACGAGCGGCCAAAATTGCGCCTTCGTTCATGAGAGAATACAAATCTGCTCCAGAAAATCCTGGTGTGCGTTCTGCAATTACAACAATATTTACATCTTCTGCGAGAGGTTTTTTACGTGCGTGAATTTTTAAGATTGCTTCACGATCGGCACGGTCTGGCAAATCCAAAACAACACGTCTATCGAAACGTCCTGGTCGCAAAAGTGCGGGATCCAAAACATCACCTCTATTTGTTGCTGCCATAACAATAACTTTATCATTTGGTTCAAAACCATCCATCTCAACAAGAATTTGGTTTAGAGT
>CAYSZI010000036.1:0-8886 GCA_964435545.1 uncultured Candidatus Saccharibacteria bacterium | reverse complement strand
CTATTACTAGGTTGATTAATTTTTGGGCAAACATAAACAAAACAATAAATATTAAAACCGTAAGGAAAAATGTTCGAATTCCATGATTCCAAGAAAGCGCTGTTGCACTAAAAAATGTTCCGAGTCCAAACATAACACCAAACCACAAAAGAGAAGAAACCAATTCAGCTGTGAAATATTTTTTGAAATTAACACCTACGTATCCAGAAAAAATTATTGCAGCGTTATTTGCACCATATATACATTTTGAGAGAACGATTGACCAAAAAGGTCTTTCCTTGAAACGTGGTAAAAAATATAAAACTTTGCGTTCGAAGAATTTTAAAAACGAACTATTTGGAAATTTTCTTCCCAAATATTGCCCTAGGTAATAACCGACCAAAGTTTTTGACAAAGCACCTCCGATTGCGATTGGAACAACTAGCCAAACTGAAAGCATATCTAGATGAACTAAAATTCCAGCAATAATCAAAACAATTTCACCTTCCCAAAAGACACTAAAAAAAAGCAGAATATATGCCAATACTGAATGGTCGTTAACAAGAGTGTAAATCGGTCCGAATAAATGATGCATGAAATTTTATTATCGAATTATTTTTCCCAAAAACCAATCCCCCGCAAAAACAATAACCGACCCAATAAATGCTGTTTTAAAATCTGCAATATGAAATCCTGCAATAATATTTGTAAGATAATAAAAAATAATCGCATTTATAACAACCGAAAAAATACCAAGAGTAAAAAGATTCATCGGTAGCGACAATAAATTTAAAACAGGATCAATAACTGTTCTAATAAACATGAGACACGCACCAACAACCAACACAATATAAAATTGATCAATAACTATTTTCCCAGGAAAAAAATACGTGAGTCCGTAGACAATCGCCGAAAGTATAACCCAATGCCAAACAATCTTCATAAATAAATTATTTATTTAAATAAATTATCGACAGCTTCTTTTACAATAGAACCATCAGCCTTACCTTTCAAATCTTTCATAATTGCAGACATAAGCATTCCTTTTTTTGCTGGATCGGTGATTCCGAGTTCAGATTGTTTTGCTTTTGCGATTTTTTCAACCTCTTCTTTTTCCATAAGTTTTGGAAGAAATGTTTCGATGATTGCAAGCTGCGCTTTTTCTTCTTCAACTAAATCTTGACGTCCACCTTTTGTATACTGATCAATAGAATCCTTTCGTTGTTTTGAAAGGCGTGTAATAACAACCAAAACTTCTTCGTCTGTTAAAAAATCCTGAGGCTTTTTACCTTTTGCTACAAGCTCATTCATAAAAGCTGTAACCATTCCACGCAAAACTTCGAGACGAATAGTATCTCGTGCAATCATTGCCTCTTTAATTTTTGATTTTATTTCTTCATGTAACATATTTGCATTATAGCACGATATGGTACAATTGCGCTATGAATTTAATATTTTTCGATACAGAAACAACGGGCAATGAACCAAAAGATTATCTTTGCCAAATTGCTTGGAAAGAACACAAAAACCCTGAAATGAAAGCTGGGCTTTTTAAGCCACCGTTTCCTATTCCATTTGAAGCAATGGCGGTACACAACATCACAAACAAGATGGTTGCCGACAAGCCGTCATTTAAGGAATCACAAATGTGGAATGATGTAAAAAATATTTTTGAAAATCAAAAAAAAATTGTTATTGCACACAACGCAATTTTTGATTTAGGAATGTTAAAAAAAGAAGATATTATTCCAAAAAATGTAATCTGTACTTTGCGTGTTGCACGAGAACTCGATCCTGAAAGCAAACTCTCACGATACAATTTGCAATATCTTCGTTATGCTCTCGATCTTGAAGTTGAAGGAATCGCACACAGCGCCGACGGTGATGTGCTCGTTCTCGAAAAACTTTTTGAAAGACTTTTAAAAAAAATCTCTGAACAAGAAGGAAGTGAGGAAAAAGGAATCAAAAAAATGCTCGAGATTTCTAGCCATCCAAGTATTTTAAAAACTTTTAATTTTGGAAAATATAATGGAAAAGCAATTTCTGAAGTTAAAAAAACAGATTCTGGATATCTTGATTGGCTTCTAAAATCAAAACTAGAAAACTCCCCAGACGACCAAGACTGGATTTATACTCTCAAACATCATTTGGGAAAACTTTAATTTCTTCGCAAATATTTTCCAGAAACCCAACCGATAACACCCGTATCAAATACGACTTTTTTCCAAGTAATTCCATTTGCAAAACTATTTTCTATTATTACCCCCTTGCTCCCAAAAGGAGTTTGCATAACAACTTTTCCATTTGCACCATCACGAACATTTAACATTTTTACTGTTGTAGAAACTTTTTCAAAATTTGTTGCAGGATTGGAAACATTTTCAGTAAAAAATGATGGCGAACCAGTAAGCCACACGATATTATTTGCCGAAGTCTTTTGATTTGTATTACTAAAATCCCATTCTCGTCTTGTACCAGAAAAGTTAAATGGAAAAGTATATTTTATTGTTGTGCTCTCTGTTTGGTCTGTTTTTGTTTTTGCCCACAAAACATACGTATAGATATTATTCGAATCTTTAAAAGCAGCTCCACGAACATCATCCGATAAATTTAACTTAGAAGTTTTTTGCTCATCATAAACTTTTCCATAAAGTAAACTTGAAACTGTTTGATAAACTTTAAACTGATCTGTTTTTTGAGCATTATCGATTGTTGTGTTTGCTCCACTTATATCTCCATACAATCCCATCGTATTAAATGAATCAGTTGTATTTGGCGAATTCTCACCAAGACCATATTTGTATACTTGTAAAATTCCGTTTGCTTGTGCCAAAATGTTTACTTTCATTATGTAATTATTTGCAGAATCCAAGCTTCCCCATGCATCTCCAATAGTTTTTTGAGGTAAATCTGTCTCTGTAGAAATCCATTGTTTTTGAGGATGCTTAACTCCGTCATAACCGTATTTTTTCAAAAGATTTTCAAAATCATTTTTTGCTTTCAAAAAAACATCAAGCGCTGCATCAGAATTTCGTGTATATATAAAATTCATTATATCGTTACTCCAATGTCGCAAACCATACATCGGATATGAATGAAAGGATAATACATCAAAATAAGCACCTCCTTTAAGTGGATAATTTTCATTTACACTTCCGTCAACAGGGTTATCTGTATTACGTAAAATCGCATCTAAAAATGACGGGTAACCAATCCCTCCTGTTGCAACATATTCATTTGGTCGCAAAGTTTTTATAACATCATACGCAACGCGAAGTTCACGAACATAATAAAAAACTGGAGCCTTCATGTTTTCTAATTCGTTTGGATCCGGATTTACATTCCACCAACTTGTTTTTGCACTTGCGTCTTGCCAACCATTTGAACCATAAGTAAAATCTGGCTCATTTATTATTTCCCAAAATTTAACATTATCGCCGTAAGTATTTACTGTTTGATAAATATAATTTGCAAAAGTATTTGCGGGATTTATTTTTGTTTTCGCAAAATCCAACCAAACTGGCTCATATAAACCCTTAAAAGTTTTTGCTCTGTCATTTGCACCAGCAAATGTAATTGTTTCTCTATTGTCTGGCCCGGTTCCGCTATGAGTTTTGCCATCATTGGGCTCACCAAGAAAAACTGTTAAATCTTTTAACCCAATTTTTTTATAATAATCAAAAGCTTCAATTCGTGAACTAGTCCCATACCCTGTAATCAACCAATCCGGCAAAGAAAGTCTAATTGTTCTAGAACCTGCATTATAAGAAAGCTGCGACACGTTTTGGTCTGTGAATTGCTGGCCATAATAGCCCATGTTTGTACCAAAGCCGTATGTTCCAGTATATGGAACATATGAAGCAAAATCGTTTGCGGTATTTGAAATTACCTGAGCAAAGACATTACTGCTAAATAATAAAGATATTGTAATAATTGATATAAATATTTTTTTCATTTTTTGTACATTTATTAACAATTTTATGTTAACATCTGTTTATGCAAACATCAATATTTTTATTACTTGGAATTATTGCAGGAGGAATTCTTGCGTATTTTTTTACAAGAAAAAATACTCCTACTCAACAACAAGACGATACGGGTTTCAAACTACTTCTTCAGCAAATGAATGAACTCACACGTACTGTCGATGCAAAACTTGGCGAAAGTTCAAAAGAAATAAATCAGTCAATGCGCCATCAAGCAAGCGAGGCAACAAAAATTATTCAAGAGGTCACCGAAAAACTTACACGTCTCGACGAAACAAACCGTCAGGTTGTTGGATTTACCGAACAACTCGAAGAACTTCAAGATATTTTGAAGAACCCAAAACAACGCGGAATTTTAGGCGAATATTATCTCGAAGCATTATTAAAAAATATTCTTCCAGCTGGTGGATATCAAATGCAATACGGATTTCCCGACGGCACAATTGTTGATGCGGCTGTTTTTATAAAAGACAAAGTTATTCCAGTTGATTCAAAATTTTCGCTAGATAATTACAATCGTCTAGCCGGAGAAAAAGATCCTGTCAGAAAAATCGAATATGAAAAACAATTTGTAAATGATTTAAAACTTCGTATAACAGAAACAGCAAAATATATTCAACCAGAAAATGGCACGATGGAATTTGCATTTATGTTTATTCCACACGAAGCAATTTACTATGACCTTCTTGTAAACAATGTTGGTTCCACAGACGAAAATGCAGAAAATTTGATTCAGCGTGCTGCCTCAAAATACAAAGTTATAATTGTATCTCCAACCTCATTTCTCGCGTATCTACAGACCGTTTTGCAAGGCCTAAGAGCCCTTCAGATTGAAGAAACTGCAAAAGACATAGTTAAGCGTGTTGGTGAACTTGGCAAGCATTTAAAGTCATTTGAGGATTATCACGCAAAGCTCGGAAACGCCCTTTCAACAGCGGTAAATCATTATAATGCAAGCGGAAAAGAATTTAAAAAATTAGATAAGGATGTTATGCGAATAACCGAAGAATCTCCAGCACTAGAGATTTTAACACTAGATAAACCAAATTTAGAAGATTAAAACTTTCGATTATTTTTTACACTTAACTTTTTTCCCAACAAATATTCCCAACATAAATACTGCAATTAATACCACTGCTTTTTCAAGACCATTAAGCTCGATTGAGGAATTTAAAACTGTTGCTGTATTACTTGAGGTAGAAACTGTTGTAGTCGAATTATCTTTAGTTATTTCTTTAGTTGATTTTGTTATTGAATTATTTTTTGGAGTGTTATTTATAGAATTAGATATTTTTACATCTGACACAACTGAATTAGATTTTGTTGTATCAATAGTATTTTTTACAGCATCAACAGATTTTATTGTATAACTTCCAGCAATCGCTATTTTAGAAAGTGAACTACCCTCACCCATAATATCTACTGGCATAATACTTACAACACCGCTTCCTTCAGTGTTACCACTTACCAAGACAGTCAAAAGTGTTGTTTCTACATTTGTTCCAGACGGAATACCGATAAGAAAATATGGATGTGCACATGTTGGAGCAGATTGAGGCATCAAACCATCTGCAACCGTTATGCTTTTACAAGTTAAATTTGTAAAAGCAAGTGTCCCTTCAACTGCAAATATTTTTGTTGACGAATTACTTACCTTAACAACCGCATTAAATGCTTCGCCAACATTTTTTGTAACAGAAGTTGGTGACACAAAAACCGAAACGGAATCCGCATAAACCGTTCCACCAAAACTCATAGCGAGTACAAGCATAAGTGAAAATATAATTTTTGTTTTCATAATTTTTTTCATAATTTATTAATTATTAATAATATATTAATTATTCCAATGCGACATAAGTAAAGAAAAATCGTATTTATCTACTTTGCCATCGTTATTTAAGTCTGCAGAAAGTCCTGTTCCCGTTTTACCCCACTGCGACATCAGTACTGAGAAATCGTATTTATCTACTTTACCGTCATGATTCGCATCTCCTGCTTTTATTGCTAATTGTGATAACGGATTTACGTTAACGAAATTATTACTTGAGCCTCCTCCACCTCCACCACCGCCAGTATTGTTGTTGAATGTAGCAGCTCGTACAGAAACTGTTCTTGTTGCAGTTGAAGTATTTCCCGCAGCATCTTTTGCTGTATATGTAATTGTATAAGTACCGATTGTAGTGTAATCAACATTTCCGCTTGATGAAACCGAAACTGAAACATCAAAATCATCTACTGCTGTCGCACCTGCATCAGAATATCCGCTTCCTTGGGCAATAATAACTGAAGATGAACCATTGAGTGTTATTACCGGAGCTGTCGTATCTGGAACTCTTCCTGATTTAAATGTAGCAATCGCAGTATTAAGTGTTGTGACTTCAGTATCAATTACTGATTGAGTTGATGTACTTGTAAATGTTAACGCGGTATCAATTGCAGTTTGAAAAACTGACTGCGAACCAATTGCATATTTACCAACTGTTGTTCCTTCTGTTGAACTTGCTATAAGTGTTTGCGCTTCTAATATTTTTGAATTTAGGGCCGTAAGGTCGGATGAAATTACAACAGCAGCAACAGCTGAAGACCTAAATGTTGCAATCGCAGAATTTAATGTAGCAACAGCAGTATTTATTTCACTTTGAAGAGTTGCTGTCGATAATGTTGAAGATGCAGTGTCAATTGCAGATTGCAATGCTTCAACTGAACTTGTTGAATAATTTCCTGGAAGTTCTCCGATTGTCGAACTTGCAATAAGATTTTGCGCGTCAGTTATTGAAGTATTTAAAGAAGTAAAATCAAGGGCAACAATTACCGAAGAACTAAATGTTTCTATCGCATTATTAAGTGCAAGTGTTGCTGAATCTACTATTGATTGATCTGCTGTATTTGTAATACTCAATACTGAATCAATTGCGGTTTGAAATGCAACAAATGAATCATGTGAAAATTGACCTGGCAATATTCCTTCAGTAGAACTTGTAGCAATATCTTGAGCTTTACTAATTGCACTATTTAACGCAGTCATATTTGAAAGAAACTGACTGAGCGTATTGTATGCATTAATTCTTTTTCCAGTTAAAGTTTTATCAGACAAACTTGTGATTGAGTCACCATTGTCTAATATTGCTTGTCTAACAGTTGTAGCAGAAAGTGTTGGTCTAAATCCTAAAACAAGAGCTGCAAGCCCAGAGACTTCTGGCGCAGCAAGTGATGTTCCAGTATGGTATGAATATGAAGGATCTGTAAAACCAACATTTGTAATATTTACATTGTCAACAAAACAACCCCAATGTCCATCATTTGTAGAACTTCCTGTTGACCAATTAAAACCAAACTGAAAATTATTTGTTGCATAATCCGACAAACTATATCCGTAAGAAAGTACAAATGGATATGTATCAACAAAAGTATCTACTGTTTTCCAATTTGAACCATCGTAAAACTGAAGACTCAATTTATCTGTTGTGC
This sequence comes from uncultured Candidatus Saccharibacteria bacterium, assembly GCA_964435545.1. Classification (GTDB taxonomy): domain Bacteria; phylum Patescibacteriota; class Minisyncoccia; order Phycocordibacterales; family UBA9973; genus CAITQP01. The sequence goes on along the minus strand of CAYSZI010000036.1, from coordinate 1,453 downwards.
TTGTACCAATGTCACAAAAAACATCAAAAGTTAAATTACTATTTTTGTTATTACTTAAATCAACAACCGAAGAATTTATTGTTGAATTTGTATTACTACTATAAGAAGCGACTGAATCAGAAATAAAACTAGGATAATCGGCCAATAAAATATTATTTGAACTATAGCTATCATAATAAGTACCAAAAGTACTCGAACCTGTTTGAGTAAAATTATTTCCAATTTCTGAAGTTGCCACGCTTTCAAAATCTTCATTAAACAATGTTGATGTCGCAAAAGTGAATGAAGTTGTTAGAATATTTACTCCTGGTGCCCCAACCAATGCAGTTGAAGTTCCACTATTTGAAAAACTCGCCAAGCTATCGTCTTGAGTTGTAGCAGCAACGGAAATTTCATTCGGCAAATTATATCCAGCTGGATATAATGTTTGATTCTGGCTTGTACAACCGTTGTACATATAATTACTTACATCACCACAGTTTCCAGAAGATGCGATAAAAAGACCGTTAAAGTTTGCAATTGCATCACGGATTTGCGGATCAAAACTTGGTCCGCCAAAACTTGCGTTGATAACATTTGCACCATTTTGTCCAGCAAAATTTATTGCACGAACAATCTGATCAGTAGTTAGTCCAGTTTTTAAAGCCATTATTTTTGCGTGTGGAGCAATTCCTGCAATTCCAACTAGGTTATTTTTTTCTGCTGCAATAACACCGGCAACATTTGTTCCGTGTTGTGAGTATGTAGGAAGAGGTGTCTTGTCATTATCTTCAAAATCATATCCATGATTACATCCATTTAAAGGATTTCCAGAATCGTCTAAACAGCTCGAACCATTCCACATTTGGTTTGCCAAATCTGGAAGTTCATAATCAACACCTGTGTCAATAACAGCAACAACCGGAGCGATATTGCTTCCAGCGCCACCCATTATATTTATTCCTTCATTAACACCCCAGGCATTCAATATTTTAATATCGGTACCAGAAGCACCTGTTGTTGAGATACCATTTGTATCAGTTATTATTTGACCAGTGTTATTTAAACTCCATTGATTACCAAACTCTGAATCGTTAGGCATACCCATCGGAGTATATATGTAATTTGGTTGAACAGACTCAACATTTGAATCATTTTGTAATTCAGAAATTTTTTGTTCAACAGTTTTTGAATCTTTAATCTTAAAGACTGTTGCGTTTTCTTTATTAAAGTTTGATTTCTTTTCTAGGGATTTATTTCTCGAAAAATTATTTTCATCAGAAACGCCAGAAAAACCTTCTAGGTTAATTTTGTCTTTCTTATATTTAACAATAATTTCATCTGAAGTGTGAGCTTGAACTTTTTGATCAAACCTTGCTCCGATTTTTTTATTATTTTTTTGAGCCGAATGAGTTTTTGAAAAATCAACATTGTTTATTGATTTTTTTGACTGATGAGCATAAACACTCGATGT
>CAYSZI010000035.1:0-8933 GCA_964435545.1 uncultured Candidatus Saccharibacteria bacterium | reverse complement strand
GTTGTACTTGCTCCAGAAAATTCGCTTGTTAATATTTTGAAATCTCAAATTACAAATTTCGATGATGTTGAAAAATATATTTCTGCAACAAAAAAGAAAGATGAAATTGCGCGCACTTCACTCGATAAAGAAAAAACAGGGGTCGAACTTAAGGGTGTGACTGCAATTAATCCTGCGAACGGCGAAGAGGTTCCTGTTTGGATTGCAGATTATGTTTTGCCAAATTATGGAACAGGCGCAGTAATGGCAGTGCCAGCGCACGATAATCGAGATTTTCTTTTTGCGAATAAATTTAATTTGCCAATGAAACAAGTTATTTCACCTTTGTTTATGGAGAAATCAAATCCTCCTCAAAAAGGTTTTGAAGAAGTAAGAAGAGACACAGTTTTGGTTTTTATAAAAAATAAACAAAACAATACCTACGCACTTTTGGATTGGCATGGAACTCTCGAAGGTGTCACAACGACAGTAACGGGAGGAATAGATGAAGGAGAAAGTGTTGAGGAGGCGGCACTTAGAGAACTTCGAGAAGAGACTGCCTTGCCTGACGCAAAATTTGTAAAAAAAATGCAATGGTTAACTGATGCAAAATATTGTGCGTCCCACAAAAAACAAAACAGACATGCGATTGCAAGTGTTGTTTTATGTGAAGTAGATAGTATCGAAAACCAAGGTGTTATTCCAGAAAATGAAAAGAAAATTCATACATTATATTGGGTGACCGAAGAATTCGTTTCAAAAAAACTAGTTCCAGAACATCAAAAATTTGTTTGGAGTCAGTTGTTTGACGAGACAGCTGTGGTGGACGAAGGAAGACTTATAAATTCTGGAAAATTTAATGATTTATTTTCTGAAGAAGCTCGTAAAAAAATCACAGAAAAAGTTTCCGGAAAAATTGTTACAAAATATAAATTTCGAGATGCAGTATTTGCAAGACAGCGATATTGGGGTGAGCCGATTCCACTTTTTAAAGATAAGAACGGAATCATAAATGAAGTGTCAGAGAAAAAATTGCCATTAGTTTTGCCAAATGTAAAAAGTTATGAGCCAACAGGTACAGGAGAAAGTCCTCTTGCCAATGTTCCTTTGTGGAAGAAAGGCAGGTTTGAAACAAACACAATGCCAGGATGGGCAGGAAGCTCTTGGTATTTTTTGAGATACACTGATCCAAAAAATAAAAAAAGTTTTGCTGATGAAAAAGAATTGAAATACTGGTTTAGTAAAAAAAATAATGGGGGTGTCAATGTTTATATAGGTGGAGCCGAGCACACAACTGGACATCTTTTGTATTCAAGATTTTGGCATAAAGTTTTATTTGATTATGGATTTGTTCCAAACAAGGAGCCATTTCAACTTTTAAAAAATCAAGGAATGATTCTGGCTTCCGATGGAAGAAAAATGTCAAAACGATGGGGAAATGTAATTAATCCAGACGATATTGTAAAAACTTACGGAGCGGATACTTTACGACTTTATGAAATGTTTATGGGGCCGTTTGAAGCGACATTACCTTGGTCTACAGAAAGTATTATTGGGTCAAGAAGATTTATAGAACGTGTTTGGAGGTTTACAAACAAGGTTTTGGAAAATAAATCAAAATCAACAAATCCAAACACGGATATGTTTTTGAATCGTACAATAAAAAAAGTTACAGAAGATATCGTAAACTTTAGTTTTAATACCGCAGTTTCGGCAATGATGATTTGTTTGAACGAAATGGAGAAAGATAATCAAGTATCCATAGAAGATTATAAAAAATTTGTAAAAATTCTTGCACCGTTTGCTCCATACGTTACAGAAGATATCTGGTTGCTTCTTGGAGAAAAGAAGTCGATTCATACTTCGCTATGGCCAAAATATAATGCAAAGAAAATGGTTTCAGAGAACATAAACATTGTTGTTCAAGTAAACGGAAAGTTTAGGTTGATAATAACCGTACCGAAAGATACCTCAAAAGAGGAAATAGAAAACATTGCAAAAAATGACGAAAAGATTGTTGGGTTTTTGGGTGGTAGAAATCCACAGAAAGTTATATATGTTCCAGGCAGACTTATAAATTTTGTTGTATAATTAGCCTATTATTTTATTAACCGTGTAAATTAGCATCTATATTATGTCTACAAAAAGCTCGTTGTTGTGTGATCGTGTCAGTGTCGTCGCTCTTTCTCTTTCAGTTTTTCTATCAATTTTGGCATTTCTTCCAGGAGGATTTATTTTGGCTGGGGTTTTGAAAGGGTATATGGTTGTTGCAACTATATTGATTGCACTTGTCGCATGGCTTCTCGGGCGTTTAATTGAAGGATCATTTCATATTCCATGGTCTCCAGTTATTGGTTCTCTTTTTGTTGGAATTCTAGTGTTGTTCTTGTCTGCTCTTTTTGCTCATTCTGCGCATACTTCATTTTTTGGAGAAAATTTTGAGCAAGGAACATTTGCTGTACTCGGAGGATTGATGCTGATGACTTTTTTGGTAAGTATGCTTTTCCGAACACACGAGAGAATTTATCTTTTCATTAAATCATTTTTTATTCTATATATAGTTCTTGCTGTTTTTCAGATATTCCACGTACTTGCTCCACAATTTACTGCATTTGGTGTTTTGTTTAATCGTGTAGATACACCAGTTGGAACATGGAGTGATTTCGCCTTTCTTTCAGGAGCTGCCCTCGTTGGTTTCTCTTTGGTTTTGCAATTCATAAAGCCACCAAAAAATTTGAAAATAATGGCAATTGTCGGTGCTGCTTTGTCTCTGTTTTTCGTTATTTTATGTAATATTTTGACTGTTTGGATTTTGGTTGGAATTTCATCTGTTGTTATTCTTGTTTACACTCTCATAATAAACCGATTTGCAGAGGAAAGAACATTTCCATTTATTGCATTTCTTTTGGCGCTAGTATCTTTGCTCTTTGTTTTGGCAAATAGTTTGATTGGCGGACAACTTGCTGTTTTGTTAAAAACTCCATATGTTGATGTTCATCCAAGCTTTTCTGCAACAATGAGTGTTGCCGGTCATTCACTTCGTGCTCATCCAATATTGGGTAGTGGTCCAAACAATTTTGTTAATGAATGGTTGGTAAATCGTCCAGCTGCTGTAAATGGTAATGCTCTTTGGGATACTCCTTTTGCTGCAGGATCAAGCTTCTTGGTAACAGTCGCTATTTTAGGAGGAGGATTGGGAATTTTGTCTATAATCTTTCTTTTGTTGGCTTTTGCTTACGAAAGTGTTAAAAAAGTTTTTATTCCGTCTGAAGATCGAAAACAACAAATGGCAACGTTTTGTTTGTTCTTGATGTCATTGTATTTTGTTTTGGCTGTAGCTATTTTTTCTCCCGGTATAGCAATCTCAACATGCGCATTTTTCTTTATTGGCTTGTTCATTTCTTTGCTTGTTGGAGAAGAAAGAATTCCAGAGAGACATATAAATTTCTTGAAGGATCAACGCGCAAGTTTCTTTGCAATTCTTTGTATTGTTGCATTCTTGATGTTCTCTGCTGGTTTGGCATATTCTGCAACAGAGCGCTTTGGGGCAATCGTATTTTTCCAAAGAGGACTTGCTGATGCACAAGCCGGAAGTCTTGATAGTGCAAACAACAAAATGGCTCAAGCAATTGCACTTTCTGATTTGCCTAGCTTTGAAAGAACACGTGTTTTGATTGCAGAGCAATCAATTCAAAAAACTTTAAACATGTCATCTGATTCTGTTTCTCCAGATACTGTAAAATCAACATTGCAAAACGCAATCAGTACCGGTAATACTGCTGCTACAAATGCAATTAATCTTGATAATTCAAACCCTGCAAACTATTTGGCTATGGGTGATTTGCTTAGAATGATTGTTCCTCTAAAAGTTGATGGTGCTTTCCAGCGCGCAAAGGATGTTTATAATCAAGCAATAAATCTTGCTCCTAATTATCCAAAATCTTATTTGTCTCTCGCTGAGCTATATTTTGATTCAAGTGATAATACAAATGCAAAGATATACGCTCAAAAAGCAATTGATCTTAAACCAAATTACACAGATGCATTTTTCTTGATGGCTCAAATTGAAGTTGCTGCAGGGAACACAGATGCTGCTGTAAAACGTTTGCAAGACGCAACATTGTTTGATCCAAACAACCCTGATGTTTATTTTGAACTTGGATTGATAAGATATCAAGGTAATGATTATACAAATGCTATGACTTCATTTAGATCTGCAATTGCAGCAAATAGTCAATATTTGAACGCTTGGTATTATTTGGCACTTACAGATCAAAAACTTGGCAACAAGCAAGAAGCAGATGCAATTTTATCAGCACTTCACAATCGTTTACCTGACAATAAAACTATCGCTAATGCTCTTAATGGAAATACAACTTCAGATGTTTCTACTCCAAAGGTTGAAACAAAAACTGATACTAAAACAAAAGGTGTGACAAGTATAAAAGAGAAAGCAAAAAAACTTCCTCTTCCAACTGAGACGACAGACAAAACTTCAAACTAGATTTTCTGATGATTAGACGTATTTTTAAGGTTGTAAATCGAGGATGGCAGGGCATGCACGAAGCTGCCATCCTTTTGGGCGTTTTTTCTTTGGTCTCTCAGCTCATTGGATTGTTTCGTGACAGAATGCTTGCAAACACAATTGGTCCGTCTGCAACATTAGATATTTATTACGCCGCGTTTAGAATTCCGGATTTGCTTTATTTATCGATTGCATCACTTGCTTCGATTACAGTATTGATGCCATTTTTGATTGAGCGTTTAAATAAGGATGGCAAGGAGTCTGCAAGAAAATTTTTTAATGATGTTTTTTCTGGATTTTTAATTCTCCTTGTTTTTGTTTCTGGTGTGGTATTTATTTTTATGCCACAAATTTCTAAAATTATTGCGCCTGGATTTTCAGGTGATGAACTTCATCAGCTTATAGGTGTAAGTAGAATAATGCTTTTGTCTCCAATTTTGCTTGGTCTTTCAAATCTTGTTGGAACAATAACTCAAATACTTCGAAAATTTATTGTTTTTTCTTTGTCTCCAATTTTTTATAATTTAGGGATAATTTTTGGAATAATTTATTTGTATCCAAGATTCGGAGATTATGGACTTGCTATTGGAGTTGTAATTGGAGCCGGTTTACATTTGATTATTCAACTCCCTACAATTATTACTGCAGGTTTTACGCCTTCGCTTTCACGACGAATAGAAAAAGCATCACTTCAAAAACTTATTACACTTTCATTACCTCGAACAATAGGTTTGTCAATGAATAGTATTTCACTTCTTGTTATTGTCGCTCTTGCTTCGACTGTTGGTGCTGGAGCAGTTTCTGTTTTTAACTTTTCAATCAATCTAGAAACTGTTCCTGTCGGAATAATAGGACTTTCATATGCAGTTGCGTCGTTTCCGCTTCTTGCAGAAGCTTTTGCAAAAGGAGAACTCGATAAATGGCAAAAAAGTATTTTTTCTGCTACAAAACAAATTTTATTTTGGTCTCTTCCAATAACAACTTTATTTATCGTTTTGCGTGCACAAATTGTTCGTATAACACTCGGCTCTGGAATGTTTTCTTGGACAGACACAAAATTGACTGCCGCGTGTTTTGCGCTTTTTTCTGTCGGACTTATTGGTCAGAGTTTAGTTTTAGTTTCAGTGCGAGCTTTTTATTCTGCGCACAATACAAAAACCCCATTAATTATAAATACAGTTTGTTCGCTTATAATCATTGGACTTGCTTATTTACTACTTTATCTTTTTGCAACCGTATCAGCTTTTAGAGAGACGATCGAGTCGCTTCTTCGTGTTCAAAATACTTCTGGTACCGCAGTGCTTATGTTGCCGCTTGCGTATTCAATCGGAACACTTCTTAATGCGTGGCTTCATTGGATAGATTTGAGAAGAAAATATGTCAAAATCGATGGAGGGGTTACAAAAGCTTTTTTTCAGAGTTTTGTTTCTGCCTTAGTTTTGGGTATTGTTTCTTATATTACTTTAAATGCTCTTGCTCCAGTTTTTGGAATGCATACATTTTTAGGTGTTTTTGGACAAGGTGTATGTGCTGGTTTAGCTGGCACACTCGCAAGTATAATTATTTTGTATTTATTTAAAAATGAAGAATTTTTTGCTCTTATTTCAGCACTTCGTCAAAAATTTTGGAAATCAAATCTTATTGACCCAGAAACTCCGCCAAACTAGATTATTAAAATAATTCTTTATAATTTGAGCTTTTTCTGCTAGTATGTCGATATAACCATGGATTTTAAACATATACGCAATTTCAGCATTATTGCCCATATAGATCACGGCAAATCGACTCTTGCAGACCGTCTGCTTGAGGTTACAGGCACGATAGAGGCACGTAAAATGCGCGATCAGGTGCTCGACAACATGGAACTAGAAAGAGAGCGTGGAATCACAATTAAAATGCAGCCTGTTCGAATGATGTACAAGCAAGGCGGGGAAGAATTTCAACTTAACTTAATCGATACTCCAGGACACATAGATTTTTCATATGAAGTTTCTCGCGCCTTGAAGGCTGTTGAAGGTTCAATTTTGCTAGTTGATTCAACTCAAGGTGTGCAGGCTCAAACGCTTACAACACTCGAAGCTGCGCGCGCAGAAGGGCTCGTGATTGTTCCTGTTGTTTCAAAGATTGATTCGCCGCTTGCTCGACCTGATGAAGTAAAAACCGAAATCGGAAAACTTTTGGGAATTGACCCAAGTACAGTGTTGGCCGTTTCGGGTCGCACAGGTGAAGGTGTTCCAGATTTGTTAAAAGCTGTTGTTGAAAGAATCCCTTGCCCAAAGGCTGATCCAGAAAAAGGATTACGCGCACTTGTTTTTGATTTTAAATATGATGACCACAAAGGTGTTATTGTTTATGTTCGAATTTTTAATGGAAGTGTAAAACGTCATGATCGATTGCTTTTTTCTATTGCTGACAAAAAATTTATTGCACTCGAAGTCGGAGTATTTACTCCAAGTGAAGAGGCTCGCGAAAGTATAGGCGAAGGAGAAATTGGGTATATTGTAACTGGTGTAAAGCAGCCCGGTATTGCTTCGGTGGGAGATACAATTACAACAGAAAAAAATCCGCTCTCGCATTTGGAAGGTTATGATAATCCTCGTCCGGTTGTTTGGGCCTCAATATACCCAGAGAGCCAGGATGATTTTCCAACTTTAAAAATGGCGCTTGGTCGTCTAAAACTTTCTGATTCAGCTTTTACTTTTGAAGAAGAATCTTCTGGTGCGCTTGGGCGTGGGTATCGTGCAGGGTTTTTGGGGATGCTTCATTTGGAAATTATTACCGAGCGTTTGCGTCGTGAATTTAATCTCGAACTTATTGTTACAACTCCATCAATTACGTACGTTGTTACAAAAAGAAATAATGTAAAAGAAACAATATATTCTCCACATCTTTTTCCAAATGATGGAGAAATAATTGCCGTAGAAGAACCATGGGCAAATGTTCGAATAATTACACCGTCGCATTATTTGGGCGTGTTGATGACGATGCTTTATTCTCATGAGGCAGAAGTGGGTGAGACTGAAACATTTGGAGAAGGACGTTCTGCGATTACAATTGTTATGCCACTTCGTGAAATGATGCGTGGTTTTTTTGATGAGTTGAAAAGTGTGACATCGGGATATGCTTCTATTACGTATTCGCTCGCAGGTTTTCGTCCAGCTTCAGTAACACGTATGGATATAGTTTTGGCAGATGAAGTTGTTCCAGCGTTTACTCGCGTGATCGCGCGACGTCGTGCTCAAGAAGAAGCCGACGAGGCAACAGAAAAACTTCAAAATATTCTTCCTCGTCAACAATTTGAAATGAAAGTTCAAGGTGTCGCTCTTGGAAAAATTCTTTCTTCAAAAACAATCAAGGCATTTAGAAAAGATGTTTTGATGCATGGAAGTAAGGTTGTGGGTGGAGGAGATGTGTCTCGTAAAAAGAAGCTTTTGGAGAAGCAAAAACGAGGAAAAAAGAAAATGCGTGAATCAAGTAAAGTAAATATCCCACATGATGTATTTTTGAAAATGATGCAAAGAGGGGAATAAATAAAAAAGCGGCTCGTTTCTACCGAAACGAGCCGCTTTTTGCCTGTATTATTTTTGGAATAAAACTGGCATATAGAGGGCGATCATCATTATTACTATAATAATAGACAATACTGACCAAAAAACTTTAACTTTCTTTTTGTATTTGTTTGAAAACATCGACATAAAATTGAATGTTAGTTGCTAACTATTGGATAATGGTAATATAATGCAACTAGCGTAAGTTTATACTTAAAACGCAAAATTATCAACTTTTATGTACTTCAAAAAAGCTAATATTTTTAAACAGATTTTTTTTTCAAAAGGCACAATTGTGGTGATTTTTTTTATTATCGCTTTTGTTGGTTTTGGGCTCTATTCAATAGTAGGTAAAAGTATCGATGCATCAAATTCTAGAAAGGTTGCAGAAAGCGAAATCGAAGATTTAAAAATAAAGGAGGCACAACTTACAAAAAAAATTGAATTATTAAAAACACCAGAAGGGCAAGCCGAGGCATTGAAAGAGCAATATCCTGTAGTTGCTTCGGGCGAAAAAGTTGTGGTTATAACCGAAGAGGTGAGTTCTGGAGATTCAAAGATCGAGCAAGTTCAAGCTCCTCAAAAGAAAAGTTTTTGGACTTATTTAAAAAATTTGTTTAAATAGGCATATTGCGGGTATGGTTCAGTGGTAGAATGCGTGCTTCCCAAGCATGAGACGCGAGTTCGATTCTCGCTACCCGCACAAAAATGGATTTTAGGTAAAAACAAATAATGAAAAAAGCCTTATAAATAAGGCTTTTTTCATTATGACACGCAAACAAAATTAGTAAATATATCTATTGACAGAATCATTTTAAAATGTTAAACTAATTAAGTTTTATGTATTATAAACTAAACTTAAGTAATTACTTGAATAAATC
>CAYSZI010000034.1:0-8937 GCA_964435545.1 uncultured Candidatus Saccharibacteria bacterium | reverse complement strand
AAATACAAAAAATACAGTTGTTGCACAGGAAAAAAAAGACGAAAAAATAATTAGTGAAAAAAACGAAGAAAAAAATGAAAAAGATTCTTCAAAAACAGATACTCAAGCAAGCAGCAACACAAATGCAGGTTCATCAAATTCATCACAAAAGGTAGTTAGGGAAGTTCCAGAAGATGTTTTAAGAAACGTGCTTGAATAAAAATTATTAATTTTATTTAGTGTTCGTGTGATTTTTTTTGAATCATATGAAAAAAATAATTCTAGTTGGATTTTTGTTTCTTTTTATACCTACAGCTTTCGCACGTGCCGCTATTATTTTTACAGAAATAATGTACGATCCTCAAGGCACAGATACAAAACATGAATGGGTGGAAATACACAATGAAAACACTACTGAATCTATAACTTTGGTTGGCGGAAGCGGAAATGGAAGTTGGCGATTTAATGATGGGAGCAATCACTATTTATCGGCAAGCACAACTTATGGTTCGATGACAATTTCTGCCGACGGTTACGCAATTTTAGCGGATGACGTTCCGACTTTTATTTCTGATCATCCTGGTTTTTCTGGAACAGTTATAGGCACCTCGATTGATTTACCCGACACAAACGGAACAGCAAAAATTATTGATGGTGGTGGTAATGTTCTCGATTCGGTTGATTATTCAAAAACTCAAGGTGCTTTTAATGATGGAAATAGTCTCCAAAAAAATTCTTCAGGTATTTGGGTTTCTGCTCAATCAACTCCAGGGTATGCGACGTTAGATTCATCTGCTAGTGATATCAATCAAAATAATTCACAAAATTCTACTAATACAAGTACTAATAGTGTAAATAATTCCGCAAGTTCTACGGATGTGAGTAATCAAAGTGTCTCAATAAATTCGCCACAAGCGAATATTTTAGTTCCAAAGACTGCAATTGCTGGTGTTCCAATATTTATTACTCCTTCACTTTTTGGAGTAAATGTAACATTGTATACAAGCAAATCTTTGCATTTTACATTTGGTGATGGGTCTGAGCGATATGATTCATTCCCAAACGAATTTGAGCATACATTTTTGTATCCAGGAACATATGTCGTAAATTTTGAATACTTAAAAAATTCTTACTCAAAGAGCAAGACAGGGAATTTGTATTCGAGAAAAATTATCGAGGTTTTTCCGGCGCCTGTAGAAATTTCGAAGGTAAATATTGATGGCTCTATAGAAATTTCAAACCCAGGGTCTCGTGAAATAGATATGTCTGATTGGGTTTTGCGCTCGATTCTTCAACCAGAAATATATTTTATAATTCCATCTGGAACAGTGATTTTGCCGGGCAAAAAAATAGAATTAGCAAAAAGTATTACAGGCTTTTCTTTTCAAAATTTAAAAGAGATAGAATTGTCGATTCCTTCAGGCACGGCAGTTTCTGTTTACGATGGAGATGGTGATAACGATATTTTGCCAACAATTAGCAAGTCGACTATAGAAAATATTAATAATATATCAAAAGACAAGCCGGTTTCAGATGTTAAGAAAAATAATACAACTGCAAAGTCTGTTAAAAAAACCGAAAGTACTAAAAATTTTGCAACAACTTTGTCGGAAAAAGATTTACAACAAAAAAATAACATAAGTGGCGTAGATGATGGATTGAGTGCAGAAGCATTGTTGTCTACAAATGATAATTTTGCAAAAACTGAGGCGCAAAATAATAATGATTCAAAATACCCGATAATTCCACTTTCAATAGGAATTATCGGGTTGATTATTGTTTCGGTTTTTATGGTGAGGTCGTTACATAATAAATTTGATGATGGTTTAAATTATTTTGATATAGAAAATACTTCCGCAAAAGAATATTCTGATGGAATAAAGATTATTGATGATTAATTTTGAAACATTTTTTTGCTGGTGTATACTGCGCCAATGAAGAGGGAAATAGAGCTTAAAACGCTTAATGAAAAATGGCAGAAAAAATGCGATTGCGAGTTGAAGAAAACTGCAACACGGGCCGTTTTTGGAAATGGAGATGCAAATTCAAAAATTGTTTTTATAGGAGAGGCTCCAGGAAAATCAGAAGACAGAGATGGTGTTCCTTTTGTTGGTGCTTCGGGAAAATTTCTTTCGGAGATGCTAAAAGAAATTAAATTTAAAAGAGAAGACGTTTACATAACAAATATTGTGAAATATCGCCCTCCAAATAATCGTGACCCAAAACCTTCGGAAAAAGAATCTTGTAAGCCTTGGCTTTATGAAGAATTAAATTTAATCAAACCTAAACTGATTGTTTTTCTCGGAAGACATTCAATGAATAATTTTTTTCCAGAATTAAAAATATCCGAGGTTCACGGAAAATTAATTAATAAAAAAATCGAAGGTATTAAAACTGAATATTTTCTTCCGTTGTATCATCCTGCTGCTGCTCTATATAATGGAGGCATGAGAGAGACATTACAAAAAGATTTTAAAAACATTCTAAAAATTTTAAAAAAAATCAAATAGAAGCAAAAACAAAAAACATACTTTCAAAAGCACCGGCATAAATTTCTGCTGAAATTTTGCCTCACTCTCCGCCCGTCGGCGTACCCGTTAATGGTACGCACCTGTAGACGGCGTCCGAGAGTGCTTTCGAAAGTATGTTTTTTGGTTTTGCTCTAACTTGCCAATTATGTTAATATCGTTCTATGTCTATAAAATCATTTTTAATTAAAAAAGCCTTACAGGCAAAGGGTGTTTCAAAGGATCAGGCAGAAGCGATTTCAGACAAGCTTTCTGCTAATCCCGAATTGGTAGAAAAGCTTAAAAAGCTAGAGGAGAACAAGGAATTAAAAGAACTTTTTGAAAATATTCAAAAAGAAGTAGAAGAAAAGAAAAAATCCGGTGTTCCAGAACAATATGCGATGATGTCGGTTATGACTAAATATAAAGACAAGATTTCGAAACACAGAGACGATCTTTTGCCTCTTATGGAATTGATGGGAGGGTTAAGTGCAAAATAAATTATAATTATTTTATAAAATCATATGTCAAAAGTTTTTATTTCAATTGTTATTATAGTTACACTCGCAGTTATTGGGGCAATTTGGTTTTTTACAAAAAGTTCTGAGATCGTGTCTCCAAGCGAAGTCGCTTCGAGTTCATCTCTTGAATTAAACACCACAGACGAAACAAAAAATACAGCAACAACTTCAGAAGATATTTTACCAGCAACAACAACTAATAAAACGAGTACATTAGATATGAACAAAAAATATGTAAGTGCAACAATGCACACAAATAAAGGAGACATAACAATCGAATTTTCTCCAAAAGATACACCAAACACTGTAGCAAATTTCGTTAAACTTGCAGGATCAGGTTTTTATGACGGAGTTAAATTTCATAGAATTATTAAAGACTTTATGATTCAAGGAGGTGATCCTTTAACAAAAGACGATTCAAAAATGGCATTATGGGGAACTGGAGGACCTGGATATTCATTTGCTGACGAGCTCACACCAAACAACAAAAATAATATCGGAACTATTGCAATGGCAAATTCTGGGCCAAATACAAACGGAAGCCAGTTTTTCATAAACGTTGCGGCAAATAATTTTCTAGATACAAAGCATGTTGTTTTTGGAAAAGTTGTAAAAGGAATGGATATTGTAGCTGAAATTTCAAAAGTGAAAACTGATCAAAAAGATAGACCAGTAGATCCAGTAATTATAAATAGTATAACGTTGAATTAATATTTAGAATTTAAAAAACAATCAAGCAGAAGCTTGATTGTTTTTTAAATTGTTATATACTAAATTTGTAATGAATAAAGTCGTTTCAATATTTACTCGTGTTTTGCCCGCAATAATACCTATTTAGCAACTGGGGTATTATTTTACTATATACGTTAAGCGACCCCAGTGAAGGGGTTTTATTTTTTTATTGCCCAAACTAGCTTAACGTTTAAGTAAAAAATTATGAAAATATTATCGATTGAAGTTTTGATTGAACTATTAAAAAAGCACGGATTTGAAAATTATTTAAAAGATTTAATAAACGAATTAAAAAGTGATTTTGGTCGCTGGAATGAATTCAACAAAATTCCTCGCCCAGCAATGCATGTGCCAGATGGTGTTTTGGAACTCATGCCAATTTGCGACGATAAATATTACACATTCAAATATGTAAATTGCCATCCAAAAAATCCACAAAAAGGTTTGATGACCGTTGTTGCAACGGGTCAGCTTTCGCAAATTGATACAGGTTATCCACTTATGTTTTCTGAAATGACGTTGCTTACTGCATTGCGCACAAGTGCAACGACGGCACTCGCCACAGATCTAATGTCGAGAAAAAATAGCCACATTTTAGCAATTGTCGGTACTGGAGCTCAAAGCGAATTTTTGGTTCGCGCGATTTCGCTTGTTCGAGAAATCACAGAAGTTAGATATTTTGATATCGATTCTTTTGCGATGGATAAATTTGAATCAAATTTTAAGAATAATTCTTTTAAGATGGTTCGTTGTGAGAGTGCGCAAAATGCAGTATTGGGTGCAGATATAGTAACGACATGCACTGCATGTAAAGATCATGTCGACGTATTAAAAAATGAATGGATAAAAGATGGAGTTCATATAAATGGAATCGGTGGCGATTGTCCAGGAAAAACTGAATTAGAATTTTCAATATTATCTCGCGCAAAAATTGTTGTTGAATATTTCGAGCAGTCGATAATAGAAGGAGAGATTCAAAGGTATAAAAAAGAAGAAGGAAAGAAAAAAGTTTTTGCCGAATTGCACGAATTGGTAAACCAAGAAAAAAAAGGAAGAGAAAATGACAATGAAATTACACTTTATGATTCCGTGGGTATCGGCTTGGAGGATTATTCTATCTTGAAATTGACCTACAAATTGCTCGAGAAATACAATCTAGGACAAGAATTAAATATTATTCCAAATATAAAGGACCCCAAAAATCTTTTTTCGTTATTGAAGTAAATCAATTTGCTGTTTGAAAATATGAATATTTTTGCTAGTATTCCTGTATGTCATTATCTATAGCAATCGTAGGTTTACCAAACGTCGGAAAATCGACCCTTTTTAACGCGCTTACAAAAAAAGGTGTTCCGGCAGAAAATTATCCATTTTGTACAATCGATCCGTCTATTGGGATTGTTGGTGTGCCGGATGAGCGCTTGCATAAACTTGCAGAATTTTCAAAAACAAAAAAAACTATTCCAGCTGCGATTGAATTCGTAGATATCGCAGGACTTGTTGCTGGTGCGTCAAAAGGCGAAGGTTTGGGAAATAAATTTTTGGCAAATATTCGTGAGACTGATGCGATTTTTGAAATGGTTAGAATTTTTCCAATTAAAGGAGGAAACGGAAATGAAATTTTGCATGTCTACGGAGACATTGATCCACTTCGTGATATCAAAGTAATTAACATGGAACTTTTGTTGGCTGATCTTGAAACTGTAACAAAAAGAATGAATAACGTTTCGCGAGAAGCAAAGCGAGGAGAAAAGGAAGCGGTGATTGAAGAAGGAGCTCTCAAAAAAATTATCGATGCGCTCGAAGCAGAAAAAATGGTAAACACCATTGTATTTGAAGAAAATGAAATTCCAAAAGTCCAACAATTAAATTTGTTAACATTTAAACCAATTTTGTACGGTCTAAATAAACGTGCAGGTTCAAAAAATTTGGACGAATCACACCCAGAACTTTTTAAAGAATTGACTGATTATATTATTTCAACTGGATCTGGGTATGTAGTACTTGATGCAAAAATCGAAGATGAATTAAAAGATTTTGAAGGAGAGGAGAAAGAAATGTTTCGTGCTGAAATGGGGGGAGGCGACAATGGAATAAATAAACTTATTGTTGAGGCATATAAATTGCTTGGACTTGAAACATATTTTACAACTGGTGTTGAAGAAACCAGAGCTTGGACAATCAAAAAAGGAAGTACTGCGCCTGTTGCAGGAATGGCGATCCATACTGATTTTAAAGAAAAATTTATCCGTGCAGAAATAATAAATTGGCAAGAACTTTTAAACGCTGGTTCCTATGGAGAAGCTCGCTTGAAAGGAAAAGTTCGTACAGAAGGAAAAGAATATATTGTAAAGGACGGGGATGTCGTAGAGTTCAAAATCTAGCAAGATTTTGAATCTGATTAAATTTATGAAAATAATAAAACATAAAGCGAACCTTGTTCCGTATCGTTTTGTAAATAATAATTTAGAATTTTACTTATCTCTTCGCTCAAAAAATGCAAAACAATTCCCAGATACTTGGAGTTTCTGGGGTGGAGGGATTGAGGATGGTGAAAATGCAGAACAGACAATGTTGCGTGAATTAAAAGAAGAACTTGATTGGGTGCCAAATAATTACGAATTTCTTGGTGTTTTTTATGATTCAATGCCAAACGAAAAACATATTTATTTTACAGAAGTTGATCTGTACTTTGAGAGCAAAATAAAAATTCTTGAAAGCCAAGGAGGGGGATTTTTTTCAATAGAGGAATTAAAGCGTAATGAGAAAATTTCAAAAGAAGATTTAGATATTTTATTAAAACTAGATTTAAGATTACAAAATTTTTAACTCGAATATTTGGCAATTTTTATGCTAGTATAAAAACATGACTTTAGATAAGACAAAAAAGAGCGTAGATAAGATTATAAAAAGCGGAGGGATTGGTGTTTTTCCAACAGATACATTGTATGGCGTTATTGGTAGTGCTTTTTCAAAACAAGCCGTAGAAAGAATTTATCAAGCAAAAGGACGAAGTAAACAAAAACCGTTTATTATACTTATTTCTTCTTTAAATGATTTAAAAAAGTTTGGTATAAAAATAAATAAAAAACAAAAAGAATATTTGAGTGATGTCTGGCCTGGGGCAACATCTGTAATTCTGCCATGCAAACTGAAAAAATTTGAATATTTGCACAGAGGAAAAAATTCTTTAGCATTTCGTTTGCCAAAGAAGAAAAAAATAATTGATTTTGTAAAAATGGTTGGGCCGATTGTGGCGCCATCTGCAAATCCTCAAAATATGATTCCATCACACACCATTGCAGAAGCCAAAGATTATTTTGGTTCTGATATGGATTTTTATGTGTCAGGAGGTTTGCTTGATTCAAAACCATCAAAAATTGTTTTTTTGACAGAGAAAGGAATTAAAATCTTGAGAGATTAAATTATTTCTTCTTCTCGATTTAAATCGCTAATATGTTTTCCTAGTTCACGTAGTGAATACTCAATATAATCTAAACTTTCTGGGTTTAGAGAGCCAGTTTCCATTTCTTCGTCTTCGTGATGTAAATTTCCGTGTGTGTTCATAGTGTTGAATATGTTACTAATGTATTATACTATGAACATATATTACTAATCAATTAAAATTATATGGAAACATCAATAAACGAACCAAAAAAGAAGGGAGGAGTTGCAAAATGGGCAATAATTTTTGCAATTGTAATTGTGCTTAATCTGTTTTTTAATTACGCAATTTCTTTGGTTTATAAGGCGCCACAATATAATGATTTTGTAAAACCAACACAAATCGTTCAAAATATTTCAAACAAAGATGACTGTATAAAAATTGGTGGACAATGGACTGAGGCGGATGCTCGTTATCAAGGTATGGCAATTGATGCTGTAGCTGGTACAAAGCCAGTTGTTATTACTGGTTCGTGTGATCAAAATTGGACAAACCAGAACAATTTTGACAAGGCTCAAAAAGAATACAATCGAAATGTATTTATAATACTTGTTGTTTTGAGTGCGATAGTTCTTGTTTTGAGTGCTGTATTAAAAAACGAAATTCTTGCGCTCGCTTTTTCTTGGGGTGGAGTTTTGTGTTTGATTATTGCATCGATGAGATACTGGAGTGACGCAAATGATTTGTTTAGAGTTTTGATTTTAGCACTGGCTCTTGGACTTTTGATTTGGGTGGCAATTAAAAAATTTGGAAAATAATTTTGAAAATTCTTATGAAAGAGTACGATCATAATAAAATTGAAAAAAATTGGAACAAAATTTGGGAAGATAAAAAAGTTTATCAAACACTTTCTTCTGTAAAAGCAAAAGGAAAAAAACCTTTTTATGTTCTCGACATGTTTCCATATCCATCTGGGGCTGGGCTTCATGTGGGACATCCTCGTGGGTATATTGGCAGTGACGTTATTGCTCGCCAAAAAAGAATGGAGGGCTTTAATGTTTTACATCCAATGGGATATGATGCTTTTGGTTTGCCAGCAGAACAGTATGCTATCGCAAATAAAGTTCACCCAAAAAAGGCAGTAGAAATAAATGCTAAAACATTTAAAAAACAACTAGACATAATTGGTCTCGCTTATGATTGGTCACGAAAGGTAGATACTACTGATACAGAATTTTACAAATGGACACAATGGATGTTTTTAAAAATTTATAATTCTTATTTTGATAAAACAAAAAATAAAGCTAGACCAATTTCTGAGCTTGTAAAAATTTTTGAGAAAAAAGGAAATGGAGATGTAAATGCTTTTACAAATTATGAAAGTATTTTTTCTGCAAAAGAATGGAATTTAATGGATGATGTTTTAAAACAAAGTATTTTGATGCATTACCGTTTGGCTTACGAGGGAAATTCAGAAGTGAATTGGTGTCCACATCTCGGCACTGTTTTGGCTAATGATGAAATTGTTGATAGTCCAGACGGCCCGGTTTCAGAACGTGGAGGATATCCTGTAGAAAAAAAATCGATGCGACAGTGGTTTATGAGAATTACTGCGTATGGAGAAAGATTAATTTCTGACTTAGACGGAATCGATTGGCCAGAGAATATTAAAGAAGTTCAAAAAAACTGGATTGGAAAAAGTGAAGGAAGTGAGATCGATTTTAAAATAAAAAATTCTGAAGAAAAAATAAAAGTTTTTACAACGCGAGCAGATACGCTTTTTGGTGTTACTTATGTTGTACTTGCTCCAGAA
>CAYSZI010000033.1:0-9310 GCA_964435545.1 uncultured Candidatus Saccharibacteria bacterium | reverse complement strand
GATCGTGGAGGATTTAAATATGCAGGTCGCGTAAAGCAAGAATTTTTACGCGACCTGCATATTTAAATCCTCCACGATCAAAGACAACTGAATTTATTCCTTTGTCTTTCAAAAGTTTTGCGATTGTTTTTCCTGCATATTCTGCACCAGCAACTTTTGTACCTTTTTCCATTACAGCATCAGAAGCTGAAGCGATAGTTACATTCTTTGAATCATCAATTGCTTGAGCATAAATGAATTTGTTTGAACGGAAGACTGCAAGACGTGGACGAACAGAATCTCCAGAAATTCGCATGCGAATTTTCTTTTTGAGTCTCATTCTTTTTTCTGTTTTTATATTCTTTGTTTTCATATAATTTAAAAATTAGAATTATGCGGCCTTCTTTCCTTGCTTACGTCTAATAACTTCTCCTTCATAATGGAAACCTTTTCCTTTATATGGTTCTGGCTTTTTCATTGCGCGGATTTTTGAAGCAAATTGACCAACCAATTCTTTATCGATACCTGAAATTGTGATTACGTTTTTCTCTGCAGTAACAGTAAGACCTGCTGGAATTTCAACAACAACTGGGTGAGAAAATCCAAGAGCAAGGTTTAGGTTTGTTCCTTTTACATCACTTTTGTATCCAACCCCTTCTAGAATAAGTTTCTTTACATATCCTGTGTTTACGCCAGCAATCATGTTTTTAACATGTGAAGCATAAGTTCCCCAAAGTGCGCGAGAGAAAATTTCTGAATCATTTCGTGGTTTCAAAACAACTGCGTTTTCTTCAAGAAGAACAACGACTTCGTTTCTAAAAGCACGAGCTAGTGTTCCCTTTGGACCAGTAACACTGAAAAGACCGTCAACAAAAGTTATTTTTGTTTTCTCTGGGATTGGAATTGGTTGTTTTGCGATTCGTGACATATATTTAAAAAATTATTACCAAATACTAAACAAAATTTCTCCTCCGACGTTTTCTTTACGAGCCTCTTTGTCTGTCAAAATTCCTTTTGGTGTTGAGTAAACAAATGAACCACGGCCATTTTTGAAAGGCTTTATTTCTTGCATACTTGAATACAAACGGCGTGATGGTTTTGAGAAACAAACGATTTCATTTATCTTTGGCTCTCCTTCTGGAGTTGTAATCAAAGTAACTTCCAATACTGGACGTCCTTTGCGTGTTTTTTGAGAAACAGCTCCAACGTATCCGATTTTTGAAAGCTTATCTGCGATTGCGAGACAAAGTTTTGATTGAGGAACAACAACACTCTCGCGTCCTGCGCGATTAGCATTCTTTATTCCGTTTAACATGTTTGAGACTGGGTACATATATTTTTGTTTATTAGATTACCAACTAGATTTGCGAACTCCTGGGATCATACCTTCGTTTGCGAGTTCACGGAAACAGATACGGCATAGGCCGAAGTCTCTCATAAAACCGCGTCCACGACCACACTTAAAACAACGATTCTTTGCTCGAGTGCTAAATTTTGGGGTGCGCGTTGCGCGATATTTTGTTGATGTCTTTGCCATAGATTAAAATAAGAGGCCCGCTATCGCGTATCACGTTTTTTTTCTTTATTCCCCTATTGCTAGGAAACTAAAGGAGAAAAACGGACGCTTCAAGCTATAAAACTGCCTCGTGGTCTATACTAGCAGATTTAAGATAGATGTCAAATAGTATTTAGAATATCGTCTGATATAATATATTTTATGGATAATATAAAATTTGAAAACCACAAAAATGAACCTGTTTTATTAAGCTTTGATGAATTCGTAAAAGAAGAAGATGTGGGTGTAAAATATAATAATTTCATAGCATTTTTTATGAAACCTGAGGGCATCCTTATACAAATTTATACAAACGCACCCCATGCAAAAAAATTGAAAGAAGAACATCCGGAATTATATAAATCACTCTCAGAACAAATCCAAAAAGTAAGATCTAAAGGCATAACACAAAGGGGTGATTACAAAGATTTACAACCAGAACTTTACAAGGCTTACAAAATAATGAGGGGTTACGGCGTCTCAGATCACGATTTGTTTACTTAATTAAAAGCGGTTCTTTCTGAAAGAAAGAACCGCTTTTAATATTCTCTTTTTTCATACTCGCCGATTTTTGTACGAATGAGCGAATATAAACAGGCGCCAGTACCAAGAACTTTTCCTAAATCTTGTGCAAATTGACGAACATAAAATCCACTGCCGACTTTTAATTCTACTGTAATTAATTGCATTTTTTCTGGGAGATTTAGATCGGCCCAGGCTTGGGCGATTTCCGCCTGGCGGAAATCGCCCGTCACACTCGCCGTTATTTCCCCCACTCGCACCAAAACATCCTCACTCAAAATTTCTTCAATCGACAAATCTTCATATGAAATTAATTCAACCTCGTGTTCAGTAAGTTTTGAACCATCCAATACTGGAGAAGAATATTTTGGGTATTCTTGAATAAATTTACCAATATGGCCATCAAAATATTCTCCTGTTTTTTTAAGAATATTTTTACCTTCACTCCCTAGCGATGGAATCCCAAGCAAATCAAAACTATCCGTCGAAACACTAATCAAAAATTCTGCCATATATGTTTTTGACAATTTTGTATAATCTTCTTTTTTCTTGCATTCATCACCAGTAAGGATTATCAAAAAACCCTCCGCAGCAGGATCAAGTCGCCCAGCATAAGTAAGCGACACTTCTTTTGGAATTAATAATTCAACCGCAAGTCTATTTAAAGCCTCAAGCGGTGTCTCTCCAAGATTTTTCCAAATAATATATTTATTTTTTAATTCTCCTTCTGCCATTTTTTATAACCTTCTAAAATAAGTTTCTCGACAGCATCTTGATTGTTTATTTTTGTATCAATAATCAAATCAAAATGTTCTGGGTCAAACATATTTTCAATTTCATAATATTCTTTATACCGAGCATTTTCACTTCTAAGTCTATCAGCTTGTTTCTTTTTTAGTTCATCAATCGATAAAACATTTGTAGATGTCTCCCCAAATCGTGCAGTATTTTTTGAATTTAAATCAGCAAAAACCCTCTCAGCTGATGTTTGCTCATCGAGAGACAAAAAAACTTTAAATGAATTCGGTGCAAGAAACCACCCAAGGCGTGAATCGATGACGAAATTTTCATGAGTGTCCATATAATCTTTTTGACGAGAATCAATTTCCTTATCAATTTTTGAATCACTCTCTGCAAGCGGACCAAGTTCTGCCAAAGAAATACCACGCTCTGTTGCCATCTCTCGCATAAAATCCCCTGCTGAAAAATGAGGGTATCCTAAAGCAGCAGAGACGAGCTTTGCCGCAGTTGATTTACCACTTCCCAATACTCCACAGATTGTAATAATATTTCGCTTTTGCATACAGCTACAATAGCATAAAAAATTCCCGCTTTAAAGCGGGAATTTTTTATGCACTTATTTTTATTTCTTAAATGGAACTCCGATGAGTTCGAAGAACGCAGTTCCTTCTTTCTTTGTTTTTGCAGATGAAACGATTGTTACTGCAAGACCAAACACATCTTTGATATCTTCGTCGGCTGTTTCTGGGAAGATCGTGTGTTCTTTGATTCCAAGAGTAAGGTTTCCGATGTCATCAACTGACTTTGCATTGTATCCACGAAAGTCTTTTGTACGAGGAATTGCAATATTGAAAAACTTTTCCAAGAAAGCGTACATACGTGGACCACGAAGAGTAACTGTGATTCCTACTGGATCGCCTTGGCGAATTTTGAAAGTAGCGATTGATTGTTTTGCACCGCGTGGAGATGGCTTTTGTCCTGTGATTTTTGCCATACGATCTGCAACCAAGTCATTACGCTTGTTGTCTTTTTTCATTCCACTACCTGTTCCTGAAGCAACAACAACTTTCATAAGTCGTGGTGCTGCCATAACATTTTTGTAGCCAAATTTGTCTTTTAAGACCTCGTATGATTTTTGTGATTTTTCTTTTACTGTCATAAATATTTAAGGATTTCGGTCGAGTATGGAAACATATTCCCTTTCACCGAGTACCTTTTAATTAATATATTAAATTTCTTGTCCGCTCTTTTTGGCAATACGAACCTTTTTGCCATTTATTTCTTTTGAGCCAATACGAGTTGCTGTTCCAGATTTTGGATCAATTAAAGCAACAGATGAACGAGAGATTGGATGTGCTGTATCAATCATTTGTCCTTTCTCGCCATTTTTACGAGCGCGCATATGACGCTTTTTCATATTTAAACCTTCAACCAAAACTTTATCAGCCTTTGGAAAAACCATAAGAACTTTTCCTTTCTTTCCTTTATCTTTTCCTATGCGGATTATTACATTGTCTCCTTTTTTTATATTCATATATTTAAAAATTAAATTACTTCAGGAGCAAGAGAAATAATTTTTTGATAACCTCTTTCACCAAGTTCGCGTGGAATTGGTCCGAATACGCGTCCTGCAATTGGTTCAAAACGTTGTTTACCAGAACCTATGAGAACAACCGCATTGTCGTCAAAACGGATGTATGAGCCATCCTTACGGCGCATAGCTTCACGCTGGCGAACAACAACTGCATGGTGAACCCCTTTCTTCTTTACTCCTTTGCGAGGTTCTGCAATTTGAACGGAAATCACAACAACATCTCCAATGCAAGCATAACGGCGTTTGGATGATCCAAGAACTTTAAAGACTCTTCCGATTTTTCCTCCGGCGTTGTCTGCGATTTTTACTATTGTTTGTGGCTGAATCATATAATTTAATAAATTAGTTTTGAACTTTTATTTTGTCTCAACCAATTTGAAATGTTTATCTTTTGAAATTGGGCGAGTTTCGACGATCTTCACATTATCACCAAGTTTTGCAACTCCGTTTTCATCATGTACCTTGTACTTTTTTGTAAGTGTTTGGTATTTTTGATATTTTGGGTGTTTTACAAAATTTGTAACTTTGACAACGATAGTCTTTTGCATTTTTGTGCTTGTGACTACTCCAGAAAGTACAGTTCCATTTGATGGTTTAGTTTCTACTGCTTTAACTTCTTTTGTCTTTTTTGTTGTTGTTTTTTTTGTAGGCATATTTTACTTCTTGCTTGATGCGAGCTCTGTCTTCATTGTAAGGAAACGAGCAATTTCTTTTCGAAATGTATTCAACTCTTTAACATTTTTTGGACGAGAACCAGCTCCTGCAAAATTTATAACGCGTATTTTTTCGCGGAGTGTTGAAACTTCCTTCTCAAGCTCTGCTTTTGTCATTAGTTCTTTTTTCATATAATTATACGCGAGAAACTATTTTTGTTTTAACTGGAAGTTTTGTTCCAGCCTTACGAAGAGCTTCTCGTGATGAAGCTTCATCCATTCCATCGACTTCATAAATAATACGTCCTGGTCTAAGTTCGAATTCAAAACCTTGTGGGTCTCCTTTACCCTTTCCCATTCCCACCTCAGCAGCTTTTGCTGTATATGGTCTGTCTGGAAAAATACGAATCCAAGCTTTTGCTGTCTTTGTTAGCTGGCGAGACATTGCTTTACGTCCAGCTTCGATTTGGTTTGAACGAACGCGGGCAGGACCCATTGCTTTCAATCCAAATGAACCATAAGCCAATGTTGTACCACGAGTATCAGGCTTGACCTCTTTGGTCATATTCTTGCGAGCTCTTTGCCACTTTCTATATTTTACTTTCTTTGGGAATAACATATATTACTTCGTTGCTTGTTGTTTATCAGCGAAAACTTCGCCACGATAAATCCATACTTTAATTCCAATATCGCCATAAGTCATGTGTGCGCGCTCGCGAGCAAAATCAACATCGGCACGGAAGGTCTGGAGTGGAATCGAACCACGCTTTTGTTCTTCGATACGTGCGATTTCTGCACCACCGAGACGTCCTCCGATAACGATACGAATTCCTTCAACACCGCGAGTTGCGATGACTTTTTCAACTGTTTGTTTCATTACACGACGGAAAGGCAAACGTTTTTCGAGACCTTCTGCAACTCCAAAAGCGACGATACGTGCATCAGCATCTGGGTTTTGGATTTCAACAACATCAAGCTTTAGCTCTTCTGGAGCAACAATCTTGTGTCTCTTCATAAAGTTAACGATATCTTGTTTAAGTTTTGTAGAACCCTCTCCTGAGCGTCCAATGACCATTCCTGGGCGAGATGTGCGGATGATTATGCGAGTAGATTTTGGACTTCTTTCGAATTCGATAGAAGAAACATACAAACCACGCATTCGCTTTTCTAGATACTCACGAATCAAAACATCTCCACGAAGAAGATCTTTGTACTTCTTTGGTGCTGCAAACCAGCGAGATTTCCAATCCCGAAGAATGACAAGTCTATGCGCATATGGATGTACTACTTTACTCATATTATTTTTCTGCTTTTACTTTTTTACTTTTAATCTTTCTTTCTTTCTTTACTTTTGCAACTGATTCAGCAAGCATGATTTCAACATGACACATCTTTTTATGAATCGGTGCTCCACGTCCAAAAGCACGTGGCATCATTCTTTTCATAACCAATCCTTTGTTTACTGTAACTGTTTTAACGATAAGATTTTCTGGATCAAAGCCTCCAACCTTTGCATTTGCAATAGCAGAAGAAAGCAACTTTTCCATTGGAAGAGATGCTCGTTTTGCAAGGTGTTTAAGCTCGAGTTGTGCATTCACAACTGACTTTCCTTTTATTAGATTTGCCACTAGGCGAACCTTACGAGGAGCTTGTTTGTAGTTTTTTAGATAAGCTTTCATGGTTTATATAATAAAATTATTTTTTCTTTGTGTCTGCGACTGATGCTTTTGCGGCTTGTGCTGAAGCCATCTCAGAATCCTTTTGTTTCTGTTCTAATTCTTTTTGCATTTTACCTCCGTGCTTGCGGAATGTTCGTGTAGGAGAAAATTCACCTAGTCTGTGACCAACCATATCTTCTGTAACCAAAACTTCGAGGTGCTTATTTCCATTGTGAACACCAAACATAAATCCAACCATTTCTGGTGCGATTTGACTTGCTCGTGCCCATGTTTTAATCATCCCTGTTTTAATAGGGTCTTTACCTTCTATTTTTTTAAGAAGGCGTTCGTCAACATATGGTCCTTTTTTGAGTGATCGTGTCATAAATTTAATTAAAATAGCTCGAGAAGAGCTAGCCAAGACATACTAGCAAAATCACGGGAATTGTCAAATCCTTATACCCCACCATGACTATATATACAAAAAAATGACCCAAGCAAGCTTGAGTCATTGTAATAAATAATTATTTAAGCGTAATTAAAAATTATGTTTACACATAAATAAAAAATGAAATATCCTTTGGATTGAATACCCGAACAACGCCGGAGTAATAATCAAAAAAGCTGCGATTATTATATTAGTCAGTAGTCCGGTTATAAACAAAAATAAACCGACCGCTAACAAAATATAAACAATTACAAAACCTCTTCCTGAAAATAACCCAACAGCAGAAGATACTGCTATTAATAAATAAGATGCTGTATTCCCGCTTAACCCAAAAAACAACGAGCCGACTGCTTCACGGATTCCAAAAATTACAGGAATTGCCAAAGCAAACATCATTAATATCGATGAAATGATAAATTTAGTCTGCAGCTGACTTTTGTTTTTATACCCGATGTATTCCGGAAAGTATTCTTCCATTCTTGACCATTCCTTAAACCATAGGAATGTAACTAAAAACGCTGTCAACACGATGGCGAGCAAGCTCTGCCAAAAGTAAGGAAGCTGAACATAGATTAAATAGTCCATGTCAAACTTAACCTTTGTGTTACGTTCGCCGATAAAATACCGAACGATAATACATGCGGTTGCGATAGCGCCAACCCTTGCACTCATAAGGAGCGCGTACTTAAATCCTCTTTTTGTGGATAAATTCATTTTTTTATGAAATTTTAAATTTTCCTATATATTGTAGCACCTTTATTGCAACTAGTCAATCAGCAGAAAAACCCTTTAAAAAAGGGTTTTTCTGCTGATTGACTGGATTTTTATTGCTATTTAAACCCTGTATTGAATAACATGAATGCAAGTAATAATCTTTGGGATAAATATCATAAGAGCTATGATTACAGTCATTACCACTGCGATAAAAACTGCTCCAGCTGCGATGTCTTTTGTATCACGCGCAAAAGGATGCTCGTTTGGGCTTGTGAGGTTCATATGCACTTCCATTCCAGTATTAAATGCTTCAGCCATGATAAGTACAAAAATACAGATAATCAAAGAGAGCCATTCTTCGTGTGAAATTGAAAAATAAAAACCAAGAATTATAAAAATAATCGAAGCAAAAATCTCCACCCATGAATTGTGGGTATTTTTTACAAAAATATATACACCGCGGAATGCGTGCTTAAAGCTCCCTATCCTAGCAACTAGACTAAACGCCTTCTTTTCTTTTGGTTCCATTTCTAAATTATAACATAAATAAAAATCACCGAAGCAGTATTACTGTCCGGCGATTATTTTTATTATTTATAAACCTAATTTAATCAAATTTTTGTATTAAAAAAATGCAAATCAAGTTTCTTTTTATCATCTAAGTTTTTCCTAGTGCGTTTTAAAACACCAAGATTGTCTTTTTCTTTTACATATGTTTTCACGTATGTATTTTTTACAACCTTGAGTGATTCTTTGTTTGAGTAAATTGTGCTCAATTTTTCTTTGAAAAATAAGCACGCACGGATGTAATCTTCCATGCTAGAATTTAAACCCAAAGTACTTTTTAAAGAAATTCCTTTTTCAAGAAAATCCCTTATAAGGCCAATGTCTCTCCTCTGAAAACCGAAGCTTGGACCCCAGATCCATTGGATCGAATCTATTCCAGTATTAGGTACATAAAATGTGTTTATTATATTTAAAATCCTGCATATTACTGGACCTTTAAATTTAACAAAACTACCCAACAATGAAACCTTTTCAGATTTCAAATGTTGAGACATTACCTCTACCCAATTTTCCGCCGGGATGGAGTCTCCATCTAAACATAAGACAGTGCTAAAACTATCTTCGATATGCTTCAAGGATTCAAGGCGAGCATACTCTACACCCTGCTCTCCTTTAAAATCTACAACCTTTAAAGGTATCTTCGTTGTCCTTGCTACTCGCTTGGCAATTTCAAGACTTTCATCTTCAGAATTGTGTACAATAACGACAACCTTTCCTGGTGCTGTCGTTTGGTGAATGACACCCTTTAGACAGTAGTACAAATAATGTTCTTCGTTGTGCGCTATGACAACAACTACGGTATCCGCGTTTACTTTTGAATTCATTTAGAAAAAGTTACCTTTGAATTAGTACACCAAGTAAAATTGGTATATGAGAAAA
>CAYSZI010000032.1:0-9439 GCA_964435545.1 uncultured Candidatus Saccharibacteria bacterium | reverse complement strand
AGATTGCAAAACAAGCCCAAGCTGTTACTCTTTCAAATTTTGATTCAATCATGCAGTCACAAATAGAAAGTGTTACAAAAAAAATTAATGATCTCACTGATGAAGAGTTGGAAAAAGAAATTGATATTTTTGGAAATAAAGATACACGAGCTATGCATTTGGTTGGTGTTTCAAAATGGGCGTCAGCATATAAAATGCAATTTTTCTTGTATATAAAATCTTGTGGTAAACACGATATTAATACATCAAACTTGTGGCGCGGTGTTGATTCAGCTCCAAAAGAATAATTATAGATTATGAAGATTTTTTACGGATACGTACGTAAATATTGGAAACTATGCGCATTGACTTTGGTGCTAGCTTCAATCAATCAAATTTTTTCTTTGCTTGATCCATATATTTTTCGTCGAGTAATAGACGAGTACGCGACAAAACCAGACTTATACACAAAAGCCGAATTCATTCATGGAATTGGGCTTTTGTTGCTTGCAATTGTTGGCGTCGCATTTATTTCTCGTACCGCGAAAAATTTTCAAGATTATTTTTTAAACGGAGTAAGCCAGCGTGTCGGTGCAGATATTTACAGAGATGGTGTTGCGCATTCTTTGTCTTTGCCTTACGCTTCATTTGAGGATGAACGAAGCGGAGAGACGCTCGGAAAATTACAAAAGGTTAGAGATGATACAGAGAAATTTATCGCATCTTTTGTTAATGTTCTTTTTGTATCGCTTATTGGATTTTTATTTGTTGCGATTTATTCGATACATATATATTGGGGTATAGCCGTTGCCTTTCTTTCTACTGTTCCAATAATCGTAGGACTTAGTTTGGCGTTATCCAAAAAAATAAAAAAAATTCAGAAAGTTATTGTTGCAGAAACAACAGCGCTTGCTGGTTCGACAACTGAATCACTTCGCAATATAGAGCTTGTAAAGAGTTTGGGTCTTGCAGACCAAGAGGTTTCGCGTTTGAACACCACGACAGGCAAAATTTTAAAGCTCGAATTGAAAAAACTTAGATACCTTAGAAGTCTAAGTTTTGTTCAAGGAACAGTTATAAATTTTGTACGAATGGGAATATTGTTTTTCTTGATGTATTTAATATTTATAAAAACAATAACATTCGGGGAGTTTTTCTCGTTGTTTATGTATTCATTTTTTGTGTTTGGTCCATTGCAAGATATGGGTACGGTTATTTCAAATTATCGTGAAGCTGAGGCCTCGCTCGCGAATTTTGAAAAATTGCTAAGCACAGAATCTGAATCAGTATCTCTTAATCCACAAAAAATTGGGTCTGTGCAAAGCCTTTCTTTTGAAAATATTTCTTTTAAATATAAAATAGCAAAAGATAATGCTCTCGATTCAATTTCATACAAAGTTTTAAAAGGTCAAACGATTGCTTTTGTTGGACCTTCTGGATCTGGAAAAACTTCTCTTGTAAAATTGCTTGTTGGATTATATGAACCAAACTCAGGAAAAATTTTTTATAATAATATTTCACATGACTCACTTATTAAAGAAGAGCTTCGCAAGCAAATAGGTTTTGTAACACAGGATACTCAACTTTTTGCTGGATCGATTCGAGAAAATTTACGTTTCGTTTATCCAAATGCAACAGATGAGGAATGTATGGATGCACTTACAAAAGCGCAGTGTCAAAATTTGCTTGAGCGTAGTGGACAAGGTTTGGATACAATAATAGGCGAGGGTGGTGTGAAGCTTTCTGGTGGTGAACGCCAGCGTGTTTCAATTGCAAGAGCCCTTCTTCG
Organism: uncultured Candidatus Saccharibacteria bacterium; assembly: GCA_964435545.1. GTDB lineage: Bacteria > Patescibacteriota > Minisyncoccia > Phycocordibacterales > UBA9973 > CAITQP01. The sequence continues at coordinate 7,671 of CAYSZI010000032.1, read as the reverse complement.
CAAACCAAACATTCTAGTTTTTGACGAGGCAACGAGTGCTCTTGATTCATTGACCGAAGAAGAAATTGGTAAGACAATTCGCGATGTGTCTCAAATAACATCTCATATTACAATTTTGATTGCGCATAGACTTTCGACTATTATGCACGCAGATGTTATTTATGTTTTAGAAAAAGGTAAAATTGTAGAGTCTGGAAATCACGCGGAATTGCTCGATAAAAAAGGTTTGTATTCTGCAATGTGGCGTCAACAAATAGGAGAAAGAGTTTAAAAATATTTTTTCCGGTATAATTAAAATTATGAAAAACAAAGAAATAATTATTTTTCCGAGAGCCATTTTCTTGGCTATTCTTTCAATTATTTCAGTCTTATTTTTCTTTGCGAACGTTTTGGTTTTTAAAAATTTTACTTTAATTTTTGGAATATATGATTCAGGCCAAAAGTTTTTTTGTGGAATATTGATTGCTGCACTATCTGGTGGTTTTGTACTAATGACCCTTGTAGAAAAATACTTTTCAAATTTTATAATTAGAGCTTTGTATACAATTACTGCTGTGTGGACAGGAGTGTTTGTGTATTTTTTTCTTGCATCAGGTGTTTATAATATTGTAAGTTCTTTTGGTTTGAGTAATCAAATTTTTGGATCTACGCTTTTTGTGTCAGCGGTAATTCTAAGTATTTACGGTTTTTTTCATCACAGAAAAATTTACATAAAAAGAATAAATATTGAAATCCCTAATATTCCAGATGTTTGGAGGGGAAGAACTGCTGTTTGGATGAGCGATTTACATTTAGGGTCTATAAGAGGTAAAAGATTTTCAGAAAAAGTTACAAAAATTTCAAATTCATTGTCGCCAGATATTGTATTTATAGGAGGGGATTTATTTGATGGAACTCAAGCGATAGATTTAAAAAAAGCCAGCAATCCTCTTTCTGGTCTTTTTTCAAAACTTGGTATCTTTTTTATTGCAGGAAACCATGAAGAGTTTGGTGATACAAAACCTTTTATTGAGGTTGTAAAATCTTTGAATATAAAAATTTTGAGAGATGAAATTATAGAAATTGATGGAGTTCAAATTGCCGGAGTTGATTATATGACTTGTTTGAAAAAAGAAAATTTTGTTGAAGTTTTGAATAGTTTAAAAATTGATAAAAATAAACCATCAATACTTTTAAAGCACGAACCAAAAGATTTGGATATCGCAGAAAACGCAGGATTTTCACTTCAAATATCTGGACATACCCACAAAGGGCAACAGTGGCCATTTAACCACCTGGTGGATTTGATTTATAAAGGGCACGGATATGGTTTGAAAAAATATGGAAAAATGGACGTGCTTGTCTCAAGCGGGGTGGGAAGCTGGGGGCCACCAATACGCGTCGGTACAGATTGTGAATTTTTGTTTATCACTTTTAAATAAGGAGTATTTCAAGTAGGTATAAAACTAAAGTAAAAGACGCCATTTCGGCGTCTAATTCTTCTAAGGTGGACCCAAGCGGACTCGAACCGCTTGCCTCCTCATTGCAAATGAGGCGCTCTACCAGATGAGCTATGGGCCCAAACTTTCACGGATTCTATTCTATATCAAAAATTGATTTTAGGCAACAGAATGGTGAATAGGTGGTTGTTTTATAGCATAAAAATATCTTAATTATATTAATGTGATACATGTGGTTTTTTTTGTTTTTAAAAATGTTAAGTTTTATATTTATTGGTAATTTTTTTGTTAAATATACTGATTGTTATCAACATATTTTGTTGCGTAGACTTTGATGTGGGCTTAAAATACATTAAGCAGAACTATGAAATTTTTACCATCAAAATATTCTTTTTGTTTTGTTACAAAAAACAAAATAAAAACTGATACAAATAAAAATGACTACGCACCGGAAGTCTCCGGTGTTCTTTCTGGTGATTCAAATTTAAATAGTGAAGAAGTAAATTCTGATAAAAGAAAATTTTTGAAACTAGCAGGGCTTGGGGCTGTTGGACTCATTGCTTCACAAATGCTTCCAAGTAAAGCGAATGCATATATTATGGGAAGTACACCTGCAACAGGTGTTGTTGGTGTAAAAAACTTTTCGAACACTCGTATTGATCCAGCAACAGAAGGAACTCTTACTTTAATAAAAAATCAAACGACTAAACTTAATTTTGATGGGAGTAATAATCTTTATGTTAATGCTGCTGCTGGTTTTGCTAGTCAATTGGAAAATGCTTCAAATGCAATTATTAATCCAGCGACAGAAGATACTCTTAATTATATAAGAACTCAAACTGATAAGCTTCATTTTGATGGTAGTAATAATCTTTTGGTTTCAGGAGCTTCGGCAGCTACTACGGGTCTGAAAGATAAATCTGGAACACAAATAAACCCCGCAACAGAAGATAGTTTAATTTTATTACGAAGAATACTGAGACAAGTCGACGCGTTATCAGTTGTTGACTCGGCACAAAGACAAAAAATTACCATTGATGCCATAACTGCCAACCTAACTCTTTCAGCTGTTACGAACGTTGGTACGGTTACTACAGTTACAACGGTATCAAGTCTTACGCAGCTTGGAGGTGTCGATGGAAGATATCTGTTTATCGATACGGCACGAAACATGTATTCGGGTAGCATTAGAAATAGATTAACCTTCTCATAATAAAAATATATGGCAGTAACAAATACATTAAAACAACAAGTAGATTTACCAGTATGGGAATGGTGTCGTTTTGCTCCTACAGCAACAGCATTATTATCTGCTACATGCACGGTAGATGATGGTTCGGACAGATATATATATTACCTAACGACATCTTCTTTTTATAGATATGATACTTATGCTGATTCTTGGCAACAGCTTGCAACTCCGGTTACAACTCCAGTAACAGTTCTTTCAATGAGATATATTAAAGAGCGAGGTACTCATGGAAGAGTAATAAGTGCTACATCTACTTCTGTTGTAATTGGTGGTCTTCGTGGAAACACTCTTGATGGAAAAACAATCCGTATTGTAAGTGGTACAGGAGCTGGACAAGAAAGAACTCTTACATATACAGGAGAAACAATTTCTGATATGGGTGTTATTACGGCAACTACGACTACAACTTTGGCTGATTCAACAAAAAAATGGAAATACAATCAATGGTCGGGTTATATGGTGGGTATTACATTTGGAACAGATGCAACTCAATACAAGAGAATTCTTTATAACGATACAACAACTTTATATATATCAGATGTAAACTTGCAGCCACATGATCATTGGAATAACCAACCTTTTATCGCAGTCGCTCCATATGCTCTTCCTGTAGTAACCGTTGGTTCACAGGCTCACTATCAAATCTTGTCGCATAGCTATACAGTTTCTACCTGGACAACAACTCCCGATTATACATCATTTTTTACAACATTGACCGGTGGTATATATTTGTTTTCAGCTGCAGCTGCAGCACCTTTTTGGACATGGCAGTATTACGATGTTATCGCAGATTCTTGGACTGTTAAAACAGTAAACCAAGGTTTTTTGCTTGCAGCGGTTGCTACAGATTGTACGATAGAAAATTTATCAAAGGCGGGAAGTGTATTTATTTCTTCTACAGCAACTTCGGGTGGAGCACGAACTCTTACTGACACAGGACAAGCAATGACTGTTGATAGATATGCAAACTACCGTATTTTAATTACAGGTGGAACAGGTTGTGGTCAAAGCAGAAGAATAATTTGTAACACTGCAACTGTTTTTACCGTTGAGAGACCATGGGATATATCACTTGATGGTACTTCTACGTATCAAGTTTGGGGAGATTACGACAAGATATTTTCTATGATTGCTGCAAGATCGATGCTCAATGCTTATTCAGTTGAAAATGATTACTGGATGCAAGGAAATGATTTTGATAACGGAGTCACGTGCAATATGGCGGTAAAAATGAACGGATGGAAGCCTGTTGGTGTTACATCAGGTACAAGAATTGCAGCTGGAGTTACTGCTGTTGCTCCTGCTCCTACAGCTGGCGGTTCTGGATATCTAGTTGGTGATATTCTTACTTGTTCTGTTGGAGGTACTGGTGCAAAAGTTATTGTGACTTCAATTGATACAACAGGTGCTGTTCTTTCTATAGAGTTAGTCGCTTCTGGTACAGTAACAGGTTTTACAACTGGTTCAGGAAAGGCTACTACTGGCGGTACTGGAACTTCTTGTACTATAAACATAACTTCAGTCGGTCCCACCTGTCTTGTTACTACTGCAATAAACCATTGGTTTAAAACAGGTGATACAGTAACTATTTCGGGTGATAGTGGAACATACAACGGCCCCGCAGTAATTTTGGGTGTAAGTGGTTTGACTACATTTGATATTGCCACAGCCTCTCCTTCTTCTATGGCAGCTGCAAACTCACAATCAACAACAGTTATAGTTGATTCTTCAAAAAACTGGACACCTAATGAATTTATTGGAAAAATGATTCATTTGTCTGTTGCGGGAACTGGACCAACGGCTCAAGTGCGTTGGATAACTGCAAATACTGCAACAACAATTACTGTCGCAACAATCGTTGCTGGAGTAAACGGAACTTCAAAATATCAAATTTATGATACAAAATCTTTTGGATGTGACAATCAATTTAAACCAGCAAACCAGCAAAACTGGGGGCACGCATCAAGTGGTAGTACGACAACACTTGTTGATTCTTCAAAAAACTGGGTTGTAAACTGTTGGAGTGGATACAAATTAAGAATAGAAGATGGTACTGGTTTTGCGTCAGGTATTATTACAATAACAAATAATACTGCAACGACTCTTACTTATTCAGTACAATCATTTACTCCTGATGCTACAACACATTACGAGATTGCCGACAGTTGGGGTCTTGTAACTACAGGAGGTACTACAACTCCAGTGACAGAAGCTTCAACAAAAAACTGGACGACAAACATGTGGGCAGGAAAAAGTTTGCGTATAACAGGCGGAACAGCTTTGGGTCAAGAAACAGCAATAACATCAAACACTTCAACAGCTATTACAACAGCGGCGCTTACATTAACAGATAATACTTCTACTTATGCTATTATTGGAGTTGCTTCTAGAGGAACGGCAACTGGTGGATTTGAATTATTATGGATGTTTGGAAATTCGAATGCTGCGACAAAAGGAAAATATTTCTTTTGTGCAAGAGGTAGTACTACAAACAACTTTGATATTTATGATATTACTACCTCAAGATGGAATTATGGATACTTTTTTTCTCCACAATCAGAAACACTTACTGCTGGTTCGATGTATGCATATGATGGAGTTGATACAATTTACATTCAAAAAGATGCGACTGGAAGAGTTTTTTCTTGGAATATGACAACTAATGCGATAAACAATTTGGGAATGGTTCCATACGGACACGGAACAGCTGTTGCTGGAAATAGAATGGAAATAGTGGTAACGGCTGATGGATTAAAATATTTGTACATGATGAGACATACAGGTCAGGAAATGTGGAGAGTCTTAATTTTCTTTTAATTAAATTTTTATGGACATAAATTATCTTATACAGTTATTAAAAAATCGACTTTCAGCACTTGCTCTTTCTAAAGATCAGGCTTTTCAAGCGGGGGATTTGGATAGAATAAATACTCTTGATTCTGAAACAAGTGATGTTATTAATACTTTAGCAAAATTAAATTTACTCGCCGGTATTTCTCAAACAGCGGCTGCAACTCCATTTACTGAAGCACAAGTTGTTAAAAATGGGATAGAAGCATCTTTTAATTATGCAAATCTTCTAACAAATCCAAGTGGAGTTTTGGAGCCATATGATATTAGTTCGTATGCTACTGATCCACAATATCAACAAAAAATTCAGACAATACTAAGTTCTATTCCTCTACTAACAACAGCTGGAAGTATAGATGCATATATCCAAAGTATGGCATCAGGTTCTCCTGTTTCAGGTGATATGGTTTATTCTGCATCAAATACATACAATGTTGATATTCCTTTATTGGTTGCCATTATGCAAAATGATTCAAATTTTGGCACAGTTGGTGTTGGCGCGAGAACACTAAATCCAGGTAATGTTGGAAATACTGGAACAGCAGAGCATACATATGCCTCATGGCAAGATGGTGTATCAGCGGTAGCACAATGGCTTGATAATCACAGAGTTGTAAATATACCTGCAGTTGTTGCTCCAGTTTTAATTAAAAAAGTTGTTCCTGATACTGCAACCACAACGACACCAGTAATTCCAAACACCTCAACATCGAGCTCAACAAGCACATCTACCGCACCATCAATACAAACTTCTACTTCAACATCAGCAACACCTGATACCTCAACCACAACGACACCAGTAACTCCAAACACCTCAACATCAAGCTCAACAAGCACTTCTACCGCACCATCAATACAAACTTCTACTTCAACATCAGCAACACCTGATACTTCAACCACAACGACACCAGTAATTCCCGATACCTCAACCACAACAAGCACGTCTACACCTCCGACAATAGATACTTCTAGTTCAACCACTCCTGTAGACACAGGAACATCTACTTCGGTCAGTATGACAAAGAAGAAAGGAAAGAACCTTTTGGCTTAAAAGAACTTTTCCTTTCTTTGGTGGGTTTGTGTTATAATGCCCGTGTCATCATTTTTTAGAAAAGTCGACTTATTTGCGATATAATATATAATAGATATATGTTTAATATAGGACCAAAAGAGATAATAATTATTGCCGTTGTGATTGTTTTGTTGTTTGGAGGAAAGAAAATCCCAGAATTAACAAAAGGTATTGCAGATTCGATCCGTCATCTTCGCGGAGCTTTTGATAATGATTCTACAGAGGAAAAAACAAGCGATTCAAAAAAGAAAAAATAATTTTTATTATTAACTAATTTATTTATATATGAACTTTGGATTAAAAGAAATCGCAATACTCGCCGTTATCATAATTGTTATTTATTTGTTTGCAAAAAAGAAAAATAAATAAATTTGTTAAGTTTTTTTAAAACCGCAAGAAATTATATTTCTTGCGGTTTTAACGTTTTATCAAAAGGAGAATTTAGTCTGATTGCTAATTCGTACAAGACAATTAAAGGAAAGGCTTCAATTATTGTTGAAAACAAATCTGGTGGTGGAAGAAATCCCACAAATATAAAAATAAGAATATATGCAATTTTTCTTTTTCTTTTTAGGTATTCAACGTTTAAGGTTTTTATTTTTATCAAAAAAGTTAAAATAATTGGAAATTGAAAAACAAAGCCAAGAAAGACTGAGGTAAAAATCATTTGAGATAAAAACGAAGTAATATCCCATATGTTTTGTATCCCAATTTCTAAATTCATCTTAGAAACGAGATTTAAGTAAAAAGACAAAACACTAAAACCGTAAAAAACTCCACCTAAAAATAAGATTACCCCTGCAAAAAGCAAAAAGAAAAAAAGTTTTTTTTCTTTTTTTCTTAAACCGTCCTGCATGAAACCGTATAAATGAAACATTAATACTAATAAGGCTGCGGTTATGCCAATAATCATAGCAATCGTCGTGGAAAGATTGAGTAGTTGAAACGGAGAAGTTGTTGAAATTGTTACATTTTCAAGTTTAAATAGGCTTAGAATTGTTTTTATGATATATCCTGCTTTTGCAAATCCAATAAGAAAAAAAACAATAAAAACAGCC
>CAYSZI010000031.1:0-9718 GCA_964435545.1 uncultured Candidatus Saccharibacteria bacterium | reverse complement strand
GCGTTATTGTTATACCCTTCCATCATATATTTCTAATCAAATTAATTAATAATTCTTACTGACTTGCATTATACCTCTCCATGATTTCTTCTTCAACCTCCTCTCGGTCGCGACCGTATTTAAGATATGAAAGCTCCTTTATGGCATTTGTCCATTCAACATTGCCTTTTGGAGCATTATATGGAGTAGCCGAATTGAAAGGCTTCGTAGGAACTCCATTTACAAGCATTTTTAGATAACAATTGTAGTTTTCAATTTTCAAAATATCTTGAGCGGTAAAAGTAGGTTCGAGTTGTTTTGCAAAAATTTCTGCGTTTTCTGCTGAAACACGGTGAATCGCCATAGAACCAACGTTTCCAAACACGGCATCACGAATGTTGTCCTCGAGTTGTTCTACGTATTGGTGAGCAATATTGAGCGACAAGCGATACTTACGAGCCTCAGACAAGATTGATTCAATAGAATCTGTGGTAACGTTTTGGAATTCATCGATATACAAGAAAAAATCATTCATTTTTTGACCATACATATCTACACGTGAAAGTGCGGCCATTTGAATTTTTCCAACAAGAATAAGACCAATCAAGTTTGCATTTATTTCTCCCAAACGTCCTTTTGCCAAATTGACCAAAAGAATTTTTTTCTCGTCCATGATTTTACGGAAATTGAAAACTGATTTTTCTTGGGCAATAACCGGACGCATAATATCGTTTGAAATAAACACGTCGAATTTACTTGTGATATATGGCACGAAGTTTGCAAGAGACTGATCCCCCGTTGTACTTTCGGCACTGACCCAAAATTGTTTGATAATTGGGTTTTTACATTTTGACAATTTCATCTCGCGAAAATCTTTGTCTGAAAGAACGCGAGAAATTTCGAGAAGAGTCATTCCAGAATCTGGATCTTCCATAAGAAGCAAACAAGAGTTTCTAAAATACTGTCCAAAGGCTGGACCTCCGGAAGTTTTCATATCAAACAATTGTTCAAAAATTTTCAAAAGTTCGTTGACGACAAAAGTTTTTTGTTCAGGATAACGTATATCGTATTCCAACATGTTTAGCCCCATCGGACGTGCAGTATATGCTGGGTCAAAATAAATAACATCGTCGATACGTTCTTTTGGAATATAACCTAAAATAGTTTGAATATCTGTTCCGTGAGGATCGATATAACAGCAACCATCACCATTCAAAATATCTTGAATAATCATGTTTAACAAAAATGTTGTCTTACCAGTACCGGTTTGTCCAATAACATAAAAGTGACGGAAACGATCTTCTCGAGATAAATAGATGGGCTTCTTTCCTCCGCGATAATTGTTGTGACCCAAAAGAACCGCACCTGCTGGCATTTCGAGTGGCATTTCGAGTGGAGCTGGGGCTTGTGCAGCCTTTGCTTGTTTGAGTTGCCCCATCTTGTTGATTCCGTAAGGAAAATGAAAGAGTGTTGCAAGTTCTTTAATATTAAAAGGTATTGAATGATCGTCATTAAACAATCTAAAAGTAAACTCATATTCGAGCTCTCTAAGATCGTCGCTTTGAACTTTAATCCAATTAATTCCATTTCTTCCAGCTTCGGTAAATTGGTTGAAAGACGAAGCAACTTCATCTACGATTTGCTCAGAACGTTCACGTGTTTCCCCCGAAGCAAGTATGCGAATGTTTGTCGCCATCATTGTTGATTTTATTTTTTCGGTCACGAATTCAACCGCACGTTCATTTACTTTTTTTTCTGCAGGATTTGTTTCTGGACCAACGACTAATTCTTTTCCCATTTTCAAAAACTCGTTTCCGATTTGTCTCCAAATACTTCTTGCGTTTGCAACGTTGTATCCCTCCTTTAAATTATCAAGAACTTCTTGAAAATGATGAACGAGTTTATCGCCTTCTGGACACAACACAAACTGAATTGCCGCACCTTCTCCGCTCGTTTTAAGCTTTGAAAGAGAATTTAAAATTGAATTTAGTGGATCTTGCTCAAAAGAATCATATAATTTTATCGGATAAATATCTTCTTGCGCAAGGCGAGCATAAACCCCAGCAGATGTATCTTTTTCGTCTCCAAAAATATTATAATCATCAATCACTTCCATGACTTTTGCATCTGGATGGATTGATAAAAGCTGTTTTTCAAAAAGATCAGCTTTATTAACAGGAACTGCAACATAAACAAGAAATTGGTCACTTTTATTTGGAATTGCAATTTCTATTGTAAAATGATTTTTTTCTTTGTTTTGACGAGTCATTCCGACAGAGTACATTCCAGCATAAAATTGCTCCATCATTGTAAGAAGCTCCTTTAGACCCTTCTTTTTGTCGTCTGCAACTTCTGGCAAGGTAATTTCAAACAACTTACTATCTAAGGCATGATAAAGCTCGGTCGAGTCTTTTAAGCCAGGAATGTTATGTTCCGCCTGTAAATACTGAACAAGAAAACGATGGAGATCGTCCTCAATATGAGGGTTGTCCATGTGTTCTACAACTGCGAGTGTATTTTTAATACCTTTATCTAAAATCAACCCAAGCAACTCTTCCATTACCCTATCATGTGTTTCTGGACTCAAACGAAGAGCGAGCTTTCGTTGCTCTTTATCTGGCATTTTTTGATCTGCATGCAAAACTTCTTTTATTGGTTTTGCCTTATAAGACTCCAGTGTTTCTTTTGCAATTTTTTCTTTGTTTGCAGAAACACCTGCGTCTGTCAAAGCTTTTTCTTTTTGCGAAACTTGTTCGCGTAAAAAAGCGATCTCGTCTTCTGCGGATTTAAATTTGGGAACTTTTGCGGGCTCAAATGATTCCATATATCATTTATTATAATATATATAATCACAAGAATATATATCAAACTGGTGTATAATTGTATACGTACATTTTTGGTGTATAATTTACCAAGAATACAAGAAAAAAATATATGAATACGGAAAACCCAAACCAAGAAATCGAAAAAATAAATCAAATATATTCTAATTTCGAAAAAGAATTACATATTTTAAGGGAAGAACAACGAAAAGCAATCGATGATTTTGAAAAAAGTTTAGAAAAAGAAAAAATTGATATTTTAGAAAAAGAACTTAGAAACACAAAATAAAATGAATAAGCTAGAAAAAATAAACGAAATCGAAAATAAAGATACTTTTAAATCCAAGACAGAAAACGTTGAGGATTATAAAAAAGACAAGCTCAAATCTGTAAAAAGTGATGCCTCAGATACATTAGAACAAGGTGATAATCATATAAAATCAATAACTTCCACAGGATATACCGAAAATGAAATAAACCAAAAAATCAAAGAGAAAGGTTTAGACAAAAAACTTGAAGACATACACAACAAAACCAAACAACTTGAAGACAAAACAAATAAACAAATCAAAGAAACTCATGGAATCTCATCAACTGGAGTAAGCGAAGGTCTCAATTTTGTTCCGGTTGTTGGAGAAGTAAAAATGATAGCAGAAGCTGGCGTTGGAAAAACAATGGACGGCAATAAATTATCAGGAAAAGAACGCTTAGTGTATGCAGGAGTCGGAGTAACAAGTTTGGCACTAGATGCTTTTGGAGGGTCGGGTGAAGTTGAAAAGGATGTGTTTCTCTCGGGGAAAGGAGCTGCTGCATTAGAAAAAGCTAGTGAAAAAATGATGGCACGCGGTGCAGAAGGAAGTAGTAAATTACTCTCAAAAACTGGCAAGGTTTTAAAAGAAAATCCAGAAACGACAGGCGCTATAGAAAATTATACAAAAAATAAAGCTCGTGAAAAAATAAACAAAGTCAAAAAGGGTGAAGAATAAAATGAATAAAATAATTTTAAAAAACGAAATAGACGAAAAATGGCTAAGTGAAGCCGAAAAAAATGCCGAGCACCGAGCAAAAATTTTTATTGATATCGGACAACATGAAAAAGCTGCTCTCGCATTAAAAGAACTTTCCTATAAAAAATCTATAATATTTTTATTCCAGCTTGGCAAAAAATATTTTCTTCACCACGATAGACGCGCAGAAACAGTTGTAAAAACAAGCGAGTTGATTGAAAAGAAAAAAATCAGGTCAAAAGAAATTTCACTCAATGTTGAAAAATACCCTCATGGTGTGCATATGCCTATATCAAAACGACATTCTGTTTCTGAAATTTTTGCGTCATAAATTTTAAAAAAATAAAAAAACACACTTCCGAAAGCACTCTCGGACGCCGGCGGGCGGAGAGTGAGGCAAAATTTCAGCAGAAATTTATGCCGGTGCTTTTGGAAGTGTGTTTTTTTATTTTTTAAAATTTTATATTTCCGTCAAAATTTCTGGTAAACCGTCGTCGTTTATATAAATCGTATGTTCAAAATGCGCGGCACATGAGCCGTCTTCGGTTTTTATTGTATACCCATCATCTGTATCAATAACATCATCTGTACCCAAAGTAAGCATTGGTTCAATTGCAACAACCATACCAGGCACAAATTTTTCACCAGATTTTGGACGGCCATAGTTTGGTATAAAAGGATCTTCATGAATCGCTCTACCCACCCCATGCCCCGCCAAAACACGTACAATGCCGTATTTGCCTGCCTTTTTGATATGTGACTCTATGGCATACCCGATGTCACCAGTGCGTGCCCCAGGCACAATTGCCTGTATTCCTACATACAAAGCCTCACGTGTATCACGCATCAATTTTTCCTTTTCCTTTGAAGTTTTGCCGACAGAAACTGTAACGGCATGATCTGTAAAAAGTCCTTTGTGTTTTATTCCCAAATCAAGCGAAACAACATCACCTTCTTTTAAAATCGTTGTTGCTTTTGGAATTCCATGAACAATTTCAGAATTTATTGAAACACAAAGTGATGCAGGAAATGCCATTCTGTGACCCTTTGGACGATATCCCAAAAACGCAGACTCGTCGCCAAGTTCTTTTATTTTTGCCTCAGCAAATTTATCGAGTTCAAGCGCCGAAATTCCCGGACGAACTTGTTTTGCGGTCTCAGCCAAAACCGTAGCCAAATGCTTCCCTCCTTCGCGCAATATTTCAATCTCTTCTTTTGTTTTTATTATTATTGACATATAATTTTACTTTTTTATTTTCCCAGTAAAAAACTCCGAATAACTAAACTTACCTAAAATATCACTTTCTTTAAGATTCTCTTTCGATAATCTGTGAAAACAACAACCATCCGTATCCATCTGTTCGGTTGCAATGCCTCCATTTTTCGAAATTTTCGAGAGGGTTGAAATCAAAATATTTGACTTTATTTTTTCGTCATAAGTCTTTTCATACATTTTTTTAAAAGCCGTTGCGTCAGTTGTCCAATTTGGCTCAGTGTGATAATTTTGCTGATCATTTTTTGTCATACGAAAAACAATAACCTTGTCTGGATCAACATCCTTTTCTTTTAGTTTTTCTAGTGAAATAATCCTTCCTGATGTTAAAATTTCTTCATTATTTTTTTTATCAATAACATCAACATACACAATCTCTTCGCCATAAACATCACAATCTTTACGCAACCTATTCATTCGACTTGTATTAATTGCGTATGATCGTAAATCTAAAATTACTTCAAGAGGAAGGGTTTTATATACAGCATCGATAGACAGACAATCAAAAGTAAGTAAACCAATTTCTTGATCATCCATATTGTTGTGATTCACAAGTAATAGGTTATCATCAAAAAATATTCCTCTTGAATCAATCCTCTCTTGAACAAGAGGTTCATTTTTTACAGCAACTAAACCAGCTTTTTTTTTACCATTTAGTATATCTTCTAATGCTGGTGCTTCTGGTAAATCTGGCAACCTTTGCGAATTATTAAACGAACTTTCCATTTTCATGTTATTTATATAAATATTATTAATTTTTAATAATTGTCCCAAGAAATTCTTTTCCTTGAATATAATTTTCTAAATTTGAAAGATTCGCGCCATTCATAACTACAACTTCAAGTCCAAGCCCTTCCGCCATTTTTGCAGCGATTGGATCAAATGGAGCACTCATACCCGGCTTCCAATCTTTTGGTAATAATTCACAAAAATCCACCCAATTAATTTTTTCTATTTTTACCGCATCAGGATTTTTTCTAGGATCGGCAGTATACACATAATCAATATTAGAAAGATTTATAAGTTTTTTTGCTTTGAGAGCTTGAGCAAGAGCAACAGAAGCACCATCGCTTGAAAAACCAGGCTTCCAACCACCACCTACTAATATCTTTTTGCCAGTTAATGAAAGTTTTTCCGGATCAAAAAAAATTTCCGACTCAGCCAAATCTCCAAAAGAATATTTCAACAAATTAGCATTATAGCGAGTCGCATCAATACCCATCAAATCTTGTACAAAAGAATCATTAATACCACCCACGATAAGCGCGTCTCGATATTCGCGTGCAACACGTCCACCGCCTGTAATTATTGCAAAACTATTTCCACTCTCTGCACCTTTTTTTACAAGTTCAACAAAACTTTTTACATACTGTCCATCAACACGATCTGGGCAAACAAGTGAACCACCCAAAGATATTACAATCCAGTTTTGATTTGATTCCATATTATAAGCCTAAAACTTTTTTAACTTCTTCATGAACAGCTTCGACAGATTGTTCGCCGTTTACTTTATGCAAAGCATACCCTCTTTTTTTCAAATCTTCCATTGCTGGAATAACGTTTGTTTCGTATTCCCAAAAACGGCGATTTATTCCTTCATCTGTGTCATCTGAACGTCCACGAAGTTTCATTCTCTTTATAACTTCTTCTTTTGAAACTTCGATATATATAATTGAAACATCACTACGTTTATAAAATTCTATTGCGTGTGCAAATGCATCTGCTTGAGGAAGAGTGCGAGGATATCCATCAGCAATCAAATGACAATCTGCTGTCATTTCTTTTGAAAGTATTCCACCAAAAATTGAGATCGTTAAAAAATCTGGTTGTAATTGACCAGCTTCGAGTTTGTCTTTTATTAGGCTCCCAGTGAAACTACCATTTGATATTAATGTCCTATATTCCAAACCAGGATATGCGTAAACTATCTTGTGTGATGGATCACGTTCAGTAATAAGCTTTTTTAATAGATCGATTTGAGTTCCCTTGCCAGCACCAACGATTCCGAAAAACACGTAAGTTTTAGGTGTCATATACAGCCATATTAGCACAAAAAAATTACCACTTCTAGTGGTAATTTTTTTGTGCATTTTAAAAATTTTAGTATTCGTGCATTGAGATTTGAGCGTTTGTTTGCTTTATCAAATCAAGAACAACTGAGACAACGATAAGCATTGCAGTACCACCAAGTGCGATCGCTGTAATTCCTGTAACTGCTCGTACGATAAGTGGCAAAACTGCGATTACTCCTAGGAAAAGCGCTCCAACAAAAGTAATTCGGGAAACAATAGTTGCAAGATATTCTTCTGTTGATGAACCTGGGCGAATTCCTGGAATGAAGGCTCCTGACTTTTGAAGATTTTCAGACATCGCATGTGGATCAAAAGTAACAGCTGTATAGAAATATGTAAAAGCAAAAACAAAAACGAAATACAATACTCCATACAAAAGACTCGTTTGAGAGAAATTAGCAAGAGCATGTCCAACAGCATCAAACATTGTTTTGTGTGTTAACAACAAAAGATTTCCCAAAAGTTGTGGAACAAGCAAAATAGACAAAGCAAAGATTATTGGAATAACACCTGCTTGGTTCACGCGAAGAGGAATGTAAGTTGAAACATTTCCGTATTGACCATCGCCTCTTGTTTGACGAGCATACGTAACTGGAATTGGACGTTCTGCTTCTGTAACAACAACAACTCCGAGAATAAGAAGTGCGCCTAAAACAACGAATAAAATGTAGTAAGGAATTTGTGAGATATCAAAAGTGAAGAGCGCTTGACTCACGTGTTGAGGCAAAGCTGAAACGATACCTGCAAAAATTATAAGAGAGATTCCGTTTGAAATTCCATATTCAGTCATTATTTCACCAATCCACATAAGGAAAACTGAACCTGCAACAACAGCAACGAGACTTGTCGCAAAATGAATTGGGGTCAAAATTCCAATTATTCCTTGTTTTTGAAGAAGAAGTAACAATCCAAATCCTTGCAGAAGAGCAAGCGGAATTGAAATCATGCGTGTGTATTGTGAAAATGTTCTGCGGCCTGCCTCACCCTCTTCTGTATACAAAGACTTGAGAGATGGAACCATGACTGTCAAAAGTTGCATTATGATTGATGATGTAATATATGGTCCAACACCAAGCATGATAATAGAAAGAGTTGAAAGACCTCCTCCGGAAAAGATATTTAGAATTCCAAAAAATTGGTTGTTGTTTAAAAATGAAGAAAGACGTGCAGCGTCAACACCTGGAACTGGAATTGTTGAAAGTAAACGAAATACAGCCAAAAGTCCGAGCACAATAAGGATACGATTTCGCAATGCGGCATCGTTCCAGATTATTTTTATTTTTTGTGAAAAAGATTGCATATTAGTTAGGTTTTAAGTTTTTATATTTTAGACAAAATGGAAACTTCCCAATCCACTATGCCGATTATTTACTCTCTTCGATTTTTCCTCCAGCTTTTTCAATCAAAACTTTTGCACTTTCTGAAACCAAACAAGCTGAAACAGTAACTTTCTTAGAGATCGAACCGCGTGCCAAAATTTTTACTTGTGGAACACGTCCGTTTTTTGTTTTGATAACCTTTTTTTCGAGAAGTGTCGTTGGGTTTACAATTTCACCAGCCTTGAATGAGCGCTCGATTGAATCAAGGTTTACTGGAACTGAAGGTGTTTCAATTGAAGCAAAACGGTAACCACGAAGTTTTGGAATCTTCTTGATGATATCGCGCATTTGTGGACGGCGCTTGTTACCAGCACGAGCTGTTTGACCCTTTCCTCCACGTCCTGAAGTTTTTCCATGACGTCCTCCACGTCCAAGCTGTTTGTGCTTTTTGTGTTTTGTATTTCTTTTTACGTTATGTATTTGCATAAAATTATTTTGTATCAACTACTGCTACAACTCCTTCGACTTTTGGAAGCTTGTCATCAGCAACTGAATGACGCATAACTTTTGTACCGATAAGTGAAAGTGCCTTCATTGTTGCGCGTGCGTTGTTGAGTTTGTTTTTTGAACCTGAAAAGATTTTTGTTGTAACATCTTTGATTCCAGCGAGAAGCATTATGTCACGAACAGCACTACCTGAAATCAAACCTCGTCCGCGATTTGGCATAAGCATAAGATTTGAACTTCCAAATTTTGCAGAAATATCGTGTGGAATAGAACCTGTCTTTGTAAGCTTCAATTTGAGCATATTTTTCTTTGCATCCTTTTGAGCTTTTGTGATTGCGATTGATGTATCGATAGCCTTTCCTGTTCCAAGACCTACCAATCCTTTACGATCACCGATTACCATTGCAACAGAAAATGTCATACGACGTCCTCCTGAAACAACACGCGTAACGCGACGGATTGCAAGAATTTTTTGATCGTATTCTGGCTTTGCTCTTTCGAAGTTTCCTCCTTTTCGGTGTGTTCCGCCTTTTCCTCCAGCTGCTCCCCCGCGACCACCAAATCCTCCGCGTGAATTTCCACGTGGTCCTCCTTGACTTGCGCCACCTGCACTATATTTTTTTGTTTCTGTGTTTTCTGCCATATAAATTAGAAATTAAGACCAGATGCACGAGCTGCATCTGCCAGAATTTTTACGCGACCTGCATATTTAAATCCTCCACGATCAAAGACAACTGAA
>CAYSZI010000030.1:0-9787 GCA_964435545.1 uncultured Candidatus Saccharibacteria bacterium | reverse complement strand
AATAGTGTTATCATATGTTATTATAAAATTTATATTCTTTTAAATAATTTGTGTTTTTATTGTTCCATCATTGTTTCTTTATGGAGGTGAGGATGGGACAATAAAAAATCTCAATAAAAATAAAGTATGAAAAAGATTAGTATCTTAGTCGCATTTATGACTTTTGTTATGGCTCAAACTGCCAAGGCTCAAACTACAGAGCAAGAAAAGCTTCAGAAACTTTCTGTCGCAAAAATTTCTGCATTGAAAAAACAAGCAGATGGTAACAAAGATTCCATTATTAAAAAGATGGACGAGGGAAACAGAAAAATGGAAAACATGATTTCTGAATTAAAAAACCAGAAATCAAACGAGGTTGAAAATTTACAGTTGAAAAAAGAAAATTTCGAATTGCAAAAAAAGAATGATTCGTTGAGTAGGCTCTGGAAATCAAAAGATGAGTCTAAGATATCGAAGTCTTACCACCTCGAAGGTCAAGCTTGGTATGACGTTGTTCATGTTATGCCAAATGAATGGTCTAAACCGTTCAGAATTACCAAAGATATCGGATATGATTATCTAAATAATGATACGATGAGAGTTGACGTAAAAACGACCCTTGATAATGGTAAGGTAATATATCGGTACAATTTAAGCCAATCTGATATAGATACTAATTCATATGCTAACCCTACATACCAATGGCGAGCAAGAAATCCCGTTGATGTTATTATTGTTCAGTGGTCGCGAGATGAATACAATCATGAGTTAAAAAGAATGGCCAAAAAAGGTTATTTCAAAACTCCAACAACTGATTTTTGGTATATGAATCCACAGAGACCAAAAGTTAAAAAGCACAAATAATATTTTTTTTAAAGTACATCATAAAAACTTCTTCGAGAAATCGTCGAAGTTTTTTTATTTTACGTAAAACACAACTCTTGCTGTGACCATAACTTGTTTTTGGATTGTTGATGTGTCGTATGAGCCATAATCTTCAACACTTGTAGAATTTGGAGCAAGGACTTGTACGACACCAGAAGATGCACTCTTGAGCGCTCCTACAGAAGTGTCTCCGCTTTTTGCTATTTCAACGGCGCGTGCTTTTGCGTCCTTTACTGCTTGTCCTACAAGCGAAACACGTAGTTGAGGAAGTGTTGAAACATAATACTCTGGTTGTTGAGGAGAAACTAGAGTGTCGCTTGAGACTTTTGATGTTAGTGTTCCTAGTTCTCTAGAAAATTTGTCTATTGAATCAACGTCTGTGGTTTGTATTACAATTGTTTCATGTACAGAATATGTTTTTGGGGCATTTTGATCTTGATTATAGATTTCATCGGTCGTAATTACAGATTTTGTGATAGTTGATGAAGCCAATTTTTGTGAGGTAAAATAATCGGCAACAATCGTAGCATCTTTTGCTACCTGAGTATATGTAGTTGCTGTTGTGTTTATGAGTGCAGCGTGGCGCACCTCAATCCTCCATGTTGCTTGATCTGCTTTTATATTTTGTGTAGCAGAACCAGTAACGGCAATCGTGTTATCTCCACGATTTGAAATATTGATACCTAAAATCCATAAACCAAAAAAGAGGGCAAAGGCTACTGAGAGTGAGGGAATAATGAGTGACCAGCTTGTAATATTTTTTTCTTTCATACGTTAAGTGTATCACACATGTTGTTAATAAAATTAAAAATTACCCCGATCACCATTCTCCCGAGGTCGTTATTTTTTGTGTTTGACTAAATACGTTATTTGTGTTAGTGTAAAATCAAACAATTTTTTATCATGAAAAAATGCACAGTATTTTTTAGTTTTATTTTACTTTTTGTCTTTGGTTGTAAAATGCAAAAGCCAAAAGATTTAGATCACGGAACTCCAAAACCAAGAAAAAAACAAATTCCGAAAGGAGTTGTAAAAATTCTTGATTTACCAAGTCAAAGATTTAAGTATAGGACACTCGAGATTTATCAAAACTCGATACCTGAAATAACCAGAATGCCATTTGATGTATATTTGGATACTTTTGCTTTCAAAAAATTTGTTGATTATTTGGCAAAAGATTCTCTTTTGCCAACAACCAATTTTCGGTATTGTATTCATTTTCCAGGAGACCCAAATGGCTCTGAGACACTATGCGGTGACTCATACGGAGAAAACCAAAAGTTTGTAATTCTCGAGTGGGGAAAAGAGTTTTATAAGTATGTTTATCAGGTTTATGGAATAAAAGAAAATTTTTACTTGCGTTGTGAAGACCAGGCAAATTTAGTTTTTTTTCATGAGGCTGGACACCTAATGCACTGTTCGGAAATTTCTTCAAAGAGCCGATCGCAAAAGGAGATAGAGGCTTGTGCTTTTGAAAGAAAGTTTAGGAAAAAATTTAAAAACATTTTTTATCTGAAAGAATTCAAGGATGCTCCGTGGTTAAAGACCATGCAGTATATTGAAAACTTAAGAAAATAGTTTTTTATTATAATATTTATAGCGGATATGTTGAACAACAGTCCGCTATTTTTTTAATTCAACCAGCGTTTATATAAACAATTTTAGCTAAATGTGTTAATGTAAAACATATGAAAACAAGCAAAATGAAATTAGGTATAAAATTTGAACTGAATAAGGAGCTTGATAAAGAAATGGCTTTTGTTTTTGTAAATATGACAAATAAAGTCGGAGGTGTTGATTTTTCAAAGAACGTTACAAATTTTCACCCAGAACTAGAGAGTGTAAAAGATTTAGATAGAAATGAGCAAATCAAAATTATCGGAGAATACATGGATAAGTATTATGAAGATAATATAAATGATTTGGAAAAACAAAAACTAGATTTTCAAAGTGATTGGGAAAAAACTGAAAATGAATTTGTCGGGCACTTAAATAAAATATTTAAAAATCCATTCAAGCCAGAGGGTGAGTGGACGGGCTATTTGTCGGTTATAAACTGCAACCCAAGATTTCTTAAAAATAAAACCTTTCAAGTTTTCTATAAACATAAAAATGTTAAGGAGGTTGCGATTCATGAAATATTGCATTTCTTTTTTTATGATTACGCTATAAAAAAGTTTCCAGAAATTTTTGAAAAATTGGATACAAATACTGGAACATTTTGGAAATTAGCAGAATTGTTTAATGATGTAATACAAGCTTTACCAGATTTTATTGAAAGACGAGACGTTTTTGGTTATCCTGATCATGAAAAATATCGGGATTATCTCAGTGTGCTTTGGTCAAAAAATCCAGATATTGATGTATGGATTCCTGAGGCATTTAAATATTTATCCTAACTTTATATTTTGTAAAAAATAAAAAAAGTAGATTGTGTTGCAAGGCAACACAATCTACTTTGGGCTTATATGATGAATTAATTTAATACAATATCCTGAGGGATAAGTTCGTTTATTGATTCAAACAGTGCTTTTGACGTGGATACGGAAAGCATATTTTCTTTATAAAGAACCAGAGTTTTTTCAAACAAAAATAATGTACTTTCTTCCATTGCAGTGCAGTCGTTCAAAATTGCTATTGAAAATTCCGTGTACGCGAAGAGTTGTTTAAAAATCTTCTTAGATTTGCAGTCACACTTTTCCTTTTTGAATCCGTTTTTATCTAAGCCTAATTCGAAAAGCTTTTCTTTTTTTAATTTTGGAAAACTAAATTTAAAATTTTCCGAATCAGTAAGTATTGATTCTAGGAGGTAACACAGGAGCTCTGTCCTTGTGTCTGTTTTTTTCTCCTTTAATTGAGCAACAAGCGTTGTTGCTGTTTCTTTGAATCCCTCAAATGTGAGCATAAATAACAATATACTGTTTTTAAAGTACTTTTGAATTCTACTATATTAAAGCTTTGTGTCAAGTTTGCTTGATTGACGTTTATTTTTATAACCAGCTTTTTTATTTTTTGGTATAATCGAAATATGATAAATATAAACAACACAGTTCCTGATTTTGAGCTTGATGCATATCAGAATAATGATATAAAAAAAATTAAATTGTCTGATTATAAAGGCAAATGGGTGGTTTTAGTTTTTTATCCTGCAGATTTTACTTTTGTTTGTCCTACAGAGCTCGAAGATGCTCAAAAATATTATGCAGATGTTAAAAAACTCGGAGGGGAGATTATGAGTATAAGTACAGATACAGCTTTTGCTCACAAGGCGTGGCATGATAGTTCGCCTGCGATTGGCAAAATTGAATACCCAATGCTTGCAGACCCAACAGGAAATATTTCAAAAATGTTTGGGGTTTATATTGAAAATGAAGGATTGGCATTGCGAGGTACTTTTATTATCGACCCAGATGGTGTCTTAAAAACAATTGAAATTCACGATAATAATATAGGACGAAGCGCAAAAGAGATGCTTCGCAAAATTGAAGCTGCAAAATTTGTTAGAGAACATGATGGAAATGTCTGTCCTGCAAGTTGGGAGCCTGGTGAAGATACTCTGAAACCGGGAATAGATTTGGTAGGGAAAATATAAATTTAATTGTTTAAAATACTCAATATGGAAAAAATTTTTAATTTTCATGAAAAAAAACAAGAAACATTTCCTAACGGAATAACTTTTGAGGGGCTTATAGATACAGCTGAGAAAAAATATGATGAATATGAAATGGATAAAATTCCTCTTTCCATGCAAAGAAACAGTCATGATTATTATTATCTGAGTGTTTACCCGGGTTTGATGGAGATGGAAGATCTAGTGCAACCTCCAAAGTATCCAGAAAAAGTTTCATCGGTTTATATTCATATGCCATTTTGTTCTGAAATTTGTAGTTTTTGCAGTTATTTTACTCAAAGATTACCAGCGGAAAATAATCATGCTGTATCAGATTATTTTGAAATAGTTAAAAAGGAAATTGATAATTATTCAAAACAAACAGAAATGAGTCTTAAAAGTATATACTTTGGCGGTGGAACTCCAAGTTTGATACCACCAGATACATTAGATTCATTTTTGGGGCATATGAAAAGTAAAAATTTTTTACCAGAAAAAATTTTTGGTACATTCGAATTACATCCAGAATTTTTTTATGATATGGAAAATGCTCAGAAATTTGTTGATGTAATGAAAAAATATGGAATCAATCGTGTTAGTATTGGTTATCAATCATCTAACGAAAAAATTCTAAAAGACACAAAAAGACGCCATGATAAAGATTTTTTGAAAGATGCGGTTGATTTTTTGAAGAAAAATAATTTAATGTTTAATATTGACCTTATGTATGGAATGCCAGATTTGTCTATAGATGATTGGGCTCATTCTCTTTCAGATGCGCTTAGCGTAAAACCAAATTCGATTACACCATATTTCTTTTTTTTAAATAAGGGTACAAAAATGAGTCATGATTTTAATGAAGGAAAAATTTCTCTTCCTTCTCATAAAGAAATTCAAAAACAGCATTTAATGACGCAAATAATTCTTGCGGCTCATGATTATATTGAATTGCCAAATGATTTTTTTGCAAAAAACGATAAAAAAATAAATGTGGCTGATTTAAAACAAGAAAAGTTGCCATCTGATTTTTCTGGAATTTCCGTTGGCTCTGGGGCATATGGATATTCAAATAATACTCAATTTTTTAATTATTTTAATTTACATAAGTATAAAGAGGCAGTTGAAGCAGGGAGGCCTCCTGTATGGAAGGGTTTTGAAATGAATCAAGAAACTTTGATGAGAAGAGATATAATGTTTTCATTAAAAAATTCTCCGTATTTGAATCGGGATTTATTTTTGGAAAAATACAAAGAAGACCCTGTTGAAAAATTTGAAAATTTGATGAATAAATTAACCGACCTGGGTTTAATTACAATTTCAGAAAAAAAGGTTTGTTTAACGCAAAAAGGCAAGCTGATGGTCGAAGAGATTGCATGTCAATTTAAAGATCCAAATGTTCAAACAAAAAAGGATTCAGAAAATAATCCACTGTTGGTTAAACACAATTTTAGTCCAACATACAAAAAAATAGATTTATAATTTGTTTGACTAAATACATATTTATGGTAATGTAACATTAATGTGTTTTTTGACATGTTTTAATGGTCACCAGAGAGGGTTTTTGTCCTTTGTGGTGACCATTAAAAAAACAAATGGATATTTATGCAAAATAAAAAAATGTTGGAAGACATCCAGAATGTAATTTCAGATGACATTATGGCGCGTCAGGTAATCGAAGATTTTAAGAGCACGTTTGAGCAATTGGGTGTAAGTGAAAACAGCACCGCCACGTTAATTTTTAATATACTCGGCTCTATTCGAGATGCAGATTATATTGAAAAGACCGAAAGAGAGATAAGAAAAATGTTTATCAATCAAAAGGTTTGTGGAAAAAATTTATTTGAAACAATCCAATGTGGTTTAGACAGACGGGTTGAAATAATTTTTGAACAAGTAAATCCTCATCTCGCTGGACTTGAAAAAGTAATAGATTATGGGTGTGGAAACGGTAGACTTGCAAAAATGCTTAAGGAGAGCAGTAATTGTGAAATAATCGGTGTAGATGTGAGAGACCATCTGCAAAGAACAAATGCGATAAAATTTATGCTACTTGATGGGTGTAGTGTTCCTGTTGCCAACAGACATTTTGAGTGTGGTGTATTAACAAATGTTTTACATCATGAGTTAGAAAACGAAAAAATTCTTAAAGAACTCAATCGTATCGTTTCAAAAAAACTTGTCATTATTGAGACAGTTCCAAACGGAGATAATGTAGAAGAGGATTGGGGGAGAATGTTTGCAAACGACGTTTTGTGGAATAGATTTTTTAATTGCGCCAATATACCTGTTCCTGGCACATTTGATACGCCGTCTAATTGGATTAGGCGTTTTGAGAAATACAAATGGGGGTGTATTCATTCTGAAAACCTTGGCTTTGACCAACCAACCATAAGAGATAAGCATCATTTGTTGGTATTCGAGAAAAAATAAATATTCATTATATTGATTGTATAAACAAATAGCTTTGCGTTTTTACGTCAAGGCTATTTTATTTTCTATTTGGTATATAATATAAATATGATTACATATATTATTACAGGGGATAGTATCCCAAATAGCGACGCTGTTCGAAAATATGTTGAGGGTCATTTTAATAAGTTTGAAAAGTTTGTCGACAAAAATATTAATCATGAAATGAACATCACACTTTCAAAAAGTACCGCACATCAACGTGAGGATTCTTACAAAGCTGAAATAAAGTTTAAAATAAATTCAGAAGATTATTTTGTGAGTGTTGAGAATGCAGATTTATTTAAATCTCTCGATGACGCAAAAGATATTTTGATGCGCGATATAACAAAAATTCATGACAAACGAAAAACTCTTTTTCATAGAGGGGCCAGAAAAATAAAAGATTTTGCAAAAGGGATTACAGGTTTTGGTGGAGGTAAATAAGTTTTATTTATTTAAATTTTGATTACGAAGGAAATCGCTATAGGCGATTTCCTTTTTGCCTTCTGGTAGAACTTTTTCGATTACGAATTGGTTGTTTTCAAATTTTGCTTTGGTTATGATTACGCGCTTTTCGTTTATAAAAAAGTATGTTCTTGGCCATTCGAAATGAGCACGAAATTTATTGTAATTTAAAATAGCGTTTCCGTTTGGATCGATAAGTCCATCCTCTTTTTTTGACTTTCCGCAATGAGTTGCTTTTGTTTCATCTTGGGGTTTTGGAGTGACTTTTCCATCTAAATAATCAGGAAGAGTGATTAAAAGAAGTTCTTGCGCGCGCGCCGTTAGGCGCGCGCGCAATGCTGGTGCTGTTTCGTTGCTATCAATAGTCATTGTTTCTTCAGCAATAATTGGACCCGAATCTAGTTTGAATGCCATTTTTTGTATTGAAATTCCTGTCTCAGTATCGCCGATTAAAATTGCAGACTCAACGGGGGAAGCTCCACGAAGATGTGGAAGTATTGAGTAGTGGACATTGAGTGTCCCAGATTTTGGGAGGTTTATAAATCTTTCAGGAATTATTTTGCCATAGGCGACAACAATTGAAATATCCAAATCAAGGTTTTTAAGTACTTCAAAAAAATCATCATTTAATTTTTCTGGTTGCAATACAGGAATATTTCTTTCAGTAGCCCAAATTTTTGGAGCAGGGGATGAAAGTTCGTGTCCACGACCTTTTGGTCTGTCTGGATTTGTGATGATTGCAATAGGTAAAAAACCAGCACGTTCGAATGAGTTTAAGTATTCGAGTGTTAAATCTGGTGTTCCCCAGAATGCAATTTTTTTATTTTTTAGTGACATGGTTTTTAATATTATTTATAACATCACTCCAAGTTTTTCCAGGAAGTGTTTTGATGTGTATGTCTGGAATTTTTTTATTGTTATATAAAAATAGAGTACCTTTGTATTCTGGAGAAACTGTTTTTGCAAAACCCGGATTGTCGTCGATAATTCCAATCACTGAAGGATATAAATATTCGAGTATTGGGCCTTTCCATATTGTAATATGTGCGTCGTCTATTTCGTCTGGTCGCATTATTACTGGAATATCTGGAAAATTATTTTTTCTAAGCCATTCTTCTGTTAGTTTTCGCAAACTTTCTGGTCGGGCTGTAAGATAGCAAAGGCACTCAATTTCCTTTGATATCTCCTTAATAGCTGAAACAGAATCTTTTGTTGGTGGAATTGAAATATTAATATCTGTACTTCTTCGTACATCAACCATGAATTTTTTTACTTCGTCTGTTTGCCAATATGGAACATTATGAGTGATTGAATATTTATTTAAACCTTCTTCGACACTTAGGTTTTCTGGATTGCCGAATTTTTCATAAAGCACTTTAAAAAATATCTCGTTGGTCGCTGCGAGTGTATCATCTATATCAAGTGCGATGCCAATTCTTTTTTCTGAAAGCAATTTTTCTTTTAGTTTTTTTGTGGCTTCGTCTGGATTGAACATGTTATATATTTTTGGTTTTTGAGGAAGATTTTTTTGATGGTATTTCTGGTGGAACTTCTCCTGGGGCAACATTGCGTGCTTTGTCGATAAAGAGGGTACCGTCTAGGTGGTCTGTTTCGTGTTGAAAAATATGAGCCAAAAGTCCTCCAGCTCCACGTGTGATTTTGGAACCATTTTCGTCGTATGCGGTAATTGTTGCATTAGTTGAACGATTTACTTCACCCCAAAGAGGACGCACAGAAAGGCATCCCTCGTGCATCCATTTTTTTGTTTTTGAAAGTTTTATTATTTCTGGATTTATAAAAACAAGATCGGGGGAAGGTTCTATTGTTGCTTCAATGTGTTCATTGCCTTGTCTTCGAAAATCTTCATTAAAAATTTTTCCAGAAACTACAAAAATACGAAACGACACGCCAATTTGTGGCGCTGCAATTGCAACACCATCAGCTTGGGTTTTTAGAGTAGATTTCATGTCGCGAATAATTTTTTTAATTTTCGCACTTTTTATTTCTTTTACTGGTACTTCCTTTGCAACTTCTCGTAGTACTGGATCTTCTTTTTGAACGATTGTGGTCATGCGCTTTTTCAAAATTATTATAATTTTTTGACGTAATCAGCGAGCTTAACAAGTTTTACATTTTCTTGAGAACGAGTTTCCATATTTCTAACAATAACAGTTTTTTCAATTGCTTCTTTTTGACCAAAAATTATCGTATATGGAGCTCCTGATTTTTCGGCCATTCCGAGTTGGGCACCAAGAGAATCTTTTGATAATGCTTGAGTTATTGGAATATGTGCTTTGCGCAAAATTTCGATAACATTCAAACTTTTTAGTTTTGCGTCTGCACCAAGCTGAATGAAATATATTTTTGGTTTTTTGACTATGCGAGGTGTGTGTTTGT
>CAYSZI010000029.1:0-9842 GCA_964435545.1 uncultured Candidatus Saccharibacteria bacterium | reverse complement strand
ATCCAAAAGATTGATTTTTGACACTATATGTGATAGGGTAGGGGCATGACTGCGAAAGACCGCAAGAATATTTAAGTGGAATCAAAACGTTTCCACTATTTTTGCTGTCTCGTGGTTATCCACATAATATTATTTTGCCCTTATTTAAAGGAGATAATATAATGTAGATGCGTGATGTGGCGTGTACGTAAGTGCACGGCGCTTGCGCGTAAAACGGTATTTTTCGAGGATACGGAGCGGAGGATAGGCCTTTCGTTTTTGCATCTCCGAAAGAGTACGTACGGACTGGTCATTGAAAACAGCATAGTGCGATCACATACGGAAAAATGTTTTCGCATACTCATTTTATTTCCAATTTATTCTAAAAAATATTTTATATTTTTTATTCTAAAAAAGAAAAAGATTGAGACTGTTTTGGTGTCGCCTCCGTATTCCTTCTTGAGAAGAAGTGATAACGAGAATTGTTTTAAAATTTTAAAAAAGTTTTGTTTCAATTTAGTTTCGCGAAAACTCGGAAGATGCCATGTCGACACGGCAATTATTTATTTTTATGTAAAAGTAAAAATAAAATTAGGTTCACTTCGGTTTGATTAAAAACAAACCGAAAAATGTTTGACGCATTACAAATCGTCAAACAAAAAAATGCGCACTCAATTAACATCAAGTGTCGAGTTAATTACTTAAGCGCATTCAACATTTGTTTTTGTACACAAATTATTATTATAGTACAACGACAATGTATATTAAAAAAAATTTCTATGACTAACCTCAAATCAAAAATCACAAAAGCAGGTTTGGGATTGTTAGCAGGAGCAGTCTTGTTCGCTGGCGTAACCGTCAACGCAGCAATGACAACAGCTCAAGCACAAGCTCTTGTTGCAGCACTTGGAATTACAGGTGCAAGTGCAACAACTCTCGTAACTGCTCTCACAGCAAGTGACAGTGGTTCATCAAGTGTTTCAACTGGCGGCTCATGTTACAGTTTCAAAAATACTCTCATGCTCGGTAGTAAAGGTGCAGAAGTTACAGAACTCCAAAAAGTTTTGAACTCTGACTCTGATACTGCAATCGTAGCAGCAGCAGGCGCTATTGGCTCAAAAGGTAACGAAGGTACAAACTTCGGACCAGCTACAAAAGCAGCTGTTGTTAAATTCCAAGCTAAACACAAAGTTTCTCCTACTTCAGGAAAAGTTGGACCACTTACTATGTCAGTTCTAAATGGCATGTGTAGTACAACAGGAACAGGAACAGGAACAGGAACAGGAACAGGAACAGGAACAGGAACAGGAACAGTAAGTACAGGTTCTGCAACAGTTTCTCTTGCCCTTGACAACCCAGCTTCTGGAAACTATCCAGTTGCAGGTTCTACAGTAGGAAATGCTTCACAAGTACAATTGGTAAAATACAATTTCGTAGGTGGCGCGTCAGGAATGACAGTTAACCAAATCGTATTTACTCGTGGAGGTCTTGCTTCTGACAACAATATCCAAAATCTTTACATCATGGATGGCGCAAAAGTTATTGCAACAAACATGGGTATATGTGGTGGTAAGGCTACATTCTCAATGGCAGGTGGACTCTTTACAGTTGCAGCAGGTGCAACAAAAGAAATCACTCTTGCTGCTGATGTTACAGGAATGATCAATGCACAAAATCTTAAATTTGGTATTGCATCAGCTTCTGATGTAGTTCTCTCAACAGGCACAATCGGTGGTACTTTCCCAATGTGGGGAAATGACATGTATGGAATTGTAGTTACAAATCCAGCACTTGCCGTTCTCTCAATTGCAAGTAGTACAACAGGTAGTACTGTAAATGCAGGAACACAAGGATTTATCGCAGGACAATTTACTCTCCAAGCTCAAAACAGTGGAGTAAGTGTTAAGTCAATCAAATTGACTCAAAACGGTACAATCAACAATACAACTGATATCGGAAACATCAAGCTTATGGTTAACGGTTCCACACAAGCTGGAGCAACACTCACAAACTTGAACCCAGACGGTACAGCAGTATTTGATCTTTCTGCAAATCCAATTCAATTGTCTTCAGGACAAACAGCAAACGTTTCAATCGTTGCTGATGTTCTACAATTGAGTGGTTCAAACAGAACTTTCCAATTTACAATACAACGTGGATATGATGTTATAGCAATCGATACAACATACAATGCAGGTGCAGGAGTATGTAGTGGATCAGGTTGTTCAGTATCAGGTACATTCGGTGTTGTTAATATGACAGCAGTTACTATCAACCAAGGAACATTGGTTGTATCACGTGCATCAACAAGTCCAACAGGATATATTGCTTCAGGTTCAACAAATCAAACACTTGGAAGCTTTAATTTCCAAGCAAACGGAGAAGCTGTTCGTGTTACAGCTCTCGATTATATGTTGGCTTGGTCAGGTGGTGTCTCTAATGTTGAAAACGTAAACTGGAATAACTTGAAAATCGTTGATGATCAAGGGGTTCAAATAGGATCAATTCAAACTTCTGGAACTGGAAATGGTGCAGACTGTTCAACAGGAACACCTACAGGTTCACATTCAGTTTGTCTTACTGGTTTGAATTATATTATCCCAGCAAACACAACTCGTGTTTTGACAATCAAGGCTGACATTAATTCTGCTTCAACAGCAACATTTACTGCTTCTTTGGGAGCTGGTAATGGTACAGCACAAGGATATACTTCATATTCTTCAATCTCAATTCCACCAGTTAACGGAATTGCATTGCAAACATCAGGAACTGCGTTTGCTGTTTCAGCAAACTCAGGATTTGGATCACAAACAATTGTTGCAGGTGTTAACAACCAAAAATTGGGATCATTTACTCTTACAGCAGGACCTGCTGAAGGTTTATATATTTCAAATATTAGCTTCACAGCAACTTCTGTAACAAATACTATTCAAAACGTTCAAGTAATGAATGGTTCAACACTTATTGGAACGGCTATCACAACACCAGTAAATGGTGGTTCATATACAGTTTCACCACTTACACAGCTTTCAATCCCAGCAGGTGGATCAACTGTATTTGATATTTATGGTAATATCTCAACTTCAGCTGCTACAGGTACAGGATTTAAATTCTTTACTGTAACTTCAGCACAAGCTACAGGTTTGGTAACAAATTCAAGTAGAAACCTTACTGGTCTAAGTATACAATCACAAGCAATTACAATTGCTGGTTCAGGTACACTTACACTTGCTGCTTCAACAAATCCTCTTACAGGGATGCAAGTTGCATTAGGAACAACAGGAATTAAAATCGGAAGCTTCAACTTCAAGGCAGATAATAATGAAAGTCTTGCAGTTACTTCATTGATTCTTCATAACGCGGGTTCTTCTACAAGTGCTTTGACTAACCTCAAACTTATGAACGGATCAGTACAAGTTGGTTCAACAATTACATCTCTTGGTAACGGAACTGCTTCAACAGTCACATTTACTATTCCTTCATCTGGAACAGGTTCATTCATTATTCCAAAGGGAACAAACGTAAATCTTGATGTTGTTGCAGATATCAACACTTATGATAATGATAGTTCTGATTCAAATACAACAGCAATCGTTGGTTTGGATATATCAAACTCAGTAACATATCAGGGTGTTTCTTCTAACGCTCAAGGTCATCAAAATCTAAGTACTGGTACAGTTACATTTACTTTCTTCAGAACAACTCTTGGGGTAGTAAATGGTCCAGCATATACTGCTCCAGCAGGTCTTTCAAACGGATCTGTTGTCGGTGAATTTAATTTCACAGCAGGTTCTTCAAATAGTGCTACTATTGCATCAACTGCAATCACAATGGCTGGTAACTTTTTGTCTGCTACTACTGTGATTCCAGTTCTTGTTTATGATTCTGCTAATATGACTAGTGCTATCGGAGCAGGTTATATTACAGCTTCTACTACAGGACCAGTTCAAACAACTGGTGGAACAAACAGTGGAGCATTGACTGTTGTAGGTGGTAACGGAGCTAATAAAACTCTCGTAGTTACATTTGGTACAGCTTGTACAATAACATCAACCGGTTCTACTGGTGTTGGTGGATGTACAGCAAATCCATGGACTGTCAGTGGTACAAAGACTCTTGTTGTAAAAGCAAATCTTGCTGATACCGTTGGAAATACTCCAGCAGGTACTAGTGCAACAACTCATAACTTACAATTTGCAATTTCTAATGCAACTTGGAGTGATGGAACAGCCTCAGGTATCACACTTGATAATTCTATCGGTCTTCCAGTTAACGGTACAACAAATCAATTTACTTACTAATCTAAATTTAGATTACGAGTTCTTTGTTTAATTGTTCAATGTCCGGTGGACATAAAACACCAACAAAAAAACCACCCCTTTCGGGGTGGTTTTTTTGTTGTCTTACAACACAAAAACACCACTCTTTAAAGAGTGGTGTTTTTGCTTATTGTTTGATATTATTTACTCACATGAAAGCATTAATGAAATGGTCTCTTTTGCTTACAGGTTTTATGCCTGTAATTTATTCAGCCGATTCGCTCTTTCCGTTCATTTTTCCAAAGGCATTATTTTTTAGATGTCTCGTTTTTCTTTCGACTGTATTTTTTTGTATTGCTTGTGGAATAGACTCAAAATACAGAAACGATATAATTCAAAAAGTAAAAAATTATTGGAAACATTCTGTTTTTAAAGTTATGGCGCTGCTTCATGCCTCGCTGCTGATTAGTACAATCTTTGCTTACGATCAATATATGGCAATGTTTGGTAATATTGAACGTTCAGAAGGATTCGTTGGGTTGCTTTTCTTTTATATTTTCTTTGTTTTGACTGTTCTTGTATTCGAAAAGAAAGACTGGTTGCGTTTTTTTGCAGTAAATATAATAACGGGTGGACTTCTATTTTTTGTTGAATTAAATCAATCTATGTTTCAGGGTAATGTGCGTCCAGGTTCACTTACAGACAATCCAATCTTTTTAGCAACATACCAGGTTTTTGTTCTTTTTTGCTCCGTAATTATTTATAGACTCGCAAGCCAAAAAAAGAATCTTTTGATTATGATTGCAAGTGTTTTTTCAGTAGTAATTTCAATAATTGGTATTTTTATAACTCAAACACGTGGAACAATTCTTGGAATGGTTGCTGCGATGCTTGTCGTTTTGGTGTATTTTGGATTTAAAGGGAAGAATTTTACAATAATAAAAGGATTAACTTCACGTAAATTGACGGTGATTGCTTTGGTGTTGTTCGGTATTTTTATTGCAATATTTATTTCAACCCGTCATGCTGATGTCTGGAAGCATGTTCCAGTAGTGGGTCGCATTGCTCAAATCTCAACAAAAGATGGTGATACTCAAGCTCGTGTTGTAAATGCAACGATAGTTTTTGCTGCAGTTAATCCAAAAGAGGCAAGCGTAACAAGAAGTTTGTTTGGTTGGGGTTGGGACAATTATGTTTATGCATGGCAGAAGTTTTATAATCCTAAACTATACTCAGCAGACCCAAGTTTGTTTGACCGTGCACACGATAAAGCTTTGGATATGTTGCTTATGGCTGGATTTATTGGTCTCTTTTTGTATTTTGCGGTTTGGTTTTTCTTTTTTAAAGAAGCTTTTAAAGCAGGGAAGAATTTTACGATAGAAACATCCTTATTCATTTTTTGGGGGATTACATATTTCTTACAAAACATGACAGTTTTTGATACAATGGTAACCTTTATTACATTTTATGCAGTATTTGCTTATTTAGTCTATGAAACAAGAGAAAACACAACCAAAGTTATCGCAAAGTAATACAAGCATAATTGTTTTTTGGATTATATCCATCGCAACAACAGGTTTTTTATGTTTGGCATTTTTTTACTGGACAGTTGTTCCGTACATGCAATCTGGCGAATATCTAACAAATCAACGTTATTTGATGTCTACAGGTGATAGTAGTGTTTTGATAAACGACCAATTTGTTTTTGATCCAGATTCAAACGTTCAAGGTATTTTACGTTCTGATTTTTTGAGGCAGGTATCTGGACAAGCAAGCAGTAAAAAAGATAGTAGTATTTTGCCTTTGTTGGATAAGGCAATAGCTGAGATGGAAGAATACAATTCAAATCATCCAGACTATTATACTTACATGCTCGCACTTGCAAGTGGCTATAGTGCAAAAGCTCAATTGACCAATGACCCAAAATATTATGAGAAGTCTGGAGAAATTTACAAACGAGCAATGCAGGTAGTAAAAAATAGACAAGATATTGTGTATTCATACGCAATGGATTTGGTGCGACAAAACAAAGGCGCAGATGCTATGGTTCTTCTAAAAAATCTTATTCAAAACGATCCTGAGACATATGCGTCATATTATAACTTAGGTGAGATTTACTTGTTTATTGATGAAAATCACCAGCAAGAGGCTTTGAATAACTTTGAGATAGCTTTGAGTCATGGAACAAATGTAAATAATGATTTTACAAAAAATGCATACCAGAGATTTTTGAAATATTTTTATGACAAATCCGATATTTCAAACTTTTCAGTTGTTGTAAACAGACTTGCGGAAGTTGATCAAAGTCAAAAATATGCTTATTTGGGTGTAATAGATTACATTAAACAAAACAACAAAATCCCAAAATTAAATATGGGTAGCGGGAAATAGTTAATAAATATGAGAGTTTTTTATTTTATAACTAAGTCTGAGCAGGGAGGAGCCCAGACTGTAATTTTCGAGTTATTAAAAAAACACAAGGAACGGAATGATTTTGTTTGTGTTATGGCGGAGGGCGAAAACTGGTTGGCTCAAAAAACAAAAGAACTTGGTTTTCATTATAAACAAAATGATTATATGGTAAAAACATATAATCCTCTTGTTTTGTTCCATGCTGCTTTAAAATACCGTAAAGCGATAAAAGAGTTTAGTCCAGATATTGTTTCTTGTCATAGCTCGTTTTCAGGCTTTGTGGGGCGTTTTTCTTTACTAAATGAATATCCTGTTGTTTATACCGCGCACGGTTGGGGATTTACAGACGGCACTTCTCGGGTAAGAAAAATAATATCTATAATAGGAGAAAAAACAGCTGGTTTTTTTTGTAAAAAAATTATTTGTGTTTCTTTTTTTGATAAAAAAAACGCATTACGATATCATATTGTTCCAAAAAATAAAATGGTCGTTATTCAGAATGGCGTTTCGATAGAAAACAGACAAACCTATTATGAAAAAAACAAAATAGTTGAAATTATTTTTGTTGCAAGGTTTGCGTTACCAAAACAACAAATGCTTCTCTTGGAAGCATTTAAACTTTTACCACACAGTGTTCAAGAAAAGTCACATATTACTTTTGTGGGTGATGGATTATCTAAGCAAGCAGTTTTAGATTACTCAATAGAACATAATCTTCAAAAATTTGTTACTTTTACTCATTCTTTGTCTAGGGATGGTGCACTTGATTGTATGCAAAAGTCAGATCTTTTTGTATTATTATCCTTGTGGGAGGGTTTACCAATGAGTGTTATAGAAGCTATGCAGATAGGGCTTCCTGTTGTTGTCAGTGATGTTTGCGGAATAGCAGAAATTGTTGACGCTTCAGTTGGTACACTTGTTGATAATAAAGACATAGACATGATTGCAAAAACACTGGAATCGTTTATAGTAAATGTGGAAAAAAGAGAAAAAATAGGTAACTCTGCTAGAATTAAAGGGTTATTATTTAATGCAGAAAGGATGAGCAATGAGGTTTTTTATTTATATGATGAAATTTACAAAAATTATAAACATTTAACATAATACAATATGAAAAAAGCTTTAATAACAGGAGTAACAGGGCAAGATGGTTCATATTTAGCTGAATTTTTATTGGAAAAAGGATATGAGGTTCATGGAATGATGAGACGTTCAAGCTCGTTTTCCACTTCTAGAATTGAACATATTTTTCAGGATATACATGCTCCTAATAGAAAATTATTGCTTCATTATGGTGATTTGACCGATTCAGAGAATATAAGGAAATTAATTTTTAAAGTTGAACCAGATGAAATTTACAATCTAGGGGCGCAAAGCCACGTAAGAGTTTCTTTTGATATTCCAGAGTATACAGCAAATATTACTGGTCTTGGAGCTTTGCGTGTTCTTGATGCGGTAAAAGATTATCAGGATTACACCGGTAAAAAAGTGAAAATGTATCAAGCTTCTTCTTCTGAAATGTTTGGATCATCTCTTCCTCCGCAAAACGAAGAAACAAAGTTTAGTCCAAGGAGCCCGTATGGTTGCGCAAAGGTATTTGCGTATAACATCGTAAAAAATTACCGAGAATCATACGGGCTTTTTGCTTGTAACGGAATTCTTTTTAATCATGAATCACCAAGACGAGGTGGAACTTTTGTTACAAAAAAAATAACAAAAGGGATTGCTGACATTGTTAAAGGGAAAGCTAAAAAAATTTATCTTGGGAATTTAGATGCTCGTCGTGATTGGGGATATGCTCCTGAATATTGTGAAGCGATGTGGATGATGCTTCAGCAAGACACGCCAGATGATTATGTTATTGGAACAGGACAAAGTCATTCAGTAAAAGATTTTTTGATAAAAGCTTTTTCTGTTGCGGGGATAGATGACTGGGAGAATTATGTCGAGATTGATCCTCAGTATTATCGTCCAGCAGAAATTGATAGCCTTATTGCCGATGCAAAAAAAGCGAAAGATAAATTAGGGTGGGAACCTAAAGTCAAATTTGAAGAACTTGTAGAAATAATGATGGAAGATGATTTAAAAAGTAAAAACTAAATAAAATCTATGATTAAATTAACAAAATCCACATTTTATAATGAGAAAAAGACAAAAAAAGCATTAGTTGGTTTTATTTCAGATTCTTCTGTTTTAAGTATGGGGGAACAGTGTCGTATTTTTGAAAGTTCATTTTCTACAAAACAAAAAAAGCGCTTTTCGGTTCTTGTGTCAAGCGGTTCAGCAGCTAATCTTATTTTGATTCAGTCTATGCTTAACTTGGGATTATTTAAATCTGGAGACAAAATAGGAGTATCTTCTTTAACATGGGCAACGAATGTGATGCCACTATTACAGCTTGGTCTTATTCCCGTCGCGCTTGATGTAAATATAAACACTCTTAATGTGGGTGTATCTGAATTAGAAAAGCATGTTAAAGAATTAAAAGGGCTTTTTATTACGAATGTTCTTGGGTTGTGTGATGATATTTCTGCGATTCAAAAAATATGCAAAAAAAATAAAATTATTTTACTTGAAGACAATTGTGAATCGTTGGGTTCAAAAATTGATGGAACAATTTTGGGAAATTTCGGCTTAGCG
The DNA here is from genome assembly GCA_964435545.1 of uncultured Candidatus Saccharibacteria bacterium. Taxonomy (GTDB): domain Bacteria; phylum Patescibacteriota; class Minisyncoccia; order Phycocordibacterales; family UBA9973; genus CAITQP01. The sequence goes on along the minus strand of CAYSZI010000029.1, from coordinate 552 downwards.
TCTACTTTTTCTTTTTTTGTAGGACATCATTTGTCTACAATAGAAGGCGGAATGGTTTGTACTGACGATGAAAAGTTATACGAAATGCTTATCATGGTTCGCGCTCATGGATGGGACCGCAATCTTCCAATTGAATCCCAAAAATCTTTAAGAAAGAAAAATAAATGTGATGATTTTTATGCTAAGTATACTTTTTACAATCTAGCGTATAATACTCGCCCCACAGAAATAACTGGATTTTTAGGTAATATTCAAATGGACTATCTTGAAGAAATTATAAAGAAACGTGAGAAAAATTTCATGTCTTTTGTTTCTATTATAAATTCGAATAAAGATTTTTTGCCTATAAAGTATGATCACATGGACGTTGTTTCAAATATGGCAATGCCTGTAGTGTGCGTTTCTTCTAAAAAAGCTGATTTTTACAAGAATAAATTTATTGATTTGGTTGAAGTAAGACCCATAATTGCTGGAAATATTTCACGTCAGCCATTTTATAAAAAATATGTTAAAATACACGCCAACAGTCGACCTGATTCAAGGGGCAGAAAT
>CAYSZI010000028.1:0-9992 GCA_964435545.1 uncultured Candidatus Saccharibacteria bacterium | reverse complement strand
GTGGACTTCCAAAACATATGGCTCTTGAACTTTTCCGACCATTCGTAATTTCAAAACTTATCGAACGTGAACTTGCTTACAATATTCGTGGAGCAAATCGTTTGATCGAAGATGGAATTCCAGAAGTTTGGGCAATCCTTGAAGAAGTTATCGAAGGAAAGCGCGTTCTTTTAAACCGTGCTCCAACACTTCACCGCCTTGGTATTCAAGCTTTCAAACCAATTCTTATTGAAGGAAATGCTATTCAAGTACACCCACTCGTTTGTGCAGCGTTCAACGCCGACTTCGATGGAGACCAGATGGCTGTTTACGTTCCACTTTCAAAAGAAGCTCAACACGAAGCAGAACACCGCATGGCTTCAAACAAAAATATTTTGAAACCACAAAACGGTGAACCAATCGTTTCTGCAAAACTTCTCGACATTACTTTGGGATGTTATTGGATGACAAAAATCGTTGCCGGTGAAAAAGGCGAAGGAATGATTTTTGAAACACCAAATCGAGCAATCATGGCATATGATTTGGGACATCTTGGACTTCGTGCAAAAATAAAAGTTCTTGCAGAAGAAAATAAAAAATACGAAGCTTTCGACAAAAAACCTTTTGAAACAACCGTTGGACGTTTGATGTTTAACTCAATTCTTCCAGAAGATTTTCCTTTCTTGAATGACACAATTTCTCAAAAAAGAATCAACGCACTCGTGGATGAATTTATAATGCATTACGGAATCGAAGGAATTCCAAGACTTCTCGACAAGATTAAAGCATTCGGATTCAATTACAGTACTCGTTCAGGTGTTACATGGGGAATGGATAATATTTCTGTTCCAGAAGGAAAGAAAGAAGTTGTTGCTCGTGGACGTGTAAAAGAACTTGAAGTTATAAACCAATACAACGATGGTCTTATTTCAGATGAAGAAAGATACAGAATGGTAATTTCGATTTGGGAAGGAGTAAAAAGCGAAATCGAAAAATTACTTCCAGCAACACTTGATCCAAACGGTTCAGTTTCAGATATGATTTTATCTGGTGCCCGCGGATCTATGAGTAACCTTACACAGATGGCTGGAATGAAAGGTTTGATTATTAGTCCATCAGGACGCACGATCGATTTCCCAATTATTCCATCATTTAAAGAAGGATTTTCTCCTATTGAATATTTCATTACTACACACGGATCACGTAAAGGTTTGGCCGATACTGCGCTCAATACTGCAAAAGCCGGATATCTTACACGTCGTCTCGTGGATGTTGCACAAGACGTTGTTATTACAGATGAAGATTGTGGAACAAAAGATGGTAAATGGATGAAAAAAGATAACGTTCTTGGAATTGAAATTCCTCTTGCAAAACAAATTCGCGGACGTGTTTTGGCTGCAGATTTGAAAGACAAAGAAGGAAACGTGCTTTACAAAAAAGGATTTTTGATTACAAAAGAAATTGGAATCAAACTCGAAGCAATGGGAATCGCAGATGTATTTGTTCGCACTCCACTTACATGTAAAACAGCTTACGGAATTTGTAAGATGTGTTACGGAATCGATCTTGGAAGAAACCACATTGTTGATGTTGGTGAAGCTGTAGGAATCGTTGCTGCACAAGCTATCGGTGAACCAGGAACACAGCTTACACTTCGTACTTTCCACGCCGGTGGAGTTGCAGGAGTTGATATTACTGCAGGTCTTCCTCGTGTTGAAGAAATTTTTGAAAGACGCATGCCAAAAAATCCAGCCGTTGTTGCTCACGAAGACGGAACAGTTCTTGATATTCGCGACAATAGTAGTGAAAGAGTAATTGTTGTTTTGCATGATACAAAAGTTGATGGCAAATCAAACGAGACTGAATACGTTATTCCTCCACATCGTTTACCAACAGTTACAAAAGGACAAAATGTTAAAAAGGGTGATTTGATGACAGATGGCTCAGCTGATATTTCTGAAATATTTAAATATGGAGGACACGAAAGAGCAGAAGAATATATAATTCACGAAATAAATAAAGTTTACGAATTGCAGGGTGCTTCTATTTCTCGCAAACACATCGAAATAATTATTCGACAAATGTTCTCACGTAAGAAAATTAAAGATGCAGGCGATACAAGCTTTTCTCCTGGAGAAATTGTTGAAACAATGGAACTTGTTGATGAAAATGAAAGAGTTGTTGCAGAAGGAAATACTCCAGCAAAAGCAGAAACAATCGTTCTTGGAATTTCCGAAACAGCACTTACAACTAAGAGTTGGTTGTCAGCCGCTTCCTTCCAAAACACAAACCGTGTTCTTATCACAAACGCAATTCGCGGTGGAGTAGATAATCTCCGTGGTCTAAAAGAAAATGTTATCATTGGACGTCTTATTCCAGCAGGAACAGGTTATGGTCAAAATGGTGGTATTGGTAAAAAACAAGAAACTCCAAAAGAAAACGAGGAATAATCCTTTAGGGTTCTTAAATAAAACAGAATAATATACTTTGCTTCGCGGGAAATCATCTTTGCGAAGTGGTGTATATAAGACTTTAGGTAATTTTAGTTATAAAACCAATCGTAGATGCACTTTTTGCGGGTATTCGCAAAAAGTGCATCAAGATGGTTTTGTTTTTAACATAAATAAATTATGTCATCTTCTGTAGATAAAATAAAAGAACGACTCTCAATCGTAGATGTTATTTCTTCGTACCTAAAACTCGAAAAAGCTGGAGGGAATTTTAAAGCAAATTGTCCATTTCATAACGAAAAAACTCCTTCGTTTTTTATTTCGCCAGCGCGCGGAAGTTATTATTGTTTTGGTTGTGGAGTAAAAGGAGATATTTTTACTTTCGTTGAACAATTTGAAGGGTTAGATTTTAAAGGTGCTTTAAAAGTTCTTGCCGATCGTGCGGGTGTTCCACTTGAATCTTACAATCCAAAAGAACAAACAGAAAAAGATAAGTTGTACCAAATTATGGAAACAGCTACATTTTTTTACGAACGTGAGTTTTTAGAAAATAAAGAAGCGCAAGAATATATAAAAAATCGTGGAGTAAGTGATGAGACTAGGAAATTGTTTCGTATTGGATATGCACCTAGTGAAAAAGTTGGATGGCGCATGCTTACAAATGAACTTCGAAAAAAAGGTTTTACTGATAAAGAAATCGAGCTTGCAGGTCTTGGAAAATTTCCAGAAGAAAAAAAAGATCAAGGTATGTATGACAGATTTCGTGATCGTGTAATGTTTCCAATATCAGATACTGGTGGAAGGGTAATTGCTTTTTCTGGACGCATGTTGCACGACGACGGTTCTGGTGTTCAGGGTAAATATATCAATTCGCCAGAAACCCCGATCTTTAAAAAAGGAAGTACTTTGTATGGTTTAGATAAAGCAAAATTTGAAATTCGCAAACGTGACCAAGCAATTCTTTGTGAAGGTCAAATGGATTTGGTCTTGTCTCATCAAGCTGGTTTTACAAATACTGTTGCTTCGTCTGGAACAGCACTTTCAGATTCTGTTGTTGCCGATAGCGAGAAAGGATTACTATCTGGTTTGGGTCAGGTTTTAGCTTTGTCTAAAAAATTAGTTATTGCTTATGATGGCGATAAGGCGGGCCTTCGTGCTGCAGGACGTGCAGAGCGAATAGCGCTCTCTCTTGGGATGGATGTAAAAGTTGCAAAGCTTCCAAAAGATTTGGATCCAGCAGATGTTATTAGAAAAAGCGGAAAAGATGAATGGAAAAAAATAATCGATGGAGCAGTTCATATTGTTACGTTGTATACATCAATTTTAATGGAGCATCCTTTATCTGATCTTGCTCGAGCTCGCGCCATTTCAGATAAAATACTTCCATATATCGCGGTTATGCCAAGTGCAATAGAGCGATCGTATTTTATAAAGGAAATAAGTTTGAAGACAGGCATTCCAGAATCTGCATTAAATGAAGACTTAACTAAGCTTGTCGATCGAGAAAAAATAGACAAACAAGTTTTGGCAGAAACAAAAATTTTAAAAAAAGAAGAAAAAAGAAGTACTCGTATTGAAGATCGGTTGTTTGGAATATTATTTTGGCAAGAAACACTTTCGCCTCCTTTGGTTGAGGTAGAAAAACTTCGAGAATCGCTAAAAACAATTTTAGGTGAACCGAGGTTTAAAAGTTTTATTGAAATACCGAGCGATAAAAAAAATGAGAATGTTTTTGAAGTAGAACTTTTATATCAAAATACTGAGCATTTAGAGAAAGAAATAAAAGAATTGATTTCAAATTTAGAGGAAGAAGTTTTAAGCAAGGCAATAAATGAAATAATGACAGAAATTGGTATTGCAGAGAGAAGTGGTGATACTGAAAAAATTAAACTGTTACTTACAACTTCAAAAGAAATTGCGTCTCGTTTGAATATTATTAAAAGTAGTCGATTTTCGGGCAAATAATTTGTAAATCATATGGCAACAAAGAAAAAAAATATTAAAAAAGGTCCTAGTGCTAAAGTTGCAAAAAAACCAAAACCAAAAGCAAAAGCCGTTGTAAAAAAGGTTAAAAAGGTTGTTGTTAAAAAACCAATAAAAGTTAAGAAACAATCAGCTCAAACAAGAAAAGCAAATCGCTCAGAATTTTCTCGTTCAGCAAAAAAGCCTCTCAAAAAAGTAAATAAAAGTAAAACAATGACTCTTGAAGAAAGAGCAGATGAAATTGTTGCAAAAGGAAAAAAGCGCGGATTTATAACATTTGATGAAATTTTGAAATTGTTTCCAAACATTGAACAGGATATTTCTTTTCTTGATGTTTTGTATGAAAAATTAAATGTTGCAGGTGTTGATGTTTTGGAAGGAGGAAATCTTCTCGATATCGATTCTGGGGATGACAAACTAGAAAAACTTGACGGTGTCTATGATTCTATTCAAATTTATTTGAAAGAAATCGGTCAGTATCCGCTTATTGGTGCTTCAGAAGAAAAAGAACTTGCTCGAAGAATTCAAGAAGGTGATATGGAGGCAAAAAATTTGCTTGCGCGCGCAAACTTACGCTTGGTTGTTTCGATTGCAAAAAAATATGTTGGACGCTCGAGCGACCTAACTCTTTTGGATCTTATTCAAGAAGGAAACCTCGGTTTGTTTAAAGCTGTCGAAAAATTTGACTGGACAAAAGGCTACAAATTTTCGACTTACGCAACATGGTGGATTCGTCAATCAATAACTCGTGCACTCGCAGATCAATCTCGTACAATCCGTATTCCGGTGCACATGGTAGAAACAATTTCAAAGTATAAACAAGTCTACCGCCGTCTTGCTCAAGATTTGGGACGTGATCCTCTTGCAGAAGAAATTGCTACTGAAATGGGGATCGAAGTTGAAAAAGTTCATGTTATTGAAAATATTAGCCAAGACACTGTTTCGTTGGAACAGCCGATCGGGGATGATGATGAAAAATCAACACGCGGAGAATTTATTGCAGATGATAAAATTTTACGTCCAGACCAAGAAGCATCACACCGAATTTTGACTGACCAAATTAGAAGTGTGCTGGATGAACTTTCACCAAAGGAGTGTAAAATTCTTGAAATGCGTTACGGTCTTGCAGATGGTGTTCAGCATACACTAGAAGAAGTTGGAACAGAATTTGGTGTTACGCGTGAACGTATTCGTCAGATTGAAGCAAAGGTTCATGAAAAACTTCGCACTCACGAAAAAATTCTCAGATTGAAAAATTATTTTGATTAAAAAATATGAGTAACGAATATGTTGCGTACTATGAAGATGAAGAAAAAAGAAAGGTCAAACAAGACTTTCTTGATTATATTATTTCAATAGAAAATAATCTAGAAATAGCTGAGGAATATGGTTCATTGGGAGATATAAGAATGTTTGATGTTTTAAAAAACATGGTTTATATAAACGAAGATGTTGCTTCTCATGCTAAGTTTGCCGAAGAGGAAATGCCACCAGAAGATTATGGAACCCATGTTTGGCACCTTGTCAGAGATTGTTTTCAAAAAGTTGCTAGTAGGGAAATCGAGAGAATACAAAATGGTGTTGATGCGGATGGATTAAATCGTGATTGGAAATCTGAAATATCAAATTTAATAGATCAAATAAGTTTTTTCAAAAAAGTTTATGTTGAATTGGATGTTGAAGATTTTTTAAATACATTAGACGGAATGTTGAAATAGAGAACAAAAATAAAAACCCCTTTAAAGGGGTTTTTATTTTTGCGCACTTGAGATTTTAGTTTTTCAAAAGAGTATCAAGGACTCCACTCATGACTTCATAAGGATATGCACCAGATACTGTGTATGTATTTCCTGACTTATCAACAATAATACTATTTGGTGTTCCTCTTACACTTGATTTTAAGCCAGCTTTTGCATCTTCTGAAACAGCTTTTGCGTACTTATCACTTTTCATACACTTGGCAAAATCATCCATGTTTAAGTTTAAGCTTTTTGCAACATAATTTAATTGTTCAGGGTCGAGTCGGTTGTTTGATGGTGTTATAGAAAATACATTTGTGATGTACTGCCAAAACATATCATTTCCTCCTTGATCAAAGGCACATTCTGAAGCGATGGCTTCATTTCGAGCTTTTGGATGGAGTGGTGTACAACTGTCACTTTTATCATCAACACAATCAAGAGGGAAATGACGGTAAACCCAATCCACTCTATCGCCATAATTTTGTATAACTTTATTCATTGTAGTGTCAAAGTTTTTACAAAATGGACACTCTAGATCTGAATACTCGATAATAGTAATTGATGGTGTTTTTGTTCCTTGAATATGATCGCTTTCAGTTACAGGAACAACTGGTGTTGCATTTTTGCTAGATAAAACATGGTTTACCATTGCTTTTAGTGCTGTTGCGTCAATCGAATTTCCAGCAACTTCCGTTGTTGTAACAGTGCGAGCTGGCATTTTTACAACAATTATTGCTATCGCAATCAAAAAAGCGCCAAGTACTATCGCCATAGGCAAAGAAAGTTCTTTTTCTTTCTTTTTGTGGTGCTGAACATGCTCTTCAGTGTGTTCAATTTTTTCATTTTCTTCCATATAATATTTCAAACAAATTTAAATAATTAAAGCGACATTAAAGATTATACCTTTATTTTTTATTTGAAACAAACATCTTGTTTTTTATTATACTATGTTATAATTTATGCTAATTATTATAAATTATTAGTTAATTATGTCACACTATGTGACTATAAATATTATGGAAAAAGGTAAATGTGCGATGTCTATGATTGCAAAAATTCTTGTTATTGTAGGGGGATTGAATTGGGGTTTGGTTGGTGTTGGTATGTTTATGAATCAGCCAATCAATCTTGTTTCGATGATTTTTGGCTCAATGCCAAAAGTAGAAGCTCTTGTTTATGTTGTTGTTGGTTTGGCTGCTGTCGGAATGCTTATCGGCTGCAAATGTGCAAAATGCAAGTCTTGCAACGTTGATCAAGCAGCACAAGTAAAGGTATAATTTCGTTTTTTTAAAGTGACCAGCAAGCGCCCAAAGGCGCTTGCTGGTCACTTTTTTTTGAGCCTTTTTTATGCTAATATCATAAAATAAGCAACATTATGAATGCCGTCGCAACAGTCTTTTTATATATATTGACTTTTCTAGCTATGTATGTCGAAGTGTTTTTTCTTGTGACTTTTTTCGAAAAAAGAAAAGAAATCGTTTCTCACGCTGATGACAACCCAAACAGAATATATCCAAATGTCACAATTATCGTTCCATGTTGGAACGAAGAAAAAACTGTGTCAGGAACAGTGGATTCATTACTATCTTTAGATTACCCAAAAAATGCTTTACATATTATTTTAGTGGACGATGGTTCCACTGATAGCACGTGGGCAGTTTTAAAGACATTTGAAAACATTCCAAACATTTCTGTTTATCATAAAGATAATGGTGGAAAACATACTGCCATGAATTATGGTATTTCTGTAACAAAAACAGAATTCATTGGATGTTTGGATGCTGATTCACATGTATCGTCAACGGCATTAAAAAGAATGATTCCGTATTTTGATAACCCAAAAGTTATGTCAGTTTCTCCATCTATTATTGTCGACAATCCAAAGACTATCATCGAATGGGCACAAAAAGCCGAATACCAACTTTCAGTTTATATAAAAAAAATGCTCGGACTTGTTGGAGGAATTCACGTTACTCCTGGTCCTTTTTCAATTTATCGAATGAAAGTTTTTCGCGATTTGGGTGATTATAAATATGCTCACAAAACAGAAGATATGGAAATCGCATATCGCATGCAGGTGAATGGTTATAAGATTGAACAGTGTCACGATGCTCTCGTTTACACAAAAGCTCCACGCACAGCGTACGCTCTCTATAAGCAGCGTCTAAGATGGATTTATGGGTTTATAAATAACACGATTGATTATCGTCGAGTTATCATGCGAAGTGAATACGGCACATTTGCTTTGTTTACAATTCCAGCTGGTATTGTTAGTATTTTTTCTGCGATGTATCTTTTTTCTTTTATGGTATATTCTCTATTTAGTTTTGTTTATGATAAATTCTTGCGAATCGAAGCTGTTGGAAAATTGTGGGTTGGAAAGCCAACATTCGATTTATTTTTTATAGATACTCACGCCTTTGTTTTTATTACAATAATATTGTACGGACTTGTTTTGACATCACTTTTTTTAGGATCAAAACTCGCAAATGGAAAAATGAAATTTACAGTAGGTATGATTTATTATATTTTAATATACAGTGTTATTGCTCCACTCTGGCTACTTAAGGCATTATGGAAGACAGTTACACGGAAAGAAGTTGCTTGGAGATAAAAAATTATTAAATAAAAAAAGAAGTAAAATATGGAACCAAATACAAAAGAAGAAAAAATAAATGACTGGAAAAAATATTTAATTGTGTTTTTTATAACACTCAGTCTTTTTTCGCTTGCTCTTTATGTAAGCAATACATTTTCAGGTAAAAAGCTAAATGAGCTTAAATCGATACAAGACAATATTTCTATCGATTTGTTGTCTTCAGAGACTCAATACTCTCTTTTAAACGATCTTGATTGTTCACAAGTTTCTCCAAATTCTGTCTTGTCTGACGAGCTCAACAATTTGTCAAAAAAGATTGAATACAGTGATAATAACATTGGAAAAAGTGATCAGCTTACTCAGCTTAAAGAATCGTATTCTTTGCTTGAGATAAAAGATTATTTGTTGATGAAAGAGCTTGCAAGTCGTTGTGGTCAAAAATCCGCATTCGTTTTGTATTTTTACACAACGTCAGACAATTGTAGTGAATGTGTAAAACAAGGATACGCCCTAACAGAGCTCAAGGAAAAATATCCAGCACTCCGTGTTTACTCTTTTGATTATGCTTTAAATCTTTCAGCTATCGAGACACTTGAAAAAATCTATCATATCAAAGACACAGAGCTTCCAGCAATGGTTTCTGCGGGGAAAGTCTATACAGGTTTTCATAGCGTAGGAGATGTTGAAAAGTTGATGCCAACACTTAAAGATTTATTAAAGGATACAAATACGGCTACATCAACAAAAACAAATTAAAAAAACAACCCGTGAAGATTGTTTTTGTGATTTATTAAATGCATATTTTTTTACGACAACTCTAGTGTCATAAAAGTTTCTCCTCTTACTTCAAATTTTTTTTGAAAATTAAATTTTTCGTAATAGGAAGGGGATACGGTGGTAAGGCAAATTATTTTTGCATGGGGTTTTTTTTTAATTAACTCAACAATTTGCGAAACCAATTTTTCTCCGAAACCTTTTCTTTGGAGATTTGGTTTAACAGATACCCAAAAAAGATTATAGTAGCCAAAGCCCATCATGGATTCTTCGAAACCAATTAGTCCTACTATTTCGCTTTCCTTTTTATGTCTGTTAAATTTTTTTATTGTATAAAACCATGGTCCCATGGTTCCTCCAGTAAATTGTTCAACGAGATCTTTTAAAATAGCGTTTTCGGGTATTTCAGGCCAAACCTCTTTTAGAAAAACTACGGCATTTTGAATATCTTTACCTCTCAATATT
>CAYSZI010000027.1:2889-10056 GCA_964435545.1 uncultured Candidatus Saccharibacteria bacterium | reverse complement strand
ACACTACCTACTACAGAAGGTGAGATAACAATTCTTCCAGGACATATCGCACTTGTTTGTGCATTAAAAAGCGGAGACATTGTTGCAAAAAAAGATGGTGAAGATATTCCAATGGCAGTTGCTGGAGGATTTATTGAAATCAAAAATGATGAAGTTGCAGTGCTCGCAGATTTTGCAGAACACGTTTCGGAAATTTCAGATGATATAATCGAAAAAGCAAAAGCGCGTGCAGAAGAATTAAAAAATAAAAAAGAAAAAGGTGAGGTTGTTGATTTTGAAACTTACGAAGCAGAACTTGAACGCTCGCTTGCTCGTGTAAAAGTTGCGGATAAGTGGAGAAATAAAAAATATAGAATATAAATTTTTTTCTAAAAAATATTTATTTGAGAAATCCACAACTTGTCCCTTGTGTCAAAAAAAAATGACCGTTATACTATAGGTTATAAAGGTCGACAATAGTGCAAAAAGCCCACTTGGCCTATCCCTGTGGGCTTCTGCATATCTAGTCGATAAATTTTTCTAAAGTGATATAATGTTTTCATGGAAATAATAAAAACAACTGGGGCAAAAGAAGAGTTTAGTCCAGCAAAACTTTGTTTATCTATTCGTAAAGCTGGAGCACCGAGAGAGTTGGCTGATAATATTTGTAAAACGGTTGGAGGAAAAATAAATCCAAATGAATCAACCTCTGTAATTTTTCGTAAGGCATTAAAATATCTCGTTCGAGAAGATATGAATGTTGCCGCAAGATATAGCTTGCGTCGCGGTGTTGAAGCTCTCGGCCCAGCTGGATTTATTTTTGAACATTATTTTGAAATTGTTTTGCAGTCGTACGGATTTGCTACAAAACGAAATGTAATTTTAAAAGGTAAATGTGTTAATCACGAGATCGATGTTATTGCATCATCTGGAACTAAAAGATTTTTAGTTGAAGCAAAATATCATAACGATCCAAATTTAAAAACACATGTTGATGTAATTATGTATGCACAGGCGCGTCTCCAAGACATTGTAGAAAATGAATCAGCTGCTAATCAAAAAAAATACGAGTATACAATGTGGGTTGTTACAAACACGAAATTTACAGATACTGCGATTCAATATGCAAAATGCAAAGGCATTCGCTTGACCGGTTGGAATTATCCTCGTGGCGAAAGTCTTGAAGACGTGATTGCCGATAGAAAATTATATCCAGTTACAGTGCTACCATCTCTTCCAAAACTATTACTTCCAAAACTTGCTGAAAAAAATATATTGCTCGCACAAGATTTGCTCACATACTCGGTAGATGATTTAATAAAAATTTTTGATGTTTCAAAAGAAACTGCTGTTCAACTAGTAAACGAAGTCGAAGGTATTACCGAAAAAATCACAAAATAATTATGTCAAAAAATTTTAATGAACTAGGGTCTCTTTATGTTGTTGCAACACCGATAGGGAACATGGAAGATATTACGCTTCGGGCACTTCGTATTTTAAAGGAGGTTTCGCTAGTTTTGTGTGAAGATACACGTCATACACGAACACTTTTATCTCGACACGAAATAAAAACAAAAACAGATAGTTATCACTCACATTCAAATGATTCAAAGCTTTCACAAATTGCAAAAAAACTAGAAGATGGTGAAGACCTTGCTTTGGTTTCTGATGCTGGCACACCTCTTGTTTCTGATCCTGGTGTATATTTAATTTCATATTTAAGAGAAAAATTTGGAAACGATTTAAAAATAATTCCGATTCCCGGCGCAAGTGCACTTACCGCCGCGTTATCTGTAATTCCTGTTCCAGAAGGACGTTTTACTTTTATTGGATTTTTGCCACATAAGAAAGGACGACAAACTTTAATAAAAGAAATGAGTGTTTCGGAATATTCAACAGTTTGCTATGAATCGTCACATAGAATTTTAAAACTTTTAGAAGAACTCCAAGAATTTTTTCCAGAATCAAGGGTTTGGATTGCTCGCGAACTTACAAAACAATTTGAAGAAATTTTAGAAGGAACAGCAAAAGAATTACAAGACTTACTGACAAATACGCCCGAAAAACAAAAAGGCGAATTTGTTGTAATAATTTCACGGGCTTTAAATTAAAACGAGTTGTGTACAAATCTCCACATTACACAAAAACTAGAATATAGAGTATACTTGGCTTATGAAATTTGCAAAAGAAAAAGTAATAATAGGGCTTGGAATCTTGCTTGTTGTATTACCTCTTACTGGTTTTCCAAGAAGTTGGAAAACTGTTATTAGTGTTATTATCGGAGCATCAGTAATTTATGTAGGTATGCTATTTTTTAGAGTTGCTCGAATAAACGAAACAAATAAAAACAAACAAGAAGTTAAAAACGAAACATTTACTGAAACTGCATAATCTGCATGCGAAAAAACAATACTAAAAAATTATTAATTACCACAGCCGTCGTTGTTTTGACAGTTGTGGTTTTTGCTTTTTTGTATTTTTATTATGATATAAAAAGAGTCGACACTCAGTCTGTTGAAATGCAAGCAAAGGCGAGTCTTGATGATGATATTAATTCAGATGTACAATCATCGTTTTTTGTTAATAAAAAAACGAATACAATTCCGAGTAAAGAAAATTTTCGCGTGGAAGAAGTTTCTCATTTGGCTACACCAGAATCTGTCAAAGGTTTGTATATGACAAGTTGGGTTGCTGGAACAAATAATTTACGAGATAAAGTTATAAGCATTGTAGATAATACTGAAGCAAACTCAATCGTTGTTGATTTAAAGGATTATTCAGGACATATTTCATATCCAGTTGAAAACGCGGAGTTAAATTCTTTAGGGTCAGTAGATAAAAGAATTCCAAATTTAAAATATTTAACAAATCTACTCCACTCGAAAGGAATTTATGTTATTGGAAGAATTGCGTGTTTTCAGGATCCGTATTTTGTAAGTCTACATCCAGAATTTGCAATGAAACAAAAAACTAATCACGATGTTATTTGGACTGATAAAAAAGGACTCTCGTGGCTTGATCCGGGAGAAGAAACTGTTTGGAATTATTTGATCGATATCTCTAAGGATGCATACGAACAAGGTGTTGATGAAATACAATTTGATTACACCAGATTTCCGTCAGATGGAGATATGAAAAATATTTATTATCCATCGAGCGAAGGAAAAAAACGCGCCGAAGTTATAAATGATTTTTGGAAATATTTAAATGAAAATTTAAAGGATACTAGTATTGTTACTTCCGTTGACTTGTTTGGTCTTTCCACAACATCAAATGATGATTTGGGTATAGGGCAATTACTCGAAAATGCGCTTGTTAATTTTGATTATGTTTCGCCTATGGTTTATCCTTCACATTTTGCTCCGGGCTGGCGAGGTTTTAGCGATCCACAATCTCACCCATATGATATTGTAAAAATTTCTATGGATAGTGCTGTTGCTCGCGCGAAAACAATCAATGTTTCCGTTTTAAAACTTCGTCCGTGGCTTCAAGATTTTGGATTGGCCGGAGAAACTTATGGCGAAAAAGAAGTTCGTGCTCAAATACAAGCTACATATGATTCAGGTTTAAATAGTTGGCTCTTGTGGGATGCATCAAACACTTTTACTCCACAGGCACTTTTGCCATAAAGTCAAAACACTTGCTATACTATAACTTATGAAAAATAAAATTAAAAAGATTGTTTGCAACAAAAACTTTTTGTTCGGTTTAGGGTCGGCTTTTTTGTTGGTACTTGTATTTATCGGAGGCATATATTTTGAATACGCACATCGACCATATTTCGAAAGAATTGCTGGTGTTTCAAATATGCAATCTTCAGATAGTGCAAATGTAGACATGGAACCTTTTTGGAAGGTATGGAATACTATTGATGAAAAGTTCCCCGGAGCTAAGGACATAAAGCCTCAAGACAGGGTCTACGGGGCTATTAAAGGCCTTGTGGGTTCGTTAAATGACCCATATTCAGTATATTTTCCACCTCAAGACTCCAAAGATTTTCAGGATACAATAAATGGTAGTTTTGAAGGTATTGGTATGGAAGTAGGTATAAAAGATAAAGTTTTGAATGTTATTGCTCCACTTAAAAATACTCCAGCAGAAAAAGCAGGAATAAAAGCAGGAGACGATATTTTAAAAATTGACGATAAGTCAGCTTCAGAAATGTCTATTGATCAAGCTGTACACCTTATCCGCGGAAAAGCAGGAACTTCTGTTAAATTAAATATTTTCCGTGAAGGAGAACAACAGCCAAGAGATATTACTGTTGTTCGCGGTGTTATCGAAATTCCTTTGATTGAAACAAAAAAATTAGACGGAGAAATTTTTGATATTGCATTGTATAATTTCGGAGCAAACTCTGCACAAAAATTTGCAGATGCATTAAATGAATTTAACAAAACTGGTTACAACAAATTGATTATAGATTTGCGTGGTGATCCAGGAGGATATCTTGATGCTGCTGTTGATATCGCAAGTATGTTTTTGCCACAAGGCGAAACAATTGTTACGGAAAATTTTGGAGGCACTGAAAAAGAACATGTTTATAAGAGTAAAGGATATTCATTTGTTGATACAAGTAAAACAAAAATTGTCATACTCGTAGACAAGGGTTCAGCTTCTGCTTCGGAAATTTTGTCTGGTGCCTTACAGCAGCATGATGTCGCTCCACTTATCGGAGAAAAAACTTATGGTAAAGGTTCTGTTCAGGAAGTGACTGATGTTACAAATGACACAACTCTCAAAATCACGATTGCAAAATGGCTTACACCAAACGGGACATGGATTTCCAAAAAAGGTCTCGACCCAGATGTTGTAGTTGATTCATCAAGTAA
Source organism: uncultured Candidatus Saccharibacteria bacterium (assembly GCA_964435545.1). Lineage (GTDB taxonomy): Bacteria > Patescibacteriota > Minisyncoccia > Phycocordibacterales > UBA9973 > CAITQP01. The sequence continues at coordinate 5,245 of CAYSZI010000027.1, read as the reverse complement.
GGAAAACAGTGCTAAAAAAGATCCAATATTAGATCGTGCGCTTGAATATTTCAAGAACGGAAAATAATTAAATAGGGAAGTGGACGGAAGGGCAAAATGGTGACATTTTGCCCTTCTTGGTATATTATGAACATATGAAAGTAATATTTATAAAAGATGTTCCAAAAGTTGGTCGAAAAGACGAGGTAAAAGATCAACCAGATGGATATGTTCGAAATTTTTTATTACCCAAGAAGTTTGCAATTTTGGCAACACCAGAAGCGATCAAAAAAATTGAACGTGCAAAAAATGAAATTCGTGTTGGTAGGGAAGTCCAGACAGATTTATTTAAAAAGAATTTGCGTGCAGTAGATGGAATGGCTGTAACGATTAGAGCAAAGACAAACGACCAAGGTAGTTTGTTTAAAGCTATTCACGAAAAAGATATTACAAACGCTTTAAAAAAAGAACATCAAGTTATTATTGCCGAAGAATATGTTCATATTGAATCTCCGATAAAACAAAATGGCGAATTCAAAGTTTTGGTTGAGGCGATGGGCATAAAGGAATATGTTACTGTGAGTGTTATAAAAGAATAAAATCTCAAAATAAAAAACACCCATATGGGTGTTTTTTATTTTGAGATTTTATTTGAATTAGTCTACGTGAACAATTTTCTTTGTTACAACTGTACCGTCGTAGTTTGTTTTTCGTTTGTTTGCAAAAGATACAGTGCCTTCTTTCTTTGAAAAAATTGTGTGATCTTTTCCAAGGTCAGTATTTCGTCCAGCAAGAATAACGGTTCCACGCTGGCGTATAATGATAGAACCTGCTTGTGCCTTTTCACCAGCATAAAGCTTTGTTCCAAGATATTTAGGGTTTGAATCCTTTAGGTTTCGGGCGGTTCCGCCCGCTTTTCGATGTGCCATATAGGTTTAGATTAAATTAAGAGGGATTTCCCTCGCCAACGCTTATAAAAACTAATATAATTAGCTACATATGAGTATACATGATTTTTCGAATAAAATCAAGGACTAATAGGGGTATACAAAAAAGCCACATTTTTAGCTAAAATTACATGTAATATATGAAAACAAGAGTATTTTTAATCAATATAATAACCTTAATATTTGTGGTTGTTTCTTTGTATTTTATAAAAACAACAAACACGATCGATGTTGTTGTAAAAGGTAAAGACACGGTTATCTCTGGCTTAAAAAGTGTAGTTTTGGGTGATAGTGCTGATACAAAAAAACTACAAGACGCTGCGAGTTCAACACAAAAAAAATTAAATAAGTTCGCAAGTCAACCAATCGCCAAACAAGCTGAAAAACAAATTGTTACTCCAGATCCATTACAACAAATTAAAAAAGGTTTAGGTTTAAGTGAGATAGACAAAGGAGCCGTTACTGTTACTGGTGCAATTGAAAGAACAAATTACGAAAGAAGTAAATATTCACTTCCTGGTCTAGCTGAATCACCAGAGTTGGATGCCTCAGCTTTAATTAAAGCAAATGACATTTTAAACAAGCAATATTTTGAACATACTTCACCAGACGGAAAAACAGTTAGTGATTTAGTTACAATAACTAAATATTCATTTGTGCGTGTTGGAGAAAATTTGGCACTTGGAGATTTTAGTAGTAACGTTGATCTTCTTACAGCTTGGATGAATAGTCCTGGACACCGAGCAAATATTTTGGATAAAAGATATGAAGATATTGGTATTGGTATTGCGTACGGAAATTACCAAGGACGATATGTTGTTGTCGCAGTTCAGCATTTTGGACGCCCACGTTCATCTTGTCCAAATGTAGACGAACAATTAAAAAATAAAGTTTTATCTCTTCAGTCAAAAATTGATGATTTGTCCCCAAGCCTCGATGTTTTAAAAAGCACGATTGATTTAATGCGAACAAAAGGGGAATACGTAGATAATAAAATTATAGACGCTTATAACAGCAGTGTTGAACAGTACGATTCAATCGTAAATGATTTGATAAGTAATCGCGATACATATAATGCTCAAATAAAGGCTTTCAATACTTGTTTAAGTAATCTATAAATTTATTAGTTTCGAAAAGAGGGGTGGCGTGTTAGCCATCCTTTATTTGTTTGTATTTAAAGGCACCTGTGGATAAAGTAATGCAATGTCGCACAATATATCTTTTCCGACATTGATACAGGGGTAAAAATAAAACCAAGGATGAATTTCTTCACGCCTTGGCTTTGTGTATTTATAAACTGTCGAATCTCAATAACCATTTCCGATTGCTTTGCTTGCCTGCAAATGTTCAAGTTCGTCTTTACTTCTATGTTTCTTTGTTTCCATTTCGTAGACAACAATATTTTCAAATTCTTGAGTCCTCCATTGCAT
>CAYSZI010000027.1:0-2879 GCA_964435545.1 uncultured Candidatus Saccharibacteria bacterium | reverse complement strand
CCATTGCATCATCGTAAATTTTTTCTTTTTGTATCTTCTTTTCTTATCCAAGATTAGCCTATTGCTTTTGCTTAGATTTTTGACCTCAATGATTGTGTCAGAAAAAAACATTCTAACATCTACGAGTGCACTATCTTTTAATAAAAACGAATTGAAGTATCTCATTGTCATTTTTATCGTATCAGACCAAACTCCTGGTTTTAGATACATAACATTCAATAAATATCCTTCTTTGTTCGTTTTTACTTCTTGTAATGAATTGAGTTTATTGATAAAACTATCAATAAAGTTTTTACTGTCTGTATCGTGGCCTAAACCATTTGTTAGTATTAATGTATCAAATGTAGACTTTGGTTTTTTGTGCCAATCCGTATCTATTATTGAAACTGCAATACTGTCAGGTTTTTTGATTAACGAATTGCTGTCCAATAAAGCTATTTTTTTAGGATAATCCTTTTCGAAAAGTATTCTATGATCAAATCCTAAAAGCGGCCAAATCACATCAAAACTTGTTGCGGATATCATTGACGCAAGATATCCATACTTATACTTATCTTTTAGAATCAGCAAGGCGATGAATTTATCTGAGTCAACCTTCGAACTTTTTCCAGGCCAAACCAGCTGGATTTTTGACGAATCAATTGTATTGATTGCCACTTTGTTTTCAATTTGCGCTGTTTGAATTACGCCCTGAGCATGCGTACTTGCTGCGATTGTTATTATTGTAATCGCTGTCATTAATCTTCTAACCATATCGTGGATGTTAAACAATTTTTTTCATTCTAACACATAAAGAGTATCTTGTAAATAAATTATACAAATTTTTAAAATGCGTTATAATATAAGGACTAATGAAGAAAAATGAATTAACAAACGAAGAAGCTCGTGTGATTTTAAACAAGGGTACTGAAGCACCTTTTTCTGGAGAATACATAAACAACAACGAGAATGGTGTTTATGTTTGTAAGCAATGCGACTCCCCTTTGTATAATTCAAATTATAAATTTGAGACTACTTGTGGATGGCCAAGTTTTGATGATGAAATTCCTGGAGCTGTTCAAAAAAATTTGGATGCCGATGGAGTGCGCATAGAAATTTCTTGCGCAAGATGTGGGGGTCATTTGGGGCATTTGTTTATGGGTGAACACTTAACTCAAAAAAACATCAGACATTGTGTAAATTCAATTTCTTTAAAGTTTATACCAGGAAAAATTATAGAAAAAGCACATTTTGTTCAACAAGTTTCGCCAGCAGAAAAAAATAAAAAAACAAAACACGTGCTTCCGATTTCTTCTGCTGTTGTCGCTGTCGTTGTAATTTTTTTCTTGGTTTACAAAATAGATTCTCTCGAGACTTCCCTTGCGATGATTCAAAAAAATAATAAAGTTGCTGTTGATACTGTTGCAGCAAATACTCAACAAGCCTCTGTGCTTATGGCAACAAAATTGGATAAAATTTCTGGTACAGTTGATACTCTCGAAAAATTAAACAAAATCGATCCAGAGCTTTTAAAAAAATATTCAAGAATCTATTTTTTAAATGAAAATTATATACCATTAAATCTTGTAGATATCGATCAAGAATATTTACACAACAAGGCTGAAAAAATCCAAATGATTGGCGAAGTTTATCCGTATTTAAAAAAGATGCTTGATCAAAATTATTCAGATGGTCAAACGCTCGGTGTGAATTCCGGTTATCGTTCATTCAAGGAACAAGTAAACCTAAAGAGTAGTTTTAGTGTTGTTTATGGAAAAAATACCACCAACTCTTTTGTTGCCGATCAAGGATATTCTGAACATCAGCTTGGTTCCGCTGTAGATTTTGCAACAACAAAAAATGTCTCGTTTGAAAACACTCCAGAATTTAAATGGTTGAATGATAATGCGTATAAATACGGCTTTATCCTTTCATATCCAAAAAATAATCCATATTATAAATCAGAGCCTTGGCACTGGCGCTTTGTGGGTATAAAACTTGCAACAAATCTTCATAACGAAAATAAATCATTTTACTCTGTTGACCAAAAAGAAATAGATACTTTTTTGGTAAATATTTTTGATTAATATTTTCTTATAACACCTTTTACGATTGCTTTTATTTTTAAATCATTGATTGGATGAATTGGTTTAAAGTTTTTATTGGCTGGCTGTAACCATACTTTATTTCCGTCTTTTCTAAAATATTTTAGAGTAAATTCACCATCGACTTCGGCAATAACAATCTCGCCGTCTTTTGCTGTTTCTGTTCGTTCTGCTACCACGAGGTCTCCATCGGCGATGTGTGCGTCGATCATAGAATCTCCGTCGACTTCAAAAATATAAGTTGAATCTTTTTTCTTGATTAGATAGTTGTCTATATTTATAGTTGTCTCCATCAAGTCTTCGCTTGGTGATGGGAAGCCAGCCTTTACGAGACCAACCATGGGAGTTTCTGTAAGCGAAGAATTTGGAACAATGCGTCCGAGTGGATCTTTTGTGATAAGTCCGGCATCTATGAGTTTGTTTACAATTCGAGCAACGGCATTTTTTGATTTAAAGCCAAACAAACTCATCATTTCTGAGTAAGTTGGCATTCTTTTTTCTGACCCGTAAAATTTTACTAGTATTTTTTTATAATCTGTTTCCATAAATTAGTATTGAAACATCGAAGGAAAAAGTTTGTTGAAAAAAGGTGTTTTTGTGTGCTGACGAACTTTTTTGATAAGTAATTTGTGATCTTTTGCTTCGCGAAAATACTCTTCGCCGTTTATGATTTTTTGATCGATCACTTTGTTTATTTTTTGTATCTCTTTTTCTAATATTTTTAAATACTCTTGTTTTTTCATATGTTTGTAAATTACTTATTTCTCATAATGCGACCTACAATAAGTATATGTG
>CAYSZI010000026.1:0-10435 GCA_964435545.1 uncultured Candidatus Saccharibacteria bacterium | reverse complement strand
GGTCATAATAGACAGAAGTTCACGCCCTTTGTATGTTGGTGTGCGTGAATATTTTAAAACAAAATACAAAGAGGAAAAAACTCCAAATATTTATTTTATGAATCCAAAAGGGTTTAAAGCAAAAGAATATTTAGACTCAGAAGATATTAGTCAAATAATACATCTCTGCAAGAAAAAAGGTGACATTGGAGAAAGCTCAAAACAAGTACAAAACGAGGAAGATATATCTAAAGAATTCAAAGACGTATATAAAAATCTAATAAACGACTCAGACAAACCTGTGTTGGTTTTTGATACGTGTTCTCACACAGGAGCAAGTCTATATCCAATAGTTAGTGCTTTAAAAGAAAATGATTTTGCAGATGTTCGTGTTGGGACTGTAACTCCACCAGATGAAAACTCTTATATTAAATCTGATTTCATTGCCACAAAAGATAAGCCTTCACATGGATGTTGTTTTCCTTTTGGAAAAGAAAAAGCCATCGAAAAAACATTTTCTCATGTGTATTCTCTAGTTTCAAAAAACAAAGAAGACCGTGAACATTCCTTAAAGCTAAGACATGAAATCAAACAAATCATGACTGAGTTTTTAAAAAACGAAGAGCCTGAGATAAAAACAAGAAAAATGAAACAAAAGGAATATCTAGACGAGGTGCTAGGATAAGAAACAACAAAACCTACAAAGGTGTATACTTAGAACATGAAAAAAGTAACATTTTTTGCGTTTGCGATTATTTTAACTTTATCAATTTCTCCTAACGTCGCTTTGGCTTCTTGGTGGAATCCTATTTCCTGGTTTCAAAAAAATGCGACAACAATACATACACCAGAAAAAACTTTATCTGCTGATGGAAATATTAGTATAAAACTCGGAGAAACAGTAAATGTTTTTGGTGTAAAAGCTAAGGTAACTGAAATTACCGAAGATAGTCGTTGCGCAAAAGGTAATGAATGTATTCAAGCCGGAACAGTAAAAGTAAACGTTCATGCAGTATATAAATTGATTTTTAGCAAAAACGTAGTGTTAACACTTGGAGTACCCTACACCACAAACGGTCATGTTGTAACCCTTACATCTGTTACACCCGACAAAATTGCTGGTACAACAATCAATCCTCAAGATTATGTATTCAATTTTTCAATACAATCAGCAAAAAGTGAAAATTCTGATTTAGCGCAAAACCAATCCTTTGCTCAATGTTTGAAAAATAAAGGAGCAAAGTTTTTTGGAACATCATGGTGTCCTCACTGCCAAGAACAAAAAGCACTATTTAATGAATCAGTAAAAGATCTTCCATATATTGAATGCTCAACATCAGACAAACAAGCAACCCAAGCTCCGATATGTCAGCAAAACAACATCAAAGGATATCCAACATGGAAATTTAGCGACGGTACTGAAATCATAAAAGTTATGTCACTCAACGAGCTCGCAGAAAAAACCGGATGTTCATTGGATAAATAAAAATTATCTGCAAACGTATAAATGAAAAATACTGAAGTAATTCAGTCTTTTTCATTTTGTGCCCCAATTTATGAATCGGAATCTAATTATTAATCAACTCAAAAGTTTTAAATCAATCTTCCTTCTTCCAAGGAGAATGGTTATTCCAATAGCATAATTGAAAAGGCAAATCCACAAAGGAAAAATAATTAAAGAAAAATTGATTTCTCCGACAGCAAACACTCCTAAAAGTCCTCCTGTTCCGCAAATTATATAAGCAATAAATGTCTCGGTCTCTGGTTGCTTGTATGTTTTTAGGATAGTCAGCATTCCAGCTATAAAATCAATAAAAATTGTTATAATAATCGCAAATAAGGCTTCATTTGTAAGATACCAAAGTAAAAGCCCGGCTCCAGCTCCAGCAAGAGCTATTTTGTCCAGTTTGGTTGCACCACCCATACCACGCTTTATAGATAAAATAAAAATAATAACAACACCAAGCCAATCAACTCCCGTTGTTATCAAAGACCAATTACCACCTTTCGAGAGCTGTGCGAAGAATGCGATTGAAAGTAAGATAGCCCAAATAAACCACGTCATTCGTTGAGGTTTAGTTTTTGCTAACAAAATATCTCTAATATAGGGAATACAAGAAAGTGCAATTAAAATCCCCGAACCATATCCTAAAATTTCTCGCATGTTTCCATATTGTATCACGGAGTTGTAAGTGAACGGATTTATGAGTTAAGGATAAAAACTATATGTGCCCCAGTGCAGTATAAATTGGAATCTTATTTTTAATCAAATTAAAATTTTTACTGCACTTTAGCCTTTTTAAATTTTCGCAAAAACTCTATTTCTCCAATTATTATAAATTTCGTTATTAAAACGGAAGCAGGATATATCACATTAATCAATGAATAACTTCCCATAGAAAATATAGAAAGAGAATGTTTAACCGCATCAACATACATAGACCCAAGTGATTCACTGCGGGGTGCATGCCACGTTTTCCGCATTGTCGGAAAGAATGCAATTAAATCAATAAGTGTCGCAAGAATCACTGACCACAATACGCTTTTTACCAAAAGCCACGGCAAAATTGCGACAAGCGCCAATATTAAACATATTTTATCAAAATTTGTGATGTCCTTTGTTCCATACCCACCTTTTAAAGAAATGATCAGAGTAAGAATAGTTACAATCGCTGCCACCCCTGTCGCCCATGATCCGGGTCCACCAGTGTCTTTGTTCTACTTCTTGAAGGGCAACGAGCGCAGTCGCGGCAACGCAAAGTTCGGCCGCTTTTCGGGCTGTCTTCGAAATATCTGCCGGATCGACATCTGCGCGAAAGTGCATAATTGCCTTGAGTGCCGAGTACCAGCGGGGGTCAGTCATTGTTGCTTGCATGCCGAAAGAATAGCATGAATCATTCTCAAAAATACTGGTTCGATTCGCGGAGGGGTGCTCGATTCTGAAAGACCAAAAACCTTGCAGAATATGAGGCCTCCGCGTCGACCTTGAATGTGCCCCCGCGAGGAATCGAACCTCGAATAGCGGCTTAGAAGTCCGCAGTTATATCCATTTAACTACAGGGGCAATGTGGCACACGACTACTATACACGGTTTTACTTGCTTGGGTCAACAACAGAGGGGTTTGTGGCAAATGAAGACGATTGAACTTTTGCTTTTTGTTCGTACTCCCCCAACACAGATTCAAGCTTACTTTGGTTGATTTTTGGAACAGGAATAACCACTCCATCGTTTGATTTTTTGGCATCAAGAAAACTTATTTGATAAAAAATACTTGCACTAAAAAATAAAATTGCAAAAAATATTACAAAGCAAAATGAAACCAAAATTTTGAAATGTTTATGTGGAGCAAACGAAAAACCAAATTTGCTTTTCATTTTTTTTATACTATCCATGATTTTGCTATTATTTTTATCCATATATAATTTTACTGAACACCGGTAACACTGAATACCGACAACGAAACTCTAGCTTGCCAAGAATTTAAATGTGAATCTTTTGAAGAAACTCCGTTTGTTTGCAAATCCAAATTTCTTACAGAAAGCTCGTAAGGAGCAGACTCGAGTAATGCGAAAAATTTATACAAATCAACAAAACTCCCTCCTACAGTAAAAGATGTATCAAGTCGTGATGGTGTCTTTTTCACCTCCAAGCCTTGAAAAGAAACCGTTGTATTTGTTTTCTTGCCATAAGATTCGATTGTTTCCTCAAATGGGATTGGGTTGTTTACATCAACAAAATATGAAACAAGTACTGATCTTTTTGCTTCTGTTGCTGTTAATTCTTTTTTGATTTGTCCTGCTTCAGATTCTTCAGCTTCCAAAACAGCTGTTTCTTTTGTAAGACTTAAAACATTTTGGCGTGTAGTGTTTACCGTATACAAAAAATATCCATATCCAAACAAAAACACCAAAGTACAAACAACGGCTTTAAAAAGTGTTGAATTTATTTTTTTAAATGGTTTTGTTTCGACTGGTATCATAAATTTATTTTAACTTTACAGTTATTGTAACAGTAAATGGCATATTTGATTCTTGGATAAAATTTGTTATAGGAACATCAACATTTGTAACACCTGGTGTCTTTTTCAAATTGTCCGCAAAAGCCAAGATTGCTTCTCGACTACCAGAAACACCGGAAATACCCACACGAGCAGTATCCCCTGTGGAACCAACGGCGTAACTAAAACTCGACAACGTAATTGAGCTGACTTTAGCTTTTATTATAGGGTCTATAAAACTAGCAGTAATTGGAGAAGAAAGAGTTGAACCACTAAATCCATCGAGTCTTGTGTTTATATCGTTGATTGAAGATATTAAAGATTGCTTAAGCTCACCTGCTTGGCGTTTTTCAAACATATCTTTTTTTGCAAGCAAAATATCTTCTTGGTTTTTTGAGTAAAGATATGAAGGGACCAAACAAACTCCTGCAATAATCGACAAGACAACAAACGAACGCAAAACAATTACAACAAAACGCTTTTTATACAAAAGTTTTATTTGTTTTATTTCATTTGTTGATAATAAATTACTCATATGTTATTCGTTGTCTGTATTATAAAGTGCAAGACCTATTGATGTTCCATAACCCAAAGAAGTTGCTTTTGGAAGTTCTGGTACTCCGTGGTCTGGAAGTTTTACGTTCGTCCAAATATTTCCAACAACGGCCTCGATTCTCAAACTTGCAGACAAATATTCTGGCAATCCTGGTAAATTTGAATCTCCACCCACAAGCAATACCCTTGTAATTTCTGGACGAGGTTTGCCTGCCTCGTCTGGGTGTGTGTGCCAATATATAAGATGCTTATTTATTTCATCACGGAGAATTGCAATATTTGTAAGCAAAATTGCAAAAAGCTCTTCGTGTTTTGAATTGCGTTGTAAACCAAACTCTCTTTTCAAAGATTCAGCTTCTACCAAAGAAATACTCAAATGTCTCGCAACTGTTTCTGTAAGCATTTGTCCACCAACAGTTACTGTCGAAGTAACGTAAACTTGACCTCCACAAACAATTGCAATACCTGTTCGAGCTTCTCCAAAATCAACAATCAAATGAGCACCGTTGTCTTGTGAATCAATTACCGAACGTGAAATCGCACTCGCCTCAAGCTCGAGAGATAAAAGTGTAAGCCCTGCAGCCTTGAATGCATCTGAATAACTCTCTACGGTAGTACGTGTTGCTACAGTAACCGCAACATCTGCGTTTGTGTCAAAAACATCTATAACTTCATAATCAAATATTGCATCAGATGCTGGAATTGGAACATGTTCCTCTAGAGAAAGTTCAATTATCTCTCTTAGATTTTCTTTGTCTTCGTATGGGTACCTTGCACGGAAAAAATATACTTGCTCTTCTGGAAGTGCGGCGCGAACAAAAGTAAGATTTTTTTCAACACGCAATGTATTTAAAATTTCTGAAAGTTTTGGTTGGTTTATTATTTTACCTCCTTCTATAATTCCAGTAGAAATTGAGATGTCACCAAAACGTCCAAGCTTGTATCCGTTTTTCAAAGGAAACAACTCAGCATATTTGATACTGTGCTCCGAAATATCAATACCAACAGCTGGCATTAAAAGAAATTTTGGTGTTTTTAAAATAGCATTTTTTGAATGCGGATGAAGCATATGTATATTATACGTCAAACTTTTTTTCTTGTCTTGTATTTACTCTTGAAAAACTCGACAAGTACTGGAAAAAATGAAATTGTGCAAACTATAGCTATGGCTGGAAGCAAATACATATCTATATTTGGCATTTTTCCTCCGAAAATAAAACCGATAAGTGTTATGGAAAAACACCAAACAACACCACCCAAAATATTATAAATAAAAAAATTCTTCTTTTTCATACTCGCAACACCAGCAACAGTAGGAGCTAAAGTTCTGACAATTGGTACAAAACGTGCAAAGAAAATTGTTATATTTCCATATTTATTGAAAAAGTTTTTAGCTCTCTCTACATAGGATTTTTTAAAAAATGGAGAATCTTCGCGATTAAATATCGTCGGACCAACTTTTCTTCCTGTCCAATGACCAAAAAAACCTCCAGAAATTGCAGCCAAAGACAAAACTATCATTGCAATAACAAGGTTGAAATAATTGTGATAAGCCAAAACGCCTACAGAAAATAAAAGTGTATCACCAGGAAAAAAGAAACAAAATATCACACCTGTCTCGAAAAAAATAATTCCAAAAATTCCAAGATAGCCAAGAGCTTTAATTATAGGGATCAAATGAAACATGTTTTATATATTTAAAATAATAAAATTAACGTACTTTTGTGCCAGGATTTACTTCAAATTCTGGAGTGAGAAAAACAGGCTTGCCGTCTTTTCCATCAACAGCCATAAGCATTCCTTGCGATTCCACTCCGCGAATAGTGCGCGGCTCGAGATTTACAATATACAAAACTTGCTTGCCTACCAATTTTTCGTATTCAGGAAAAAATTCACGAATGCCTGATACGATTTGGCGAAGTTTTGGGACAGGCGAAGAAACGCCTTCAGGCGTTTCTTCGCCCGCTTTTTCATCTCCATTTTCATTCAATGTAGCTTCAATATAAGTTTCCCCAAAATCAATCTGGCATTTCAAAAGCTTGTCTGTACCTTCGACAGGTTCAACAGCGCGAATTGTTCCAACTCGCATATCCATTTTTTTAAATTCTTCGTATGTTACGTATTCCATATATTTACTATATCATTTCTTTTTACTATTTTTATCTAAATATCGTTGCAAAATTACAGCTGCGGCGCGGGCGTCCAAATCTACTGGCTTTGAAGGCGCCTTTGTCGCCCGCGCCGCCATTTGCTCTTTCCCTTTCCTCCCATGCGCCTCAACAGAAGAAAAAGATTCATTCATAAGCTCAACAGGAAGAAATGTCGTAAGTGTGAGCTGTCCAACCAATTCATTTATATCACCCTGAACTTTATTCCCCTCCGAGCTTCCAATTACAATTGACTCAATATTCTCTTTGGCAACAATACTTTCAAGCTCGCCAATAAGACTACTGCCATTTTTTAACACCCCAAAAGGTCGTGCAAGTGTTGCAGAATCATCCGACAACGCAATCCCAACGCGTTTTGTTCCAAAATCTATTCCTAAATATTTCATATCGAAATCTTATCACAAAAAGCCAAATCATTGAAAAAAAATGAAAAATAAGGTAATGTAAGAAACGGAGGTGTCGGATAGTGGTTTATTCCAGCGCACTTGAAATGCGCCGTACGGAAACGTACCGTGAGTTCGAATCTCACCACCTCCGCATTTGATAGGTTCTGTTTACAGTGATGCAATTCAAAACGGAAATTCGGAGTTTGCATTTATAAGTTATAATTTGATTGTATGAAAGAAGGAGTTCCTAATTTAGAATCGAATAAGCTTGATCTTCAAAGGTACAAAAAACTACAAGGTGATTCAATGGAGGAACTTTGTCGTGTGCGTAAAGAAGCTTTGGATATGGCAAATATTTCTGTGCGAGAATTGAAAGCAGATTCAGCAGATTTTGAGTCTAATCGTGCAAAATTAAATTCTGAACCAGGTATTGTTATTGCCAATCATCCCGGAGCATTTGATTCTTCGGCTATCCTTTCGTTATTGTATCGGAATGATATTTTAATGATGGTGAATGACAATGAAGCATACGAAGGTACCCCAATTGAAAATAGTTTTGTAAAAGCTCCGCATAGTCAAAAAGAAATACAAGAAGTATTTGATCGAATCCGAAAACATATACAAAACGGTGGTCTCTTTTTTATGTTCCCAACAGCGGGTCACGAAAATGAGGGTGGAGATTTTAAATTCAGAAGTGGTTTATCGTATATGCTCACAGATGGAACTTTGAAAGACGATACAATGATTTATTGTTTTGATATAAAGAACGGAGTAGGAATTACCTCTCAAGAAGATATTCAAAAACGAGTCGATTATGTTGTGCGAAAGAAATTATATCCTGATGCTCACGATTCTGTTCCAGTTCCAGCAGAAATTATTCTTGATGAACGATTGACGAGAGGACGAGAATGGATTGAAATTCTAAAAAATGAGGGTAGAGATAAAAATATAGTTCTCGGTGATCATTACCTAGGTCTTTTTAAAGAGACATTATAAAATTCTTGCTTTGCCAAAGCAAGAATTTGGCAACTTGGAGGAGTTATTAATCTTCGAAAGAACAGTCCTTACGAAACTGCATATTTAAGCTAAACTTAAATATATGGAAAATACTGATACAAAAAGATATCCTGATAACTTGAAACTAACAGATAATGTTAGGAAAGTTTTTGCGTTACAGGGTCTAGCCATTTTGCTTACGGTTGGACTTGGCATATTCACATACAGTTCATATTCAGGTGCGGGGATTACAACGTTTCAAATTTTAAATGCCGTAAATCCGATAACTTTCAATTTCCCTACTCTACAGCTCGGTTTGCTGTATTTCCTTGTGATTCTTCTTACAGATTGTTTTTTTGCTCTTTGGGTCTATGCTGGGTTGAGAGGTTTCTCAGTCTGGTTTAACCTAAAAAAATACTCTTTCCCCAATAAAAAGCTTTCGAGAAAATTATTGATCGTATCAATAATTTGTTTCGCGTTTCCATTTTTGAGTATTTTAGGGCAGCACATCTCGTATGTTCAAATAAAAAATCAGACAGAAAAAAATATTCATGGAACAAAATGCCAAGAACTTAGTCACATGAATCCCTTTCCAAAAGAAGAATTGAAGTACTACAACATCAACTGCATACCGTATTTTTAGAAAATTAGTCCATGACCCGAGTGCCTAAAAATTAGTCATAAAAATTTTCCCAGAAACCCTTACTGTGCTTGCAATCGAAAGTTTGAATCCCGAGTGGCCCGCCATTGACAGGTAGCACGAGATGCTTCCTAATTAGGGAAGAAAAAGACCGCTCATTTGAGCGGTCTTTTTCTTTGGAATTTTGCTAGTATGAGCATATGCCGATCCTAGGACAGTACAACATGAGATCCCAGAACATCAGCATTGATGTTCCCTCGCATCTTTTTGAAGAAGACCGCGCGGTCGTTTTTCATGAACAAGCGCACTACTATCTTACAAACTACACCAACGAAGGTGCTGTCTTGAGTATCTTGCACGAAGTCTGCAAACCGCCTTTAAATCTAGTCGTAGATAAAGTCGCCGTCGGTACCGCCTTGAGGTTGCTCGGTGACGACATGTACGACGCGCAAGAGGGACTCGCTCACCTCATTCAAGCGATAACCATATTCGACAACAGCGGAGGGTTTGACGCTGTTAAAGAATGGGAAGACCGTTTGCCGATTGAACCAAAGACGGCATTCAATGCGACCCGATACTGCGTAAAACTCACGCGAGAACAGCAGGATAAATTTACCAATCTTGTTTCCGATATTTCACTCAACACGTCTATTCACAAAGAGGTCATAAAAAACCCGAGCTTTCTTCTTGACGACCGTTTGAAGGATTACCTACAAGACGAAAATAATTCATCAAAGAAACGCTTCGATAAAATTTGTAGAGAAATCGAAAGAGACCCAAGCCTTCTTGATATGAAGACCGAGGATGTTTGCAAGAAAGTCGGCATACCTTTTACGATAAACATGTCGAACGCCGAAAAGGCTTCTTTGATAAATGCGATTTACAGTTTTACTGACAAACCAACGTCAGCGACGGAGGCAGACATAAAGACGCTCAAAGACGTGTCCGATATCTACATGCCCTCCTACGAGGGCATGATAATGGTGAACGTAAACATTCCTCATCTAGCAAAAACAAAACTAAGCAAAGAAGAAGTCTCAGAGGAACTGAAACACGCTCGGACTATTTTTGTCTATAACAACTCGGATTCTCCCCAAGCAAACAATCATTTCGGCTTCTACTCGTTTTCCAAAGCAAATCTGGTCATTAACAGCGCCTTGGAAATCGGTGTTGAATCGTCGAATCTAGTCAACGATTTTCCAGTCACGAGAATCATAGACACCGCTTCGTTCGATTTTACGAACGGTCGTATTAAGCCTGAAAGAGATTTCGTTAAAGCGGACATTCTTTGGCATAAGAGCTACCAAGACCTCGTTCCTTTCATTGAAATGGCTAAGGCTCGCAGTCTTCCCGTTCAATGTTGTAGTTTTGCTTTTACAAACGAACACGAAGTGCGTTTTTTCATCTTTAAATTAGAAGGGTCAGATATGTTGCATGTAGCACCAGCGCGTTCTTTTTTTGAAAAGAAAGTGCGGGATTCTGGCATCGAATTAAAGATCACCAATTTTTTTGAAATCATCAAAGGCAAGGAACATCATATCAATAATTTTTTCCACGACATCTTGGGCATTCCGTATCTTCTGAATATCGACCAGTTCGCCAAAGACCCTGAGGGCTATTTGGTCGGCGCGACCAAAGTTAAGGATCACGGAATGGGATGGCCCGGACCCCAAATTTAGTACACCATTCTTGTATATTACCAACCTAAATATA
>CAYSZI010000025.1:0-10456 GCA_964435545.1 uncultured Candidatus Saccharibacteria bacterium | reverse complement strand
CTAGAATACAATACCTAATACAAGGATTGTGTACTACAAATGGGGTCCAGTACAATGCGCAGAGCGTACGAAGCTCTTCCTGAAAGTGAAAGAAAGGAATTTCTTGATAATTATCTCAGTCTCCGTAACGAGCGGATTCGTGCTGGTGTTATACAAGTAATGGCCAGAAATCTTTCTCACAATTATGGGAAATTTGTGAAAGGAATGCGCTAAAAAAATAAATTATTCCCAAAAGGAAAACGGGGGAAGCCTAATCGTAGATCCCACACATTTTAGAGTTTGTGAAATTATTCGTGACTTCTAAAATGGAATACAAAACCAACACATATTATATGTTGTTTGACACAGTATATAATATGTGTTAATGTTGCGATAAAGATTAAGAAAAGCTCAGTTGTTACTTTTGTGACCATTGAGCTTTTCTTAATCAAAACAAACGTTGAAATATGAAAAAGTTGAAAGCACCAAAGATGTATCTTTCTTACCGCGACCATGCTCGCGAAGTGATTGTGTATAGATATTATATTTTATCGAGCGCGGTCAGTATCTTGATTATGTGTATGATAAATTATACACACCTGTTTGTAAAAGTTAAACAATGGGTGGGGTTAGTATTTATGTTTGCCTTATTAGTTTTAATTACCTCTATGAAATATTTCGCGATTAGATTCGCAATATGGAAAAAGATGGACACAAGGCTTGGTATAAAACTTACTCAAAAGTATCGGAGAAGATGGGCACGGTATTTAGAAGCGAAAGAACGATTGAGAATTGAGAAATTGGAATTCCAAAAGGATTTGTATAAGATTTTATCTGTTACTCCCGTTGAAACACTATATAATTTTTGTGTAGAACTATCACAAGACTTTGACGAAGAATATCCGCCGTTGTTTTCTGTAAATGATATCGCAATTCCATTGCGAAAATCTGACAAAAGTACCGGAATTATTCATGTAGGAAAATTCCTGATAGAAAATGGCGATAAAGAAAATTGGATTTTTAAGGTTGGGAATAATGAGAGTTTGATGAAAAATCCCTATCTTATAAAAAACGATAACATAAAAATTGACTGGCAGTGTGAGGGCGAAAGTAAAGATAGGAAAATAAGTATTCCAACTGAGTTTCTTAAAAATCCAACCATTGGCGTTGTTTACCATTTTTCGATAAATATAAACAACGTATCTCAAGGTGATTTTTATGGAAAAATTATCGGGAAAAATATAATTGTTCCTTTAGGTAAAAAGATTTGCAAAAATGAAATATTGAATAAAGAGTGCGCTTTGCGTTATTCGTATGGGAAGTTTGCAAAAAAATTAATTTTACCAAAGTCGAAGGTTTTAACGACTTAGCTAAATCGGTAAATAATTTATAAATATAAATAGCCACAAGCAAATGCTTCGTGGTTATTTTTTATTACTAGCGTGTGTTTTATTATTTTTTGGTGTAACATACGTTTGTGTGATTAAATAAAAACATATATGAAATTTATACTAATTTTTGGGCCTCAAGCTGTGGGGAAGATGACTGTTGGTCATGAGCTTGAAAAAATAACTAAACTTAAATTATTTCACAATCACATGACGATTGATGTAATTTCTCCGTTTTTTAGCTACGGTACAGATTCGGGTAAAAAACTTGTGAGGCGCTTTAGAGAGGAGATTTTTAAAGAGGTCGCTTCGAGTGATCTAGAAGGAATGATTTTTACATATGTTTGGTATTTTGATGAAAAAGAAGACGAGGATTATATAGAAAGTCTGGTAGATATTTTTAGAAATAAGAACGCAGATATTTATTACGTAGAATTGGAAGCCCCTATAGGCGAGAGACTAGAAAGAAACAAGTCTGAACATCGTTTGGCTCACAAACCTACAAAAAGAGATATAAGGTGGTCAGAAGGCGATCTAAAGAAAAGTTTCGAAAAGCATAGATTGAATTCAATCGAAGGTGAAATAAAGGAAAAAAACTATATAAAAATAAACAATGAGAATTTGAGCCCCGATGATGTTGCTCAAAAAATAAAGGAAGTTTTTGGTTTGTAATATAACTTATACATGGAAGAACTTTTTGAAAAAATTAATAAGTTATACGGGGTTAAAATATCTTCTTTTTCTAGAGTTGATAAAGGTTTTTTAAGTGAAAATTATATTTTGGTTAGCGATAAGAACAAATTTTTTCTAAAGAAATATCGGTTTGATAATGCTGAAAAAATTAGAGAAATTCATAGTGTTAAAAAATATTTTTCAGAAAAAGATATTCCTGTAATTTTGCCGATTCCTTACATGGAAAACAAAACATTTTTTGAGCTTAATGATTCATTTTTTGCACTTTTCCCTTTTGTTGAATCCGGGCAATTTGAGAGAGGTGCTCTTCCAAATAATTCAATTGTTTCGCTCGGAAAGTTTCTTGGTAAAATACATCTTGCTGGAAAAAATTCAGATTTGAAAATTGAGAGTTTTTTTAAAGTAGCCAGTAAAGAAAAAATGCTTGAAAAAATCGGTAATATTTTGATTGAGATAAATAAAAAAAACGAGTTGAACGAGTTTGATAAAATGGCATTACAAAGTATGAATATGAAGAAAGAGTTGATTTTAAGTAGTGTGTTTAATCTCGAGTCTCCGATAATTGATTTGAGTCATCTTATCCACGGAGACTTTTTGGAGGGAAATGTATTTTTTGATAAAAATGGAAACGTGGAATATATTTTTGATTTTGAAAAGTCATGTTATTCGCCAATAACTTTTGAGCTTTTCAGAATGATATTTTATTGTTTCTTGAACAATCCTTATGAAGAAAATTTGAAAAAAGCAAAATTATTTTTTGAATCATATTTAAGCGTTTACCCAATGTCTAAGGGTGAAATAAAAGAAGGATTGGAACTGTTCTTTTTTAAATCGACTTATGGCGGGTGTTGGGTAGAGAGTGAACATTATTTGGAGGGCAATAGTAGGGTAGATTTATTTCTCGAAGATGACCATAAAAGAATAAAATATATTTCGGAAAATGCAGATTTTATAAAAGACTTTTTTATAAATTGTTTGTCGTGATATAATAAAAACATGGGAAAAAATAGTTCTAACAATTTCGAGAATAATTTTTTAAATAATCTTGATTATTCTTTAAAAGAAAGACAAAAGCCGGATGATGTTCTTTTTGACGGTGTTTTATTAAAAAGTTTAAAACGAAGATTTGAAGAACGTTTTGGCAAGACCAGACCTGATCTAAAAGATTTTGTAAATATTTATGATATTCACGACATTGTAGAAGATAACAACAGAGTGAGGGAATTAAAATCTGATTATTCAACGGCAAATAGTGCGAGTCTTGAGCAAAAGAAGCTTGTCGGAGATGTTTTTGAAAGAATAATTATTGAAGAATCAATGAAGAGTGCATGGCTAGGGCGTGAAGCAAAAGTTGTTCCAACATCTCATTATGATGATTATATAAATGGTGTTGATGCATTAGCAGAAATACATTCTCAATCCGAGGGAGGTCAGCATCTTGGTCTTGCTATTGATGTTACTTTGTCAAAAAACGAAGATACTATTGTTAAAAAATTGGATCATATAAAAAATCAAATTATAAAAGGAAATGCTCCGGCAAAGGTCAAGTATTTTTGTTGGGAAAAATGGACCACAAACTACAATTTATGTGCCAAAAGTCATTATTGGTGCTGATTCTGATACTGTTCGAGATTTGGTTAAAATTACCGAAAAGAAGGCAAGTAATGATGAACGTGTTTGGAAGCAAGCTGAACACGATTTAAATTTTCATTCGTTTCAGACAAAAATGTTACTTGAAATTCAAGCTCAGCTTGTTGCATTCATGAATTTGGCTTTCAGTGTGGGGAATGATAGAACGGGCAAGGCTTATTTTAAAGCAAATAAAATTATCGAAAGTATAATACAAGAAAAAACTTTGTTTAGAGAACAGAAAAAATCTTCGGATGTTATGGGAGATGGAGTGGTTCAGACTATATTGGATTACACTAGAAATTTGAAATAAAATACAGCCCCGATTTTTTCTTCGAAAAAATCGGGGCTTTGGTTTATGTGAATGGTTCTATTTCAAATAGCTGTCAAAAAAATCGACTGTAAATTTCATTGCGATTTCGAAATTTGGGGAAGATATGTTGTGGTCGCCCATTGGGTAATTGTAATATTCTGCGACTTTTCCAATAGCTTGGAGTTTGTTTTTTAACTTTAGTGAAAAATCTGGAGGTACTTGTTCGTCACTGTCTCCTGTATCGAGCTGTATTGGTGTTGTGATATCTGCTAAATAATTTAGTGGCTCAATAGTTTTCCAAAAATTTGGATTTGATGATGGTGTGCCATATTCAGCCAAGATTTCAGGAAGGTGATTATTTTCTATTTTTAAATCTTCGATGGGTTGGTGGTATGGAACACGAAGCTGCCAATTTGTTGTGAGATCTGTATATGGAGCAACAACTCCTCCCCAAATAACTGCAGCCTTTATATCTGTTTTGTTTACAACAACACTTCGCAAAATTACATTTCCGCCGTCTGAATGTCCCCACATTCCAATTTTTTCTGGGTTTGTGTCTGGGTATCTTTTTACAGAAGCCATTGCGTTTAAAATATCTATTGTATAACTTGGTGAAAAATATTGACTATCTGGTTTGCCTTCAGATTTGTCATGACCTCTAAAATCTGGTTTGAAAACTATATAACCATTTTTTGCTAAATTTCTAACATATGGTACATAAAGTTCTGTTGTTTTGTATGTACTTGGTCTAATATATCCATGGATAAATATTATTGCTGGCCAGCCGTGTGTTGGTCTTTTTCCAAATGGAACAGTGAGTAATCCATAAATCTTTAAATTTTCTGACTTGTAGGATGCGATGTATTGATTGTAGTTACTTCCAGGACTTAGTGTTTGTTCAATTTGTAAATCGCTGCCAGGGTAATTTTGTTTACGCATATAATCGATTGAAAGGAGAGTTCCTTGATCGATCGTGTCATTTTTTAAGATAACGGCACTTGCAGTTTCTGCCCTAAATAATTTTTTGTATGTATACAAAAGACTTGTGCTTGCGATAACAACTAGTGCTATTGTTATAAATGATTTTCTTGAAGATTCCATTTTTTATTTTAGATATTTATCGAAAAAGTTAATTGTGCTTTTTATTGCATCTGGGTTTGGTATTGTGAATTGAACTGTTTTTGATGAGTTTGCAAGCGAAATATTATGATTTCCGTTCTTGTAATTATTATACTCGACAGTTTTTTTAAGCGCCAGTAATTTGTCGTTTAATTTTGCGGAAAAATCTGGAGGTACTTGTTCGTCTAGACTGCCTGTGTCAATTTGCAATGGTGTTTTGATATCTGCCAAATAATCTAGTGGTTCTATTGTTTTCCAAAAGTCCGGATTTGATGATGGTGTACCATATTTATCCAACAAATTTTGCATGTTGTTGTTTTCAATTTTTACGTCTTCTTTGGGTTGTTTGTACGGAACACGTTTTTGCCAATCTGCCGTGAGGTCTTCATAAGAACCAACAACTCCTCCCCAAATCGATGCAGCTTTTATATCTTTTGTGTCTACAACAATACTTCGCAATATTACATTTCCACCATCTGAGTGCCCCCACATTCCAATTTTTTCTGGGTTTGCATCTTTGTATTTTTTTAGAGTTGCAACTGCATTTAATGCATCGATTGTGTAGTCAGGTGTAAAGTACTGACTGTTTGGTTGGCCCTCGGAATTTCCGTGACCTCTAAAATCAGGCTTGAAAACTATGTATCCGCTTTTTGCAAAAGCTTTTACATACAATTCATATCTCACTGTTGTTTTGTAATTACTTGGTCTTATATATCCATGGTTAAAAATAATTACAGGCCAGCCATTTTTTGGTTTCTTTTCTTTTGGTACAGTAAGCAATCCATAAATTTTTAAATTTTCTGACTTGTAGGATGCGATGTATTGACTGTAGTTTGATTCGGACTTTAATTCTTTTTCGATTACTAAATCACTGCCGGGATAATTTTGATTGCGCATAAAATCAATCGAGAGGGGATCTTGAATGTCTGTTTTTGTAGAGGTGCTGTTTTGAGAAAATGCTTGAACTGTTTGAGTTTTAGAAAAATTATAGGCAAAAAAACACGCAATAATTAAAATTGAAAAAGCAGAAATTGAAATAATTTTTTTTGAGTAATTCATATTTATGGACAAATTTCTGAATAGGCAAACGGCGTATTGTTTCCGCCTTTATAAAATTCTACAGAAAATCCGTCGAATGCTGATTTTTCGGTATCTGTCATCATGTTATAAGAACTTGTAAGTGTGTCGTTAAACTTTTTACATGTTATTCCAGCAACATCACCAAAGCTTGTTTTTGCTTCATCTCCTTTTGCTGTGTCGACTCCAACTCTAACTTTCTTTCCGATTTGAGCTGCATAATCCAATTCGCCTTGGACTCCGCTGTATATTGATTGTGCATTTTGTGTGTAGTCTTGAACAGTCATAACATCAACAATATTAAAAATATGCTGCATGAGAGATTTGCCTTTTTCTCCTCCTGTACGAATAAATTCAGTACTTGTAAGTGGGCTTGCGGTGTCATACCAGCGTGTTGGAGCAATGTCTAAAAGAATACCTGTTCCAGAGAGTGTATTTTTTGCCATTTGAAGCATGTCGAGAAATTGATTGCCTACCGTGATGGTTATTCCTTTTGGTTCGACGTCGTATTGTAGGCCCATAATTTTTGTATCAGTTTGCAACAATTTTGCATTAAAATTTTTAACTGCATTTGCAAAATCAAGTGCGTAATTATTTTTTGAAATAAAAATCCAGTCAATATCGCCGTCAAGCGCTTCAATATTTAGGCAGTGATTTTTTGAATCATTTAAAAAGGTTTTTATTAAGTCAGTGTTTGCGGTGTTGTTTAAAAATCCAGTTGGAAGATATACATAAGCTGTTTGAATTTTGTGTGAGTCGACAAAATCAAAAAAATCTTTGTTTGTTTTTGTATTTTTTGTAACGAGTTGTTTGTTGTTTACAATATCAGCCCAAACCCACATTCCGCGAGAGTCTTGTTTGTTTGCTGTGTAATTTAAACAAGTTTGTGTTGCTATAGGTATTGCTTGTTGAATCGGAGGATTTATCGGCACGGTTTGTCCTGTGGTTGTTGGTTCAGATATTATTTGTTGAATAGGTTTTGTTGAGCTAGTGTTTTCTGTCGTTTTGTAATTTTTTAAAGTTGCGCCGGCAATTTTTGTTGAACCGGCAGTGTTTTCTTGAGAGCTTGCAACAGTAGTGTCTTGTTTAGATATGAAAGCAGGAGTTTTTGTAACACTTTTTGTTTTTGTAAAAGCAAGACTGTTTAGTATTTCTTGGTTGTAATAAATCGTTGCAAGTGCACCGATTATGACTATAGAAAAAATAATAGGGGAGGCGTTAAATTTTTTAGCTTTTTTTGATTTGGCTTTTTTCATTAATTTTAATTTTAACATAATAAATTAAAATCAAAAACGGGTTTGCGGAAAAATAAAAACACCCACTTGTGGGTGTTTTTATTTTTCCGCAAATTATGCCTTTTGAACGTTTACTGCATTTTTGCCTTTTGGAGAATCTTCAACATCAAAAGAGACTGTGTCTCCTTCGTGAAGTTGTTCGAAATTTATACCAACAACTGAATTTGTGTGAAAGAACAAGTCTTTCTCCATACCTTCAACTGAGATAAATCCAAAACCTTTGTCAGAAATCATTTTTTTGATTGTACCTGTCATATGTTTTCGAGTTTGTTAAAATAATAAGCACAAACAGGAAGCAGGAAAATCGACTTAATTTCTGATTACTTTTGTTTTGTGAGTTTTAAACATTTAGATAATACCATAAGTTCTCAAAAAATCAAAGTTTTGACTATTTTTGACATGTTGCCAATCAAGTGTTAGATTGAAACTAGTTTTCTTTAAAAATCGAAAATCGAATATTTTATGGCAAAGAATCACGTAATCAAGAATAAGAAACCAATTGTTATTTGCCCAATCGACGGGAAAAACAATCTGCTCGCATATGGTACCATTGAAAAGATTCGAGGTTACGGCCGAAAGGTTCAAATAATCGAGAATGAAATCGTACACTTTAAAAACGATGAATATAAGCCTGTTTTTTATGATTCAGTAAGAAACTTGAATGCGTTTGTGATGTCTTCAAGTAACACAAAACCTGATACTGAACTAATGAGAAATTGCCAGTATCTTCAAGATTTGAGAATTAATAGTGCTGGCAGGTTAACGTCAATCGTTCCATATTTCTACTGGGCTAGACAGGAAAAAAAAGATGGGAAATATGAATCTATTTCTGCTAAACTTCACGCTAGATTTTTGGAAGTTTCTGGCATGGATGAATTGATTACACTTCACTTGCACAATGCGGCAATAGAAGGGTTCTTTGATAACAAACCGGTAAACAACCCATCTGTCTTGCAAATACTTTGGGATCGCATGATTGCATATTATGCTCAGCTTGGATACAAATTTCGCGAAGACGATTTTGTTATCATTTACCCTGACGAAGGAATCGCGAAAGAGTGTAGAGGAGTATCGGATGTTTTAAACGTTGACTGCGACGGATTTTCCAAGTTTCGCAAAGAAGCAAATAGAATTGATAAGATGAAATTTCTTGGTGGTGATTCCGATTCTATAAAAGGAAAAGTTTGTGTTGTCATTGATGACCAATGTGATACTGGTGGAACATTAGAAAAATGTGCTAGTAATCTTATTGCAAGAGGTGCTCGAAAAGTTTTTGTTCTGATTACTCACTATATTGGGTCTGGTGACGCCGTTCAAATTTTACAGAATTCAGAAATTGAAAAGTTTTTTACTACAAATAGTCTGGTTATACCAGAAAGTAGAAAATTTGAAAAGCTTGATATTTACGATTTATCTTCGTTTTTTGCCAGTATTATATCAACAGTATGGGATGGAGGTTCTATCCGAAAATATGACTGGAAGAAAATGTTGGTAACGGCATAGTTTTTTAATATATAAAGATAAAGGTTGGACTTTGATGTTCAACCTTTTTTATTTACAATATCAAATTATGTGTTAATATAGAGATATAATATATGAAGCGACAAAACGAACATTTTGATGTAATAGTTATTGGCGGTGGCGCTTCCGGAATGATGGCCGCCGGCAGAGCAAGCGAGCTAGGAAAAAAGGTTTTGCTTATTGAAAAAAATAAACAGCTTGGAGAAAAATTGAAAATCACCGGTGGTGGACGATGTAATATTACACACGCCGAATACGACGTTCGAAAATTTTTAGCATTTTTTGGAAGTGCTTCAGATTTTTTGTTTTCACCTTTTTCACAATTTGGTGTAAAAGACACTTTTACTTTTTTTGAAAATCTAGGATTGCCTCTTGTTGTTCAAGCAAAAAATCGTGTGTTTCCAAATACAGAAAAAGCTAGTGATGTTTGTGATGCACTTATTAAATATATGAAAAAAAATGGAGTTGTTGTTAAAACAAATACTCCAGTCAAAAAAATATCACATAAAGATAATACAATTACAGGAATTGTAACTGATACTGAAATATATACTGCTAACAAATATATTATTGCAACGGGAGGTGTGTCTCATCCAGAGACAGGGTCTACTGGAGATGGATTTAAATGGCTTCGAGATTTGGGTCACACTGTAAATGATCCAACTCCAACACTTGTTCCAATTGCAACATCCGATGAATGGTCACATCTGCTTTCGGGCGTTTCGTTGTCTTTCATGAAAATAATTTTTTATTTAGATGGAAAAAAGAAATTTTCAAAAACAGGAAAAGTTTTATTTACTCATTTTGGTTTGTCTGGTCCGCTTATTTTGAATTCGTCTGCACAGGTGGCTGAACTTTTAAAAGAGGGTGGTGATGTTACTGCAAAAATTGATGCGTATCCAGATACTGATATTGGTTCGCTTGATAATCAAATTACAAAAGTATTTGATTTAAATAAAAATAAAATGCTAAAAAATATTTTAAAAGAAGTTGTTCCAGATGGTCTTGTTCCTGGATTAGTTTTACTTTTAAATGACATAAATCTCGATACAAAAGTGCATAGTATCAAAAAAGAAGAACGTAGAAAAATTGTTGATACTCTAAAAGCTTTACCTATTAATATCACAGGACTTATGGGTTTTGACCGTGCCGTGGTGGCAGACGGTGGAGTTATTCTTTCTGAAATTGATACAAGAACAATGAAATCAAAAATATGTTCAAACTTGAGTGTGACGGGTGATTTGTTGCATATAAATCGCCCAACAGGTGGTCAATCGCTTCAAGCTTGCTGGACAACTGCGTACGTTGCGGGATCAAATTTGTAATTATGAAACTTTTCGCGGATACACTTTTCGAGGGTACTCACGGAGCGCGACGGCGCGAGTGTGAGCCAATTTTTCAGCAGAAAAATATGGCGGTACCCGAAAAAAGTCGTATCAAGA
>CAYSZI010000024.1:0-10702 GCA_964435545.1 uncultured Candidatus Saccharibacteria bacterium | reverse complement strand
ATTGATATTCGTGATACGAGTGGCTATGGTAAATGGAATTTTTATGGAATAGGTGAGTTTGATAGCTGGAGAGAATATATCTTGGCTGTTGATTTTTATGTAAAAGAAAATAATTATTTTAATAATACCTTTTTTGAAAAGGATGTCTGGGATAAAATTTATTTTGAATTAGAACGACTTACAGAATATTGTCCAGAAGAAAGATATTTGATTCATGGGGGATATAGTTCTGGAAATGTTTTGTCTGACGGAAAAGAGATTACTGGTGTAATAGATTGGGATAGTTCTTTGTATGGTGATTTTTTGTATGATATCGCATGGCTTTCTTTTTGGACAGACAAGCAAGATGGTGAAAAATTCGCAGAAAATTTGTATAGAAAAATGGAACTTCCAAATTTTGAAGAAAGATTACTTTGTTACAAGCTTCGCATTGGACTTGGCTCATTAAGTTTTTATGCTTATTCAAAACAAGAAGATAAATACAATCTTATTAAGGAGAGAATTTTGTCACTATTAAAAATATAGAATGAACCCGGAGAATTTAGATAAATATTTGTATATAAAGAAAACACCTACTTGGTGGGTGCGGTTTGTTTATGCAATAAGCATTGCTTCTTGGATTCTTTTACTTTATGGATTTTGGGATGCTGTTTTATATATTCCTTTTTATACATACTTTGTTGGCCCGCTTCTTATTTTTTTCTCGCTGTATTATCTCTCGAGTTATGGGCTCAATTTGTTTTACAAACAATTCGATTTGAAAAAACATGCGAGGGTTTTGGAAGAATATTGGCAGAAAAATGAAAATCCTTCAATCGATGTTTTTCTTCCTATTTGCGGAGAAAAAATTGAGCTTATAAAAAACACATGGGAGTACGTATCTAAAATAAATTACAAAAATATAAAAGTTTATGTACTCGATGATTCAAAGGTTGATTGCGACGTTCACAAAAATTTAGCACAAGAGTACGGTTTCACTTATTTAGAACGCCCAAACAAGGGTGTGATGAAAAAGGCGGGGAATTTGAAATATGGATATGAACATTCAAGCGGAGATTTTATAATTATTTTTGATGCTGATTTTGCGCCGCGTTCCGATTTTGTTCATGAATTATTGCCGTACATGGAAAATCCAAAAGTTGCCATTGTTCAAAGTCCTCAATATTTCGAAACGACAAAAGATGTTCACAAAAGATCTTCCTTGGAATATGGAGCATCGCAGGTTCAGGAGCCTTTTTATAGATATATTCAAGTTGCACGAAATAAATTTGGTGGAACAATTTGCTGTGGATCAAATGCTATTTATCGAAGATCTGCTTTAGAAGAAATCGGAGGTCCTGTGCAAGTTGAACACAGCGAAGATGCGCGAACTGGTTTTGAATTGAGGGCTCATGGTTATGATGTTTTGTATGTTCCAATTATTTTGGCGACAGGAACTTGCCCGGATGATTTTCATTCATATTTTCACCAGCAGCACAGATGGGGGTCGGGGACAGTGACATTGTGTTCACATAAATATTTTTGGACAGCAAATGTCCCTTGGATAACAAAGTTTTGTTATCTTGTTGGGTTTTTGTTTTATTTATCTCAGCCACTCTCTATTTTATTTTCGTTTCAATTGTTTTATGGATTATTTGCTTATAATAATTATATTACTTTGGCGGGTGGTTTGCTTTTTTATCCATCAACAATTATAGGATTTTTTGTTCTTTTCTTTTTTTCGATTGCTCGTTTTAGATTTGGTTCTTTTATGGCTTTGTTGTTTCAAACATATAGTTATACTCATGCAGTTTTTACTTCGCTTCTTAAATCAACTGTTGGTTGGATACCTACAAATATGAAGCATAAAAATGTTTCATCCGCTTTTAAGCAAACAACTTTTATTGTTTATACATACACCTCAATATATTTGCTTATGGTTGCTGTTGGAATTCATATGAACAAAATTCATCTTTTAAATTACAATTATTTCGTTATTCAATTTTGGATTTTTTATAACGTATTTTTTTCTTTTGTACTTCTTTGGAATCTGTTTACGACCATGAGAGATATGCATGTTGACAACATAGATGACGAGGTTTTGTCTAGGGAGGCATTGTTTAAATGGCAGATAAAAATATCTGTTTATTATGGAGTATTGCTCTTTTTGTTAATTGTTGGTATAATAGTGCTATAGTAATTAATAGGTAAAGCCATAATTATAAAAATGAGTCAAAAAATTTTAGGTTTATATATAATAATAGCAGTGTTTGGTTTGGCAATAATTCCAGTATCTGCACATGCTCAATATATGTCTGGAGCCCAGTTTTTGAATTCGGCTTTTGCTCCGAGGCTTACTAGGACTGTTGCTGTGAGTACCTCAACAACCTCTGTGGCGACAACAACATTAAAAGCTATTACTTCTACAGCCACAGCTTCAAAAATAACACCAAAAATAGGAAAAGTTTTGGGTGCTTCAACTTTTAGGTTTGTTTCAAATCTTAAAAAAGGCATAAATTCGGATGCGGTTAAACAACTCCAAGAGAAGCTTCGTGCGGAAGGGTATTTTACTTATCCAACGTCAACAGGATATTTTGGAACTGTTACAGTAGATGCGGTAAAAGCCTATCAAAAAGCAAAAGGTTTGCCCTCAACTGGTTTTGTAGGACCCCTTACAATAAAAGAACTTAACAAATAATTAATTTTAAAATGGTATAATATTAAAATCTCATTCATAGACTTGAATGAGATTTTAATTTAGAATATTTTTATGTTCAACTTTTTCAAAAAACATTTTATACCTCACGAAGAAAACGATCATCAACCTCATTTTTTGAGAGATAGAAATATTCGCTCTTTGGTTATTATTGTTCTGTTTTTTGAAATAGGAACTTTTTTGATACCTTATATTCCTGTTTTAGATCCAGCAAATAATGCTTACACTGCTTCCGTCTTGCCTTCAGTGCTTGATGATTTAACAAACCAAAACAGACAATCTCAAAATCTTTCAGTGCTTTCAGTTAATCCAGTTTTGAATGAAGTGGCTCAATTAAAGGCAAACGATATGGCGGAGAAAGGATATTTTGCACACATTAGCCCAGATGGAAAAGCTCCATGGTATTTTTTTGATAAGGCTGGTTACAACTATGAATATGCGGGAGAAAATCTTGCTGTGGATTTTACTGATTCAGTTGATGTTGATACTGCTTGGATGAATTCACCATCGCACAAAGCTAATATTTTAAAAAATGCGTATACAGAAATTGGAACGGGGATTGCCACCGGTACTTACGAAGGAAGTCCAACAATTTTTGTGGCTCAAGAATTTGGTAAGCCAGCAAAACCTGATACAAAAAATATTCCTGTAAAAATTATTTCAGAAAAAAACACAGTAGGTAAATCAAAATTATCAAAAGTCATGGGAGCTTCGATTGAGGTTGCCCCAGAAATTTCAACCAGTTCCATTGTCGCTGCAACTTCAGTGTCTTTGCAGAATTATTCAAAAACAAATGTGTTGACTCAGTATATAACTTCACCAAGACATATTGTTAATGTTATTTTGTTGATTATTGTTTTGATTGTCATTTTTGCACTTTTGCTTAAACTATTAATCAAGTCAGATAAAAAACATCCGGTCTTAATCACAAACGGGCTTATAGTTATTGTTTTGATTTTGGGTATTTATATTGTAAACAATTACATCGCGAGAAATAGATTTGATAAAACATCCTCGTTTACAAGTTTCGTCGGGCAAAAGTTTGATCAAGTAAAATAAAAAAACCACGTTTGCGGAAGGCAAACGTGGTTTTTTTATTCTTAAATTATTATCCCTTCTTTTGAGTAAATCTTTCAACTCCAAACCATCCTGCAACTTTGCTTCCTTTGATTATAAATATTTGAAGAAGCAGTAAAAGGGGATTGATACTTACTGTTCCAGCAAATAAATAATTGAAGTTCATGAATGCGCCAATTCCAGCTGCGAACCCAGTAAATATTCCGAGTATTAAAGCGACACCTACAAGAAGTTCACCAAAGGTTACAATATATGAGAGTGCTGGAGCGCATGGAATAAATACGTGGGAGATAAGCCATGCATACCATGTTAATACATCTGCGTGGGCTCCTCCTGCTTTTGCAAGAGCACCATTTAGAAATCCTTGTATTGCTGTTCCTGCACCAGAGCCAGTCCAAACGCTCGTTCCAAGTTTTTCCCATCCAGCCATAAACCACTGGTAACCGACATAAAATCGAACAATTAACCAAATAATTGCGGAATTTTTACTAAAAAACAAGAAATTCGAGACTTTTTGCACTGGTGAATTTGTATTTTCCATATTTGTGTTGCGAAACCTGTTATACACTATTGCGTGGGGTGACCCTCCCCGCGTATACTTATTGGACAGTTTTAAACTGTGCGATTAATACTGAAAATTATACACTTTGTTTTGTTGTTTAGCCAATAATAATTTAGCAAGAAATATGGAAAATATAAACCGAAAAACAAATTGGATTTTATTGTCGACCAGCATTGTGTTGTGTCTTCTTTTTAGACTTATTCCATTTCGCGCACCAAATGTTGAGCCAATTCTTTCAGCGCAAATGCCTTTTTCAAAATCTTATGGAAAATTAGTCGGTTTTATTTTTGGTTTTTTAAGTATTTTAATTTTTGATATTGCAACAGGCACACTCGGCTTGTGGACTTTGGTAACAGCATCTTCTTATGGAATTGTCGGAGTACTCTCAGCAAGCTTTTTTAATAAAAGAAGTGCTTCACGCAAAAATTTTGTTATCTTTGCAATTTTGGGAACAATTTTTTATGACGTATTTACAGGACTAACTGTCGGCCCTCTTCTTTTTCATCAATCATTTGCAATAGCGTTTGTTGGGCAAATTCCTTTTACAATCTTGCATCTCCTTGGAAATATTACTTTCGCATTCTTTGTGAGTCCGTTTATTTATCAGTTAACAATTAAATACAGGGAGCCTAGTTCTTTGTTCTTAAAAAAATTATTAGTAAAAACTCTATAGTCTTATGCCTAAAAAAAATACAAAAGCCAAAAAGAATAGTTCAGCAAAAAAAACAACAAAAGTTTCTATCAGTTCTATCCAGAAACGAGATGGTAACGTAGTTCCTTTTGAAATTACACGTGTTGAACGAGCACTTTTTAGAGCAATGCAAGCAGCGAATGAAGGCAGCGAGGCAGATTCAAAGAAGGCTGCGCAGAAAGTTTTGGATACACTTGTTTTTTTAAAGAGAGAACATAAAGATAGTAATTATGTTCCTCATGTGGAAAAAATTCAAGATATTGTCGAACAAGTTTTGATTGCACTTTCTTTTCCGCTTACAGCAAAGGCATATATTTTGTATAGACAAGAACGTTCAAAAGTTCGTGAAAAAATAGGGTTTGTTCCAGAAAAAGTAAAAGAGCTTGCTTTGGAGAGTAAAAAATATTTCAGAAATCCATTTGGTGAATTTGTTTATTTTCGTTCTTACTCAAAATGGATTTCAGAAGAAGGCCGACGCGAGACGTGGGTTGAGACTGTTGATAGATATATCGATTTCATGAGAGAAAATGTTGGATCAAAATTGACTGAGGCTGAATACAAAGAAGTTCGCGAGGCGATTTTGAAACAAGAATCTCTTCCTTCAATGCGTCTTATGCAATTTGCAGGAAAATCTGCTCATCGTACAAATGTTTGCGCTTATAACTGTTCATTTATTGCACCAACTTGTTTCCAAGATTTTGCAGAAATTATGTACATTTCTATGTGTGGTACAGGAGTAGGGTGGTCTGTCGAAAGTCAAAACATTCAATCTCTTCCTCAGGTAATGAAGCAAACAGGAAAAAAATTTCCAACATATGTTATTCCAGATAGTAAAGAAGGATGGGCTGACGCACTCGCATATGGAATGAAAACTTGGTTTGATGGAGACGATGTTGTTTTTGATTATTCGCTTATTCGCCCAGCTGGTGCTCGCTTGAAAACAATGGGAGGAAAAAGTTCTGGTCCAGAACCACTTCATTCACTTCTTGATTTTACCCGCGAGAGAATTTTGAAAAAGCAGGGACGTCATCTTACAAACATGGATGCTCACGACATCATTTGTAAAATCGGTGAATGTGTTGTTGCGGGAGGTGTACGCCGAAGTGCAATGATTTCACTTTCTGATTTGGATGACGAAACAATTCGTGATTCTAAAAAAGGACAATTTTATTTAAATGAGGGACAAAGAATGCTCGCAAATAATTCTGCGGTATATCTTTCAAAACCAAACACAGAAGAATTTCTTGATGAATGGGTTGCTCTTATGAAAAGTGGCTCAGGCGAACGTGGAATTTTTAATCGAGGAAGTTTGGCAAATACTCTTCCATCTCGCCGTTTGAAACAATGGAAACCCGAAGAAACACCTTCTTTTGGAACGAATCCTTGCGGAGAAATTATTCTTCAATCAAAACAATTTTGTAATTTGAGTGAAATTGTTGCACGCGCAGAAGATACAGAAGAAACACTTTTGAGAAAGGTTCGTATTGCGACAATTCTCGGAACGTATCAATCATCTCTTACATATTTCCCATATCTTTCAAAGGAATGGAAAAAGAATTGTGAAAAAGAAAGATTGCTTGGTGTTTCAATAACAGGAAACTGGGATTGTGAAGTTGTTAGAGATCCAAAAGTTCTTGATAAATTGCGAGAAGAAGCTGTAAAGGTTAATAAAAAATATGCAGAACGTATGGGTATAAGTCAGTCAACATGTGTTACATGTATTAAGCCATCTGGAACTGCATCTTCTACTGTTGATTGTGCAAGTGGAATGCATCCTCGTCATGCACCATACTATATTCGCAGGGTTCGTATCTCATCAACAGACGCACTTTTCAAAATGCTAAAAGACCAAGGCGTTCCTTATCATCCAGAAGTTGGACAAACAATGGAATCTGCTTCGACTTATGTTTTGGAATTTCCAATCAAAGCTCCATCGGGTGCAATCTGCAAAAATGATATTGATGCAATCGAGCAATTGGAACACTGGAAAGTTGTAAAAAAACATTACACTGAACACAATCCATCAACAACAATTTCAGTAGGTGATGATGAGTGGATAAAAGTTGGAAACTGGGTTTATGAAAATTGGGATATTGTTGGAGGACTTTCGTTTCTTCCACGTTCAAACCATGTTTATCAACTTGCTCCATACGAAGAAATTACAAAAGAAAGATATGAGGAGTTGGTAAAGCAAGTTGCACATTTAGATTTTTCAAAGATTGTAACTTACGAAAAAGACGATGAGACAGAATTGAAAAAAGAATTGGCCTGTGTTTCAGGTGTTTGTGACATTGCATAAAAATGTTGTACACAAGAAAAGGAGATAATGGAACAACAAAAACCTTTGGTTGCGATCAGCGACTGTCAAAAAGCTCGACGGTCGCTGAAGCACTTGGTTCTTTAGATGAGATAAATTCATTTTTAGGAATACTAAAAATAAAATCTGGTTCAAAGAAAATCGCCGGAGGCGGCTTAAAAGTTTTAGCAAAAGATGTTGTTGGTCGTATCCAGCAAGATCTTTTTGTTATTCAAGCAGAAGTTGCCGGTGCGGAAAAAACAATTTCTGAGGATAAAGTAGTTTGGCTTGAAAGTATTGTTGATGGAATTGAAAAAATTCTTCCTCCTATAAAAACATTTTTTGTTTCTGGTGGCACAGAGCTAGCTGTTTTGTCGGATATTTCTCGTACGATTTCTCGTAGAGCCGAACGTCGTGTTGTGGGTGTTGTTGAGGAGGGAAAGGTAAAAGTTGGCAAAAACACATTGGCGTATTTAAACCGTCTTTCGAGTGTTTTGTATGCACTTGCGAGATATTTTAATTATAAAGCCGGGGTAAAAGAAGAGCCTCCAAAATATGATTAAGGTTTGTTAACAGATTTATTTGTGTATTTTTTTTGCTGGGTGTAGTATGTCTTTGTGTTAAAAATTTAAAGTTCGTGATTGGGGAAGTGAGGTGAAAATCCTCCACAGTGCCGCTACGGTGATCTCATTGATATTGAAAAATATTAATGAAAAGTCCGAATGCCAATCCGAAACTTGAAGCGCGAGCTTCATCCCGAGCAGGTGTCTATGTACCAAATTTTGGTGCATCTATAAAATCCTCCTCGAAGGATTTTTTTTGTTTTAATACGGCTAGTTAGATTTGTAAAATTATATGAAAAAAAATATTATAAAAATAATAATTTTAATACTCGCGATTACCTCTATTTTTGTTTATACAAAAAACAAAGAGGAAATTTCTGTTCAAACTAAAACACCGATAATAATATCCGTTAATGATACTAAAGTTTTTTCACAAGAGAAAAAAATAGTCCCAGAAAGTATTTTGTATAAAAGAGTTGTTG
Organism: uncultured Candidatus Saccharibacteria bacterium; assembly: GCA_964435545.1. GTDB lineage: Bacteria > Patescibacteriota > Minisyncoccia > Phycocordibacterales > UBA9973 > CAITQP01. The sequence goes on along the minus strand of CAYSZI010000024.1, from coordinate 2,336 downwards.
TTTCAACATCAACCAGTGGAGAAAAAATAGTAGACAAAAATTTACCATCAATAGTTCTTGTTGTTGATGGAGCAACTTCAACAATTTCTTTTCTTGAAAATTCGACATTGTATGACTTGCTTTTATTGGCAAAAAACAACGGGCAAATTAATTTTTCTGGAAAGGAATATCCAGCTCTTGGTTTTTTTGTTACAGATATAGGAGGTCTTCGCAATGGGGGAGGAAAAAATCTTATTTATTATATAAACGGAAAAGAGGCACAGGTTGGGGTTTCGTCATATGCTCCAAAACAGGGAGATATTATTAGTTGGAAGTTAGAGTAATATGAAAAAAAATAATTTAAAAATAATTTTGTTTGTAATTGTTTTGTTTGTCGTTTCTTTTGCAAATTTTTCTTACGCAGATATTGTTGCTACCTCGACGGATATGATCACGAGTACATCAACAGCGACAAGCACAGATGTTTCTGCTACATATACCGATATTGAAACTTCTACAAGTACAGACATTGATACAGCAACCGATACAATAATTAGTATCGATACATCCACCTCAACATCTTCGTCGACCGATTTGATTATAATTGCAACTTCAACTGCAACAAGTACAGACATTGATACAGCTTCTTCGACATCAACTTCTACTGACGAAACTGTGGCAGCTTCATCTGAAACATTTATAATCAGAAATGGCGAAAATGTTATTTTTCAAAATTCAGTTTCATTACCACCATCAGGGACATCTTCAATTTTGGATGTTAGTGGACACGCGCATGATATAGATTCCAGAAGTGTGCTTGCTATTTTAAATTCAATTGGTAAATCGAGCGGTTTGTTTTCAATTTCTGATTTGGAATATTATGATTCGTATGGGGCTTTTTATTTAAAATGTATAACTCCAACCAGTACATCATCTCTTTGTGACAACTGGCAGTTCGCTGTTGGGAACTCAACTCCTTACACAAGTATTGAGCAAACAATTTTATCTGGCGGAGAAACCATTGGAATATATTTTGGCTCACCGCATAAAGTAATATTTAACTCAACAGAAATTAATTCCGGTGGTGTTCTTACTGCAACGTCAGAAAAATATAATTATTCTGATAATACATGGAGTCCACTTACTGGTGTGATAATTGGTGTAACTCAACCAAATCCAGACGATGCGTGGAATCCCATAGTTATTGCAACAAGTACTGTTGATTCAAATGGTACTACAAATTTTACACTTACAAATACTGGAACATATAATATTGGTATTGCTGATGATTATTATTTTCCATCGTATTTAATCACTGTAAATACAGTATCAACTGGCGGGAGTGGAGGCGGTGGGGGAAGTTTTTACACACCGCTAACTTTCAACACCTCAAGCGCAATCAATTATTTAAAAAGTGTTCAATCAAGTGATGGGTCGTTTGGCGGCTCGGATATGTATACAGACTGGGTAGCGGTCACGTATGGGGCGTATGGTGTAAGTGATAATTCTCGTGACTTATTGCTTTCGTATTTGAATTCACATTCATCATTAAGTTCAACTGCCACAGATAATGAACGTCGTGCGATGGCCTTACTTTCTCTCGGGCAAAATCCATATTCGTTTGCTGGTGTAAATTATATTGAGGCAATAGTAAAAAGTTTTGATGAAAAACAATTTGGCGACCCTTCTTTGGTGAATGACGATATTTTTGCTCTCATTCCGCTTTCTGCTTCTGGGTATTCTGCAAATGATGAAATAATTTCAAAAGATATTCAATTTATAATTTCAAAACAAAATTCTGATGGTTCTTGGGGTGGAAGTGTTGATATGACTTCTGCTGGAATTATGGCACTGTTGCAATTTAATTCTGTTTCTGGTGTAAGTGATTCAATTATAAAAGCAAAAACATATTTACAAAATTCTCAAAATAGTGATGGTGGATGGGGGAACGTTTCTTCGTCGAGTTGGGTAATACAGGCAATGAAAGTTCTGGGCGAGAATTGGACAAAAAGCGGAAAAAGCACAGACGATTATTTAATTTCACAACAAGTAAGCGACGGTGCTGTTTTGTCAAATACTGAAAATTTACAAAATAGAATTTGGGCAACGAGCTATGCAATTCCGGCTGCGCTTGGGAAACCATGGAATTTGATTTTGCACGCCGTTTCAAAGCCAGCTCAGCAACCAGCTTTTTCTTCGGGGGGAGGTGCGATTGTTTCAGACATAAAAAATTCGGAAAAACCAAACATACAATTAGATAAAAAAAACAATGACGAGAAGGTGGCTATTGAAGATTCTAAAAAAACAGAAATTTTAAAACAAGAAGAACAAAATTTGAATACAAGTGAGGTTAAGAT
>CAYSZI010000023.1:0-10865 GCA_964435545.1 uncultured Candidatus Saccharibacteria bacterium | reverse complement strand
GTTAAATATACTCGCAGTCTTACAAAACTTGCTCGTGAAGACAAACTCGATCCTGTTATTGGTCGTGACACAGAAATCGCGCGCATAATGCAAATTCTTTCTCGTCGTACAAAAAACAATCCAATTTTGATTGGAGAAGCTGGAACAGGAAAAACAGCAGTTGTGGAAGGTCTCGCAAATCGAATTGCAAAAGGCGACGTACCAGAATCTTTAAAAGACAAAGAACTCGTGTCTCTTGATATGGGAATGCTTCTCGCTGGAACAAAATACCGCGGAGAATTTGAAGAACGTTTGAAACAAATAATGAAAGAGGTTGAAAGAGCAGACGGAAAAATAATTTTATTTATCGATGAGATACATACAATTGTCGGAGCTGGTTCTTCTGAAGGTTCTCTTGATGCATCAAATATGCTAAAGCCCGCACTTGCTCGTGGAGAATTGCGTGCAATCGGAGCAACAACTTTAAAAGAATATCAAAAGCATATAGAAAAAGATCCAGCACTTGCTCGACGTTTTCAACCCGTGTTTGTTGATGAGCCAACAGTTGATGATGCGATTGCAATTTTGCGCGGACTCAAAGAAAAATATGAAGTATTTCATGGTGTGCGAATTACAGATGACGCGATCGTTGCCGCAGTAAATTTGTCTACAAGATATTTAACAAATCGTTTTTTGCCAGATAAGGCAATCGACTTGATAGATGAAGCTTCATCAGCGCTTCGTATTGCTCTTGAAAATAAACCACCAGTTTTAGAAGATGCACATCGCAAAATTATGCGTTTCGAGGTTGAAAAAGAAGCTTTAAGTAAAGAAATCGAAAATAGTAAAGACCGTGACGTAAAAGATACAAAAATTCGTGTAAAAGAAATTGAAAAAGAAATTGCGAATTTGAAAGAAAAAACAAAAGAAATTGAACTTAAATGGAAAAACGAAAAAACTCTCGTCGTTGAAATCCGAGCAATCAAAAAAGAACTTGAAAGTTTGCGTCTTGAAGCAGACAATGCTGAGCTTCGAGCTGATCTAACAAAGGCAGCAGAAATTCGTTATGGAAGTATTCCAACAGCACAAAAAGAACTTGAACAAAAATTGATTCGTTTGAAAAAACTTCAAAAATCTCGAAGAATTTTAAAAGAAGAAATTACAGCTGAAGATATTGCAGAAGTTGTTGCTCGCTGGACGGGAATTCCACTTACAAGAATGATGGAAGAGGAACGTCAAAAACTCGCTCGTATGGAAGACGAACTCCGCAACCGAGTGATTGGTCAAGAAGAAGCAATAAAGCGTGTGTCAGATGTTGTACGTCGTTCACGTGCTGGAATTTCTGATCCAAACAAACCAATTGGCTCATTTATTTTTCTAGGCCCAACAGGTGTTGGAAAAACAGAACTTACAAAAGCTTTGGCTGAGTTTATGTTCAACGATGAAAAAGCTCTCATTCGTGTTGACATGAGTGAATACATGGAACGTCATAGTGTTTCAAGATTGATTGGTTCACCACCAGGATATGTTGGGTATGATGAATCAGGACACCTTACAGAATCAGTTCGTCATCGACCATATTCTGTTTTGCTTTTTGATGAAATAGAAAAAGCTCATCCCGAAGTATTCAATACGCTCCTTCAGGTTTTGGATGATGGACGTCTCACTGATGGAAAAGGCCGAGTTGTAAATTTCAAAAATACAATAATTATCATGACTTCAAACATTGGTAGTCAATTTATTGAAAAAATGGAATCAATCGGATTTACAAACAATTCTGCAAAAACAGATTATACAAATGTAAAAGGCAAAGTGATGGATGCACTCAAAGATCACTTTCGTCCAGAATTTTTGAATCGTATTGATGAAATTGTTTTGTTTGATGTTTTATCAAAAGAGTCAATTCGTGAAATTGTAAACATTCGCACAAAGATTGTTTCAGATAGACTTTTGGGAAAGGGTATAGAGCTTCAAATTACAGATGAGGCACTAGACTTGATGGCAAACCAAGGTTACGATCCGCATTATGGAGCAAGACCACTAAACCGTTTGATTCAATCAAAAATTCTAAATCCTGTAGCAACACATATTATCTCAAATAATGTTGGTAAAGGTGATACTGTAAAAGTGGTTGTAAAAGAAGGTGAATTGGTAATTGAGACCAATAAAGCGCATAAAAAAGTAAAGAGTAATATTGTCACACAGGGTAAAAAGATAGCTTAAATTACGAGAAATGCCCCGCAGGCCAAAGGCCTGCGGGGCATTTCATTTTGAATAAAAATAAGGTAACATATGGCATATGGATCTTGAGCAAAAAAACCTGTTTTTTTCTATTGTTATTCCCGCTCACAACGAAGAAAAATATATCGTTTCAACACTTCAGTTTATAAAAGAGCTAGTTTACCCAAAAGATAAGCTAGAAGTTTTTGTTATGGAAAACGGTTCAAAAGATAAAACTTTTTTACTTGCAAAAAAATTTGAATCAGAAAACTTAAAAGTATTTTCTTTAGAAAAAAACGGAGTTTCCCATGCAAAAAACGAAGGTATCAAATTGATAAGTGAAAAAAGTGATTGGACTGTGGTTTTAGATGCAGATACTTTTTTGATGAAAGATTTTTTGCTATCTTTAAATGATTTTCTGTTAAAAAAATCTTCAAGTACTTACTCTATTGGTACAACATATGTCAAGCCAATACCACATTCTTATAAAGCTAGTTTGTGGTTTTCTTTTTATGACTGGGGTCATAGAATTACAAAAACATCCTATTCTATACAAATTGTAAAAACTTCAATTTTGAAAAAATTTACTTTTAATGAATCGATATCAATGGGTGAAGATCTTGAACTCATTGCATACGCTCGAAAATTCGGAAAGTTTTTTATGTTTGCAAATGAAGGGGTGTTTACTTCAACGAGGCGTTTTGAAAATCAGGGTTGGTTTAGTTTGTTTATATATTGGAACTTTGTTGCAAGTTTGCCAAACTCAATCAAAAAACGTTTTTCATACAAAGTAATTCGTTAATTTTATATGCAAAAATCTAAACCATTTAAAGAAACCTTAAAAGATTTTCCTAAAATTGTCTCAAGGCATACTTTTTTGTTTGTAAATGGAATTATTTTTTCAGTAGTAATACTTCTTTATGTTTTTAAGGTACAATACTCTGCAATTTTTCTTGGAATAATAACTTTGGTAAATATGATGATGGGTATTGTCCAAGAGACAAAATCAAAATACGATCTTGAAAAACTTCAATTAATTACTGCACTTAAATTTCTTAAAATAAACAAAGATGGAAAAGAAGAATTTGTTTATGGTGAAGAATTAAACAAAGGCGATAAGGTAAAAATAAAACTAGGAGATCAAATACCAATAGATGGAAAAGTTTTAGAATCAAGTAATCTTGAAATGAGTAGCGCCTTGATTACCGGAGAATCTGATTCGTTGATAAAAAAGGTTGGAGATACTTTGCTTGCTGGAGAAATTGTGACAGCTGGAACTGGTGTTGTTGAACTCGAATCGACTTACAAAGAAAGCCGTATTGCTCAAATGACGAATACCATAAAAGAGTATTCGTCTACAGAAAGCCCAATTCAGGAGTCTGTTTCGAAAATCATCAAAATAAGTAGTTTTGTTTTAACTGCAATTATTCTATATGTCGTTGCTCGTGGATTTTTTACACACGCTTCATATATTCAAATTGTAAATAATATTGGTGCCCTCGCGAGTGTTGTAATTCCACAAGGGCTTGTTGTTATCACAACACTTCTTTTTGCTTTTGGGGCAGCGAGTTATTCAAATAAGCATGTTCTTTTTCAAGAAATAAACGCAACAGAAAAACTCGGTCGTATAAAAAATTTGTGTATGGATAAGACAGGTACTTTAACAAGTAATTCTCTCCGAGTTGAAAAATTGTATACGACAGATGAGTATTCACAAGAATTAGCAAAAGAACTCACAAACCTTTATATAAAAGGCTCAAAAGATTCATCAAAAACAATTGATGCAATAAGTGGTTTTGTAAGCGAAATCGAACTTAGACACGAAATTGTTCAAGCTGTTCCTTTTTCTTCTTGGCGACAATATGGAGCTGTTTGTTTTAATGATAGCGGAAATGATAATACAATTTTCTTGGGTCCACCGGAAGTATTTTTTCCTTATGTTTCAGATAGCAAAGAATTGGAATGGCTCAAAGAAATTTCAATTAACCATACTCAAAAAGGAGAACGGGTACTTTGTTTGGTTTCTACAAAAGATGGAAATTGTACCGACAAAATTGACGGCACAAAACTTTCTGTTGTTGCTGTGTATGCACTCTCAAGTAGTCTGCGCGAGGGAATAAAAGAATCAATAGATTTTTTTCAAAAGCGCGGCGTTATCATTAGAATAATAACGGGGGATAATCCGGAAACTGCAATGTCTGTTGCGCGCTCGGCTGGCGTAAATAATTCCGAATTAGTCATTACTGGATTTCAAATGAAAACTTGGACCGATGAAGATTATTTAATTAATTCAAAAAAATATACAATTTTTGCCAGAATTATTCCAGAACAAAAAGTAAAAATAATAGAGGCCTTAAAAAAGGATGGATTTACCGCAATGGTGGGTGATGGAGCAAATGATGCCTTGGCAATCAAAAAAGCAGATTTGGGTATTGCTATGTTTGATGGAGTACCTGCTACACGTCGTTTGGCTGGGGTTATACTCATGAACAACAGCTTTTCTGCTCTACCTGGTGCCGTGACTCTAGCAGACAGCTTTATTTGCAGTATAGAAATATTGGCTAGCTTGTTTTTGTATCAAGCCCTTATTGGTACATTTTTCTTTATTTTTGTAAGTGTCTTTGGGTATGCATATCCGATTTTGCCATTAAATATTACCGTGACAAATTATTTCACAATCGGAATTCCAGGAATGCTTATAGCATATTGGGCACTCAACCCAAGTGGTGTTATAAAAAAAGAAAATACCAATTCTTTTATAAAAAAAGTTTTGCCGTTTCCTTTTTATTCATCAATACTAGGAGCAATATTTATGATTGCAATATTTATGATTACTCCACTTTCTGCGCGACTTATGGATTCAAATATGTTTGTATTATTTTCACTTATTTTTTCTGGCTTTATATTTTTTGTTTTTACACCAAAAGTTTATTTAGGTTTTATGTCAAAAACTCACAAGATGCATTTTGCTGGTCTTTTTGTTTTTGAAATTTTATTAATGATTGTTCTTTTAAAAATTCCTTTTGTCGTTAGGTTTTTCTCGCTAAATATGGTTTCTATTTCAAGTGATAAATACAGTTTTATGCTAATAATTTTGGCATTATTTGCATTGGTGCAATATTTTTTAACCCAAACCCCTTTTTTCAAAAAAAGCCATTTTTTAAGCAAATAATTGAAAAAAACGAAAAAATATGTATACTATATAGGTTCGATACAAGGTGCTAATTCTTGCGTCGGTGGCGGAGTGGTCAATCGCACTTGACTGTAAATCAAGCGACATAGTCTACGTAGGTTCGAATCCTACCCGGCGCACAACGGAAAAAGCGAGCCTCCTGGCTCGCTTTTTTCGCGTGTCGGGAGTGAGCCAACTGCTTGGCTCGCGTTAGGATTCGAAAGACTTTTCGTTGTCTTGATGAATGAGCCTGCTAAATCAAGACCGAAAAGTACCATCCGTAGTATCGGCGAATCCTACCCGGCGCGCACTCAAAATAGTTATATTTCCTTAGGTGAAAATTTCACCCCTTTTCTTCATTCGAACTGAGCATACTATTTTTTGATTTGTGTTAATATATGGAGTATATGTTATAATCAGAACATTAGATATAAAGATAGTAATTATATTCCAATGACTAACACCCAAAAGAAAAAACAGATTGATGAGATTATGGCTCAACATAAAACCAAAATAGCTGCTATTAAAAAGACACGTGATTTGATAGTTTCTAATTTTTTAGAAGTTTTAAAAACGAAACAAATTGAGAAAATAAAGAACTCAATTTAAAAATATGAAATTTCAAGAAGTACTACCACAGCAAACAAATATAGAAAAAGATAAGTCAGTAGAATCTCCCGTTGTTGGAAATATTGAAACAGCAGAACTTGATAATGAAGAATTGTCTCAATATGCAAATGAGGCAGGAGAACGTGCTCTTGCTGAAGCAAGAGAAATTTTATCCGAATCTGAAAACAAGATAAATAAATCAGCTGGAAGTATAAATGCTTCTCCAGAATTACTTGCTGAAACAAAACAAGAACAAGGATTAGACACTCAATTACAAGGTGTTCAAAATGAAGCAAATCAACTTGCAGATGAACAAGTGGGGAAAATTAGAGAAATAATGGACGCGGAAGAACCTGTATCAAGCCAAGAAGGTAACAGAAGTGAAAAAGATTATTACAAAAAAATTGAATTATTATCAAGAGACCCAAATATAGATACAGCAAAAGTATTTTGCCGTGTTGATACGACAGGGTTGTCTAAGCAAGAAAGAAGCGCAATCTACGATAATCCTGAAAATTGGGATGTTAGACGATCAATACACGAACAATTAAAAAGAGAAAACATTCAAAAGGCTTTGGATTTATCTAGGAGAATTGAAAAAGAAAACCCTAGAATTCCTCCCCCAACAATTTTTGCATTACGCGGATCTCCCGGGGCAGGTAAAACAACCGCTCTTCGCAAGGGGCATGAGATGTTTAAAGGTATTTTAGATGAAAAAGGACAACCAAGTGGCTCATTGGCGCCAGATGTTTTCAAGGGACCGCTCAAAGAAAAAGGTAATTTATCGTCCAATCAAGTTCATGCTGAAAGTACCATGTTGGGAAGAGCTGTTAAAAAAGAAGTATCTAAAGCAGATACATCGATGGTTTTCGATAAATTAATGAATGATCCAGAAGACATAAAAGAAATGATTGAAAGCGCTAGGGAAACGGGCCGCAAAATTGCAATTATGGATATTGATGTTCCGCTTGAACTTTCAGCTGTAAGAGTTTTGGGGCGTGAAAAGGGAGGCGAAGATCCAAACATAAACTTTAAAGGTGTGGCAGATGGATTTGAAGGTATTAGAAAAAATCGTGAAGCTGAATTTAAAGCCCTAGACGATAATCCGCAGTTAGTCAATGGGTATGTTTTAATGGCTTATGACAAGGAATCAAAACAATCCGTTGAAGTCGCCGCGTGGGATGAAGAAGCTGGAAAAGTTAGAATCATTAATGGTAAAAAGAATTTAGTCAACCAATCAATTGAACAACCAGAAGAAGAGATAGAAAAGGTTAAAAATACTTTAATCACAGAAGAATACATACAAAATTTTACAGCGACATATTTCGATAAAAAATCACAACAACATGCAGAAAAAACAGCAGAAACTTTACGACAATATTTAGGCGAAACTATCGGCGTGGCTCTTGATAAAAAAGCAAAGTAATATTATAATTAATTCTGAAAATAACAATTATGTTTATGAATGAAAAACCAAAATTTATACCCCTAGAAGAGCAGGATATTATGCTTAAGAAAGTTAGAGAAGAAAAAAAAGCAAACCTGGATAAGTTAATTAATGAAAATCCTTACAACAAGGAGCTATTTGATTATCAAAAATTTGCTAAGCTTTATTGGCGCCAAGATATGCAAGGAAATGATCTAAACGGAAGCGAAGGCCAAGAAACAATTGATTATTATACAAGTTTATATTATGGCAGTTTTCCTGAAGCAAAAACGATTGAGGATTTTGCTAAAGAAAGAGAAAAATTAGATGCCGAAATTGATTAATGAGTATTTGGTACTTTGAATTACGAAAACACTCAAAAATTAATTTCTAGACTAAAATACAAAAGACACCTGATTCAGCAGAATCAGGTGTCTTTACAACTATTTAACTCTATTCAGACATTATAAAGATTCTAAAAATTATATTGAGATGGAATCAAAGAAATTCACATCTAATTAAACACTCAGACTCAACAGATATGCCAGTTTGTTTAAACAAGAATGTTTTACACAACAAAACCATAAAAATTTTGCTTCATGGGGACACTCTGGAAAAGGCTTCTATTATGGGCTTAAAATGTCATTGACCTCTGATTTGAATCGAAATGTTTTAGCAATTTAATTTGATTCATCAAACTCAGACGACCGAAAAATATTCAAGGAAATAAATTAATATATTATGGAAATATTTGTTGCGGATACTAGATATTTTTCCGAAGATTTGGAAAAAGAATTCTATATCGAAAAAACGAATACTCTTTGTTGAATCAAAAGTAAACATGAAAAAGATGATTATTGGTGGATATTTTGCGAAATATATCCATTCGATTCTTTCTTATGTTTTACGTTAAAATATTTTGAGAAAGGAAAAACTGAATTTTGTGTTATTTTATGTGCTCGTGGAAAAGACGGGTTGCTGGGTTTCGTAATTCAAGGTTTGATAAGTCATTGATGTGACTGATTGTTTGTGAAAGACGATTTGTCAGTGGGTGACCACCTAGACGGTTTTTGAAAATTCCAATTATTTCTTCAGCAAGCCATAATTGCTCTTTGAGTGGAGCATTATAATTTTTTAACGCTATCTCGAAGCCGTGATTTTCTATGGCGTTGGCAAGCGAACTATAATTGTCTAGTTTATCTGCACAACTTATCAAAAGGACATTCTCCGGAGCAAGTTTAAGATGTTCTAAATATCCTAATTTTCTTGAGCGCCATGTGGCTTCGGCATCAGTTTGTTTTTTAGGATCTTTGTCTTCACTTAATGCTTTTACAATTTTTATAACATTGGGACCATATTCTTTTTCTATAATTTCAGCAAGTTCTAGACTTACATCTTCTAAAACATCGTGGAATAATGAAGCTATTAAAATATCTTCATCATCTGTATATTCCAAAAGGGTCAGCATTACAGAAAATGGATGCGCAATATAAGGCGTTTCTTCAAAGTCCTTACGGACTTGACCTCTATGCCAAATCGCCGCTTGTCTAATAGCATTAGTAACTTTAGTAGTAAACTTCATAATATAAAAGAACTATATCACAAAATGCGAATTTCAACAATTTACTCCGCAATTCCTTTGTCAGACTACTCAACGACTTTTTAAAGTCCTCTAGGTTAATTATATATTTGGGTGCTGATCAACTTTGGAGTTACTGCAATTTGCACTAACTCTCTCAACTTTATCCGTGATTATTTTTTTCATGTTTGAGTACATAAAATGTTCATTTGACCAATCTATAGACTTTCTCTTAAACTCTCGTCCCTAACTGTATATGTCATGAATAAAGTGGTGGGTAGAGTCGTCTTCGATATCAATTCCTTATTTTAAATACTTACAAGAATATGCTGATTATCGGAAAAAATAAAAAATTACCTTATAGCTATATGAATATTCTTCTAGGTATCCGTGAACATAGCAGTTTCAACTTCGCCCCAGACGACGCACACACAAAATTCTATGATGAAAATCCTGGGATTTTTCGTATATAAAATAAACCAGCTGTTTGGTTTGTGTGATGGTTTCGGTATTATATTTGACAAAATATTTTTTTGTTTGTAGGGTAAAGAAAACAATATATATGTACATTGATATAAATAAACCAATCGCAACAAATAGATATGAGATTTGTCGGATATATGATTATTATAATAATGCGACACAGGGTGATTTAATTAATAACCCTGATGACAATTATGGTGTAGATAGGTTATCTGCATTACAATATTTACAGACTTTTCCAAAATGGCAAACTAAACTATTCGCATTTTTTTCTGACTTAGAAAAGCAGAATAAAAAATTTTCTTACATAGATATATGTGGAAGGGCAAGTGGTTGTAAAAATTTTGGAGCATCTGTTTCGTATCTTTTTTCTCTCAAAACAGATAAATGGACGAGATCCTTAAGATGCTCAAATGATATATTTGTTGACGGAAGTATTTTTGATTGCAGAGATTTTTCACGACTTATATATCATGTAAAGCACGGAGGTATAAAGCCGGCGCTTATAACATGTATGCCAATGGCTGGACTTCATAGCTACACTCCAAAAACATCAATTAATGACATGCCTAATTATGAAGCTATTACATATATTGTTTTAGCAAAAAGATTGGCGAAATTGATAGACTTGTTGCATCCTGGAGGATTTATTATGATTGAACGCCCATTTCAGTTTGATGGATCTTTTATTGAAGCATTTGATAGAATACCGCAGAACAAATTTAAGCTCTCAATGGCGCTTAAAAAATTTGCGAGAAAAATGAAATGCAAAATCGAAATCATTTCAGACATAGGTGGTCCATATTTTTTAATACAAAAACCAATTTAAGCAATATAGCAGATTGGTTTTTTTCTTTTGCGGGTAATCATAGAGAAGTGATAGATGGTGATATTTTGACTTTTTTCTATTTTTATGATATAATGGTGTAAATTAAATCTAATTAAATATGAGAAAGATAATTCTTTCAATCGCCACAAGCGTTTTTATTTTTTCTGCAATAACCGCAGAAGCACAAGAGCAAGGTTTCAGTTTGGGTGCACAGCTTGGTGCCTCATGGAATCATAATGTAACAACACAATCCAGGGATACATTATTTTGGGTTGTCTCACCTTGTTTAAAATTGAGAACAGAGTTTACAGAACATTCTCTGTCTTTCGATTTCGTAAATAATAAATTGAATGTATTGAATGCATTTTGCATCGAAAACGCATTCGATATTTATATAAAATACGAACAAGACGTTACTATCGGATGTCCAAAAGGGATGTATGGTAGTTTCGGGGCGAAAAAGACCGTATCTATGACAAGAGGAATTGAAGCGATGATTTTTGGAGAGTTGGGATGTACTGGACCCCATTTGTAGTACACAATCCTTGTATTAGGTATTGTATTCTAG
>CAYSZI010000022.1:0-11097 GCA_964435545.1 uncultured Candidatus Saccharibacteria bacterium | reverse complement strand
GATTTGGGTACACAAATTGTTTTGGCAAATACATATCATTTGTATTTACAACCAGGAGATGAGCTTGTAAAAGAGGCAGGAGGTTTACACAAAATGATGAATTGGAGCGGTCCTATAACAACAGACTCAGGCGGGTTCCAAGTTTTTTCACTTGGGGTTGCTTACGGAAAAGGAATTTCAAAAATTTTGCACCCAGCCGATCCATCAATGCAAATTCCAGAGCGTTCAAGCGCAGATGAAGGTGTTCCAAAATTGGCAACAATCGGAAATGATGGAGTTTCTTTTCGTTCACATATTGATGGAAGTTTGCATTATATTACTCCAGAAAAATCAATCGAAATTCAACACAACTTGGGTGCTGATATAATTTTTGCATTCGATGAATGTACTTCACCAACAGAAGATTTGAGATATCAAAACGAGGCGCTCGAGCGTACTCACGCATGGGCAAAGCGATGTCTTGGTTATCACAAATCAAAAGTAAATAGCGAAAGCCAGGCGCTTTTTGGAATTGTTCAAGGAGGGCGAGATGAAGAGCTTCGTAGAAAATCTGCAAAAATAATTGCCGAAATGGAAAAAGACGGCGAAGGTTTTGATGGATTTGGAATCGGCGGAAGTTTTGATAAAAATGATTTACATACTGCCGTGCGTTGGGTAAATGAAGAACTTCCAGAAGATAAGCCAAGACACTTGCTCGGAATTGGAGAACCAGAAGATTTATTTCTTGGGGTTGAAAACGGAGTAGACTTTTTTGATTGTGTTGCGCCGACTCGCAATGCACGAAGTCGTGGAACTTTATATACAAAATTTGGAAAAATAAATTTAATGAACGCAAAGTATCGAAGTGATTTTACTTCAATTGAAAAAGATTGCGCTTGTTACACATGTAAAAGTTATACAAAATCATATATTGCACACCTTTTTAGAGCCGATGAAATGCTTGGCGGAATATTGTGCAGTATTCACAATCTGTATTTTATCGTGCATCTTGTCGATAATATGCGCGAGACAATTATAAACGGAACGTTCAAAGAATATAAAGAAGAATTTTTTAAAAATTATGAAAAATAAAAAAGTATTGGTTACTGGTGGTGCGGGATATATTGGTTCGCATACAATAATAGAACTCATCTCTGCTGGATACCAAGTCGTGTCAGTAGACAATTTTTTAAATTCCACATCTTCAACTTTTTCTGATATAAAAAAAATCACAGGTGTTTCTGTGAAAAATTATAATGTTGATTTATCTGATTATTCAAAACTCAAGACTGTATTAAAGAAAGAAAAAGATATTTCGGCTGTGATCCATTTTGCTGCGCTAAAATCGGTGCCTGAGTCTGTTGCTAATCCGCTTTTGTATTATTCAAACAATATCGGCTCGACTTTAAATATTTTAAAATGGTGTGAAGAAAATTCTGTGAATAAATTTGTTTTTTCGTCGTCTTGTTCTGTTTACGGAGAAAATTCAAAATCCGAAGTTGTAGAAGATACTCCAATAGGAAAACCTTTTTCTCCTTATGCTGCTACAAAACAAATGGGCGAAAAAATCTTGGAAGATAACTCAAAGAAAAATAAGAAATTTAAATCAATAGCTCTTAGATATTTTAATCCTGCTGGCGTTCATGAGTCTGGTTTGATTGGAATAAACCTTGTACAGAAATCACAAAACATTGTTCCTATAATTGCTGAAATCGTTTCAGGTGAAGTAAAAGGTCCGCTTAAAATTTTTGGGGATTCGTACAATACTCGCGACGGTAGTTGTGTTAGAGATTATGTTCACGTTTGTGATATTGCCAACGCGCATGTATTGGCATTGAAGGCCCTAGAAAAAACAAAAGAAAATTTTGACATAATAAATCTTGGCGCAGGTGCGGGTGTTACAGTCATTGAGCTTGTAAAAACTTTTGAAAAAGTAGTCGGCAAAAAAATTGATTATAAAATTGTTGCACCTCGCGCGGGGGATGTGCCAGAAGTTTACGCCAACAATACAAAAGCAATTCAATTTTTAAAATGGAAACCAAAGTATTCACTAGAGAAAATAATTGAAACATCTTGGGCTAGATATCAGAATTCAACTAAGAATTCTTTTAAGAAAAAATAGTATGAGCAAAGTTTATCTAAACGACATTGAATATATAATGAAAGAAGTCGATTTGCCTTGCCTTATTTCTTATGGAGAAAAAATGGGAGGGTCTCATTTATCCATTGCGCTTGTTGTGGATATTTTTAAAAGCGGTTCAAAAATTTTGTTTCTAACTGCATATAGTATGGCAAAAGATGATTTTCTTGATGACGTTGACATAAAAAATTCTGAAGTTGTTTTTGTAAATTCGATAAACGATTTAAATGATTCAAAAAACAAACAAGCTATAATTTTCGACAGCGGGAATTCGGAGTTGTTTTTAAATTCAATAAAACTGATTCCCGATTTAAAAGACAGGGTTGTTTTTATTAAAAACATAGAGACCTTTGATAAAAATATTGTTGATGTTTGTTTGAGTTTGGAAAAGGTTATTATTTCTGGAGATGTAAAAAATTCAAAATATAATAAGGAAATTCTTGAAAGGAATTATAAGACTGTAATTAATTTTAATCAGACAATAGGAATATCTTCCCTTGAAGTTTCTTCATTAGAAAAATATACAGCATATTTTTCTAATGAAGAAACAAAAGGAATTATTAGAGTGCTTAAATAAATGTTAAAATAAAAATATGAATAAACCAGAAAAAGGATTTTATTATCATTTCAAGCACAATTCATCCATATCTATTTCAGATCATTCTTATGAAGTTTTAGGTATTTCAAAAAATACAGAAAACGATTCAGCTTCTGTCGTATATCGACCTTTATATAAAAATGACTGGTATGAAGGTTTTGATTTTTCAAGCAGGCCGATAGAAATGTTTTTTGATAAAAAGGATCTTAACGGAGAAATGGTTTATCGTTTTCAAAAAATCACAGACGAAAAAATAATCGCAGAACTTGAGAAAATTCGCGACACAATGTATAGTTAGCCGCAAATGGTTTTAGTAGCTCATTCTGACAAAATAGCTAAGGCAAACCAACTCCCAGCTGAAGAATTGAATTCAGTGCTGTGTCTGTAAAGGCAGACAATTTTTATTTTTTTAGGTCTTTGACTTATTGGGAAAAATTCTTTGGCGTTGATGGACGCGATAAGCTGCGATATGCTTTGGGTAATTGCAAATAAATGTTTGATCCAAAGATTTCCGAGCCAGCTAGTGAACTGAAACATCTAAGTAACTAGTAATCTTTTGATTCCCCAAGTAGTGGCGAGCGAAAAGGGAATAGCCCAAACCAGACAGTCTGTACAAATGTACTTTTTGTGTTGGGGTTGTAGGACAAAATTTATTTTGATCCTGAGTAACTCAGAACCAGAGAAATTCTGAGTGAATCTGCCGGCACCATCCGGTAAGGCGAAAATGATTAAGAATTTTTAAGTGATCAGACTATATGTTTGGTCACTTTTTTATTTCTTGTGTGGTATTGACTTTTATTAAATATGTGTAATACTCACAACACAGGAACGTGTTGTTCTTTTAAATCAAACGTTAGAATTATGAATATTGTTGTAACTGGAGGATCCTCAGGTATTGGTTACGTTCTTACCCGATATCTTGCTTATTATACCGGAACGGTATATACCTGCTCTCGTAGCAAAGAGAACCCGCATAAAAAAATGCGTAACGTACATTATTTCCCGACTGATTTAAGTAAGGTTCAAGAAATAAAAAATTTCATTGTTCAATTACCAAAAAAGATTGATGTAATTATTTTGAACGCAGCAATTGTTGGTATCCCTGAAGTAGATGGAGGAAATTCTAAGGATTTGCTTTGGCGAGTAAATGTTGAAGCGAATGTTCAATTGATTACAGAGTGTTTACCAAGAATGAAAAATGGGAAAATTGTTTTTATTTCGTCTGGTACGGTTTCGCTGGAGGATCTTGATGCGAGGCTTGTCCCTTATGTCGAAGCAAAGAAATTTGTTGAAGATTTTTTAGTAAAGACAGTACCACCTGAGATTGATTTACTTGTACTACGTCCAGGTGTCGTAGCAACAAGACTTCACAGTAACCTTGCTGAAAAAGCGGGAGGAAAGATCGGAGAGCGTCATATCTCGGCAAAAGAAAATAAAACTTCTTATAAGCCGATTTGGATTGCTTACGTTGTTTACTTATGGATTGGAAAACAAATTAAGCTAAATAAAATTCATTCAATCACTCCGGAGGAAGCTGATGCTTACAATATAGATTCAAAAGCATCAATGGAAGTTATTCAAAATGTAAAATTTCAGTTCGGGATAATAACCAATCTTAACGGAGACGTAAATTTGAAAGAAACTTTATCTATTGCTGGTTTTAGGTTGTTGTGTGCCACGGTACTCGTTTTGGCATTTCCTCAACTTTTCGAAAATGATAGTGGTATTGGATTAATTTTACTTGTTATAATTTTATCTCCCGGAATGTTTTCTTGGTTTTCTAGGTGAATCAATTTTTAGTGACTTGGTTTTAATTTAACCAAGTCACTTTTTTTATTTTCTATTTTAGAGTATAGTATCGAGACAATGTCAAAAGGTATATTTAAATTAGTTTCAGAATACAAACCAGCCGGGGATCAACCAAATGCTATAAAAGGTTTGGTTGAGGGGCTCGAAAGCGGATTGCGCAAGCAAACGCTTCTTGGTGTTACAGGTTCGGGAAAGACTTTTACGATGGCCAATGTTATCGCAGAGCACAATAAACCTACTCTTGTTATTGCTCACAACAAAACTCTCGCTGCTCAGCTCGCTCAAGAATATCGCGAATTTTTTCCAGATGCAGCTGTGCATTATTTTGTATCATATTACGATTACTATCAGCCAGAAGCATATATGCCAGCGTCTGATACATATATTGAAAAGGATGCATCAATCAATGAAGAGATTGACCGTCTTCGACATGCTTCAACTCAAGCATTACTTTCTCGTCGGGATGTAATTATCGTCGCATCCGTTTCTTGTATTTATGGTCTTGGTTCACCAGAAGATTATAAAGAACAAAATTTGCAAATTTCTGTCGGAAATAAAATTCCAAAAATCGAATTGATGCGCAAACTTATAGGCAATCATTTTGAAAGAACAAATGCAGATGTTGGCTCTGCTCAATTTCGTGCAGTTGGAAATCGCGTTGATGTTGTGCCAGTGTCTGAAACTTTTATGTATCAGATATTTTTTGAAGGCGACACAATCACACGCATTTCCGCGACAGATCCAGTTTCGTCAAAAATTATTGAAGAAGTATCAGATATTTTTCTTTTTCCTGCAAAGCATTTTATGACGAATGAGACTCAGAAAAATAAAGCAGTAAAATCTATTCAAGCAGAATTAAAATTACAGCTCACAAAGTTTGCAAAAGAAGGGAAGTTGCTTGAGGCAGAAAGATTAAAACGTCGCACCACATATGATCTCGCAATGATGAAAGAGATCGGATACTGTAATGGAATTGAAAATTATTCTCGTCATTTATCTGGTAAAAAACCAGGTGAGGCGCCAGAAACTCTGCTTGCATATTTCCCAAAAAATCCAGATGGAACACCTGATTTTTTGACTGTCATTGATGAGTCTCATGTAACTGTTCCACAAATTGGTGGAATGTTTGCCGGTGATCAATCTCGCAAAAAAACTTTGATTGAGTTCGGGTTTCGTTTGCCTTCGGCTGCAGACAATCGTCCACTAAAATTTCCAGAATTTGAAGAAAGAGTTGGGCAAGTAATTTACACTACTGCGACACCTAGCGATTATGAAAAAAAGGAAAGTCAAAAAATTGTAGAACAAATTATTCGTCCAACAGGACTTATCGATCCAGAAATAATTATTCGTCCGATTTTGGAAAAGGGAACATACGGCGGACAAATTCAAGATTTTATAAAAGAAACCGAGGCAACAATCAAACGTGGTTTTCGTGTTATTGCAACAACTCTTACGAAAAAAATGGCTGAAGATTTGTCTGTGTATCTCAAAGACAAAAAAATTAAAGCTGAATATTTGCACAGTGATATCAAGACGATTGAACGTATTCAAATTCTTACACAATTTCGCAAGGGTGAATTTGATGTGATTGTGGGGGTAAACTTGCTTCGTGAGGGATTGGATTTGCCCGAAGTTGCACTCATAGGAATTCTCGATGCCGACAAAGAAGGATTTTTGCGTTCGGAAACTTCGCTTATCCAGACTATCGGACGTGCAGCTCGTAATAGTGAAGGTAAGGTTATTTTATACGCTGACAAAATGACAAAAAGTATGGAGTACGCAATTGGCGAAACAAATCGCCGTCGTGTAATTCAAATTGCGTATAATAAAAAACATGGCATTACTCCAAAGACAATTTTGAAAACCATCAAAGATATTACTCAGCAAATGGAATCTAAACATGCGAAATCTGTAAATACTGAACTTGATTTGGATATTGAACTTTTCAAAAAAACAATGAAGGGTGGAATGAAAAATGGAAAGGATGGCAAGAAAGGTAAACTCGCCGAAATGTCCGACGAAGAACGAAACAAAGTCGTGTATGAAAAAATAATTTCCATCAAGGAAAAAGAAATGAGTAAAGCAGTTAAAGAACTCGATTTTGAAACAGCCGCAATTTTGCGAGATGAAATAATTGTTTTGAAAGAGAGAATGGAAAAATAAAAAACATAGTAAGTTCCTATGTTTTTATAAAGATTGTTGTAATACGTTTTTTAGTTTATGATTTTGGCTTCCTTTAATTTTTTATAAGTCATTGCTTTGATCATTTCACTAACTTTTAAGATTTCATTGTCGTCCTGAATACCCATAGACATTAAAATTTTACCAAAAACCACTTCATTATTTTCTTTTTTGAATTGCTCGATACAATTCTTAATTTTTTCACATATTTTTTCAGGAGCAGTCCCGATTTCGCCCGTATGTGTAATAAAAAAGTTTTCACTGGAACAATGAGGCTCTGTTCCGGCAGGTATGTTTGTTTTCTTGATTACTATCGTAAATCCGAAAACGAATAAATAATTAGCTTTCATAATCTAATATTTTAAATTGTTTAAAATTAGATTACTATTATAATTCTATTTTGTCAAATAAGAATTGTGTGCTATATTACGAATAGTTTAATAGCGATACACACCCCTAAGGAGTCTTGGCGGGTGAAATTTGCGTCGATATTTGTAATGAGAGTAATGAACTAAAAAAATATGAAAAACGAAAAGGAACAAAATTGGATAAAGGTTGTAGGTGCACGAACACATAATCTCAAAAATGTGTCTGTTGATATGCCACGCGACAAAATGGTTGTTGTTACTGGTATGTCTGGTTCTGGAAAATCATCACTTGCTTTTGATACGATTTTTGCTGAAGGACAACGCCGATATGTGGAATCACTTTCTTCGTATGCGCGACAATTCCTCCAACAAATGCCAAAGCCTGATGTGGATGAAATCACCGGTCTTTCTCCTGCAATTTCTATAGATCAAAAATCTCGCTCAAACAATCCTCGTTCGACGGTGGCAACAATCACAGAAATATATGACTATCTTCGTGTACTCTACGCGCGTATTGGACGACCGCACAGTCCAATTTCTGGACTTGAAGTACGCAAACTTTCCAATCAAGAAATTTCAGATTTCGTTTTGAAAAAGGTAAAAGAGGTTGCAAAAAATTCCAAAGGCAAAGATGGTAAAGAAAAATCAGTCATGGGTGTATCGTGGAACGATTCTGAAATTTCAATTTTTGCCCCAATGGTGCGTGGACGAAAAGGTGAGTATTACCAAATGCTCTATGATATGCTTTCAAAAGGATATGAAAAATCACGCATTGATGGTGTGATGCACAATCTACGCGACCGAATCGAACTTTCCAAAACAAAAAAGCACGAAATCGATATTCTCATTGACGCATTTGCAGTGCATGAATTTTCTGATCGACCAGCAGATATGGAAATGCGTTTGGCTGAAGCAATCGAACGTGCAATTTCTGAATCAGACGGACTCATCCGAATCGTAACACCCGAAGGTGATTCACTTTTGTCTGCAAAACTTATTTGTCCAGAAGATGGATATGTATTTCCAGAAATTGAACCAAGAATGTTTTCATTCAATTCCCCGTATGGTGCGTGTGATGCATGTAACGGTCTTGGAACAAAACATTTCTTTGGTGATGAACCGTGTGACAAATGTAAAGGTGCACGTTTGCGCGAAGAAGCACTGAATGTGTTTCTTGGAGGACGCGAGCATGGAAAAAATATTGTTGATTTTACAAAACTTACCGTACATGATGCGCATGAATTTATAACCAAAGTAAAACTTACACCAAAAGAACGTGAAATCGCTACAATGATTTTGAAAGAAATTACTGATCGTTTGCAGTTTATGTTAAACGTTGGTTTGGACTATTTAGGAATTGATCGTCGCGCAAATACACTCTCTGGTGGAGAGAGTCAACGCATTAGACTTGCATCACAGCTCGGTTCGCGACTTGTGGGAGCAATGTATGTACTCGATGAGCCAACGATTGGTCTACATCAACGCGACAATGATAAATTGATTGCAACACTTCTTGAGCTTCGTGATTTGGGAAATACAATTGTTGTTGTTGAGCACGATGAAGATACGATTTATGCATCTGACTATATTGTCGACATTGGTCCTGCAGCTGGAGTACACGGAGGAAATGTTATTGTTGCTGACTGGCTCGACAAACTGCTTACAGCAAAAACAAATCTAACAAAATCTCGTACACTCGCGTATTTGCGCGGTGAAGCAAAAATAGAAATTCCAGAAAAGCGTCGAGATTCTGACAAGGGTAAGCTTCAAATTATTGGTGCAAAAATTCACAATATCGATAATGTAAATATTGATATTCCACTCGGACGGCTGGTAGCAATCACAGGAGTTTCTGGTGCTGGAAAGTCGAGTTTTATGGATGATGTGCTTGCTTCAAACTTATCTGCACAATTTGATAAAAAATATCGCACCAACAAAATTTATAACTGTGCGAAATTCTTGGGACGTGAGTATCTCTCTCGTGCAATTTTGATTGATCAAAGTCCAATCGGTAGAACTCCGCGCTCAAACGTGGCAACGTATACAGAATGCTGGAGTCATATTCGTGATATGTTTGCCGAAACAGAAGAAGCACGACTTCGCGGATGGAAAGCAAATCGTTTTTCTTTTAATGTAAAAGGTGGACGATGTGAATCATGTGAAGGACGCGGAATGATTGCTGTCGAAATGCACTTTTTGCCAACGGTATATGTGACATGTGACGTATGTGAAGGAAAACGATTCGACAAAGAAACACTCAAGGTAAAATATAAAAAGAAAAATGTATTTGATATTCTTGAAATGACAGTTGAAGAAGCGTTGCCGTTTTTTAAAGATATTCCTGCAATTTCAGATCGATTGCAAACACTCACTGATGTAGGATTGGGGTATATAAAAATCGGACAGAACGCGACAACGCTCTCGGGTGGAGAAGCGCAACGTGTCAAAATTGCATCAGAACTTTACCGACCGTTTACTGAAAAGGCGATGTATCTTCTCGATGAACCAACAGTTGGACTTCATTATGATGACGTGGCAAACTTAAATAATGTATTACAAAAACTTGTAAACAAAGGCAATACAGTTGTAGTAATTGAACATAATCTTGATCTTATAAAATGCGCTGACTATCTTATCGACTTTGGCCCAGAAGGGGGAGATAAGGGTGGAAAGATTATTGCAAAAGGAACTCCAGAAGAAGTTGCTAATAATACAAAATCTCACACAGGATTTTATCTCAAAAAAGTTTTGAAGAAGAAATAAAAAATAGCGACACATAAGTTATGTCGCTATTTGTATTTTCTGTCACTTGCTATTTGTGGCTACTGTTGTTTGAAGGAATATATTCCAAATCTTCTTTTTTGAGGTAGTTGGGTTGCTTTATTAACTCGTAATTGTACTCAAGATTTGCGATGTTTTCACATACAAATCTTTTTAGATGGTAATTGCTAATGTACTCTATAATCAATTTTATTTTTTCTTCGCGATTTACTTTGCATTTTAGTAATACATTTTCGAATGTATCACTGTTTTGTTTGTTTGCCTCCTCAACAATAATTTTGAGTGTAACAAACTCGATACCTTGTATTAATTCTTCCTTGTTGGCATAGCGGTTACCAAGATCTGTTGCAAGTATATCTGCTACAGTCGCCAATGCTTCTTTGAATAATTCGGTGGTTGTGTCCACCTGAGTCATGTCTACCATAATAAGAATAATTTTATGTTTGAATTTATTTGAATTTTATAATATAGTAAGTCTGTGAAAAGTCAAGATTTGAAAAAACTCAATATGCCAGATATTCCCGGGGTATATTTTTTTCTTGGCTCGCCGAAGCGCGGCGAAGGCAGCTATTCCGGCAAAGACTTGCTGTACATCGGCAAGGCTACTTCGTTGCGTGATCGTGTGAAAAGTTATTTTTCAAAAGATTTGATTGAGACTCGAGGACCTTTAATTATCGATATGGTTTTTAAAGCTTCGGCTATTAAATGGCAAGAAACGGATTCGGTTTTGGAAGCATTGATTTTGGAATCAAATTTAATCAAAAAACATCAACCGTATTACAATACAAAAGAAAAGGACGATAAGAGTTGGAATTATGTTTGTATTACCGATGAAATTTTTCCAAAGGTTTTGATAATTCGTGGCAAGGATATTGATTTTCAAAATATGATTTCAAAGAATCAAAAAATCGAATCATATTTTGGGCCATACACTAGCGGAATGCAATTGAAAGAAGCACTCAAAATCGTGCGTAGAATTTTTCCATTTGTGGATGCGAGTTCGGCAAAGAAAGACAATTATACTTTTTATAGACAGCTTGGACTTACTCCAGAGGTTTCAAATGAAAATGCACAAAAGAGTTACAAGAAAAATATTGCAAATATAAAATTATTTTTTGATGGTAAGAAAAAGATAATTATAAAAAATTTGAAAGCGGAAATGAAGTTGGCAGCCAATGCGGGCCGCTTCGAAGAAGCGGCCCGCATTCGCGATCAAATCTTTGCCCTTGGTCATATCAATG
>CAYSZI010000021.1:0-11773 GCA_964435545.1 uncultured Candidatus Saccharibacteria bacterium | reverse complement strand
TTGCGAGCATTGTAAAAGCCTTGAGTGCAGAAACATTGGCTTCAAAAAGTGTCGAGACTTGGCGTGAAAGAATAACAATATCTTTCATTGGCACGCTTTCAAACAAATCAATTTCAAAAATATTTTTTTTCTCTGCGTCTTTTATTAAAACTATGATAAGACCGCGGCGTTGGAGTCCCGAAATAGCCAAATCTTTGTTGGCTGCATCAATTGTTCCTTCTTTTTTTTCACCTGTGCTGGTGACGGCTTTATAAATAAAATTCATATAAAAATATATTACATCAAACGTTCAAGTGCTTTTGGATTCATTGAAAACATATACGCATTATCCATTGTAATTTCACCTGCGCGCACAAGCTCGATAAGCGAGCGGTTCATATCCACCATACCTTGTTCTGAACCAGTTTCGATAACAACATCAATTTCATGTGTGCGTTTCTCGCGAATGAGATTGCCAATTGCAGGATTGTTTATGAGAAGTTCGTATGCCATAACAAGTCCTCCAGCAACACGAGGAATAAGGCGTTGTGAAAAAATCCCAAGTAGTGAATTTGCGAGTTGTGAACGAATTTGGTCTTGTTGGTTTCCTGGAAATGAATCTATAATACGGTCGATTGTTTGAGCGGCATTATTTGTATGAAGTGTTGAAAAAACCAAGTGACCCGTCTCGGCGGCGGTAACAGCAGTAGCGATAGTATCAGGCGAACGCATTTCTCCAATCATAATAACATTTACGTCTTCACGAAATATTGCACGCAAGGCTCCCGAAAAATCTTTTGTATCAAGACCAACTTCACGTTGATCGATAACAGAATGTTTTTCATCAAATAAATATTCAACTGGATCTTCGACTGTCACAATGTGTTCTCTGCGTTGTGAGTTTATGAATTCGATCATTGCAGAAATTGTTGTTGATTTTCCTTGACCAACAGGGCCTACAACCAAAAAGAATCCTTGCTTTTTTGAAGCAAAAGATTTTAAAATTTCTGGGAGTTTTAGCTCTTCTATTGTGTGAACTTTTGGAATAAGACGAAATGCAACACCGATACTTCCCTGTCGCCAAAAAGCATTTCCGCGCAAGCGAATGTTGTCTTTATAATTATATGCAAAATCGATTTCTAAATCTTGAGAAAATAATTTAAATTTTTCTTCGCCTAAAACAAATTTGAGCATTCCTACCATATCTTCTTGGGTAAGTTTTTTTTGATTGACTAACGTAATGAGTTCTGTTGATGCACGAATAGACGGAAAACGATTTGCAGAAAGATGCAAATCGGAACCGTTTTCTTTTATTAAAATATCAACAAATGATTCTATTAGTTGTTGGGATGGATTCATAAAAATTTGAAAGATACGGAGCGTTCCGCAAAATATTATTTACTTGAATGCTTTGCAAAAATTTCTCCGACCTGTGTCAAAACTTCAGATGGAGTTGTAGATGCTTTAACAATATATCCTGAAGCACCCAAGTCTGTCCCTCTTTTTATATCACTGTCTGCTCCACGATTTGAAAGAATAATCTTTACTGCACCTTCGGCGAGTTTACCATCTTTCATTTTTTCCAAAAATTCAAAACCGTCCATTCCTGGCATAACAATATCAAGCAAAACAATATCTGGAGAATATCCCCCGTTTAATTTTTCGATTGCAGGTAATGCCCCAAGTCCTGTCATTACATCAAAACCAGCTTGAGAAAAACGAAGTGCATACATATCGAGCAAAAAAGTGTCATCATCAACTATTAGAATTTTTTTGTTGGGCATAAAATTTCAGAAAATTAATAATAAATAAAATATCTGTCAAACATGTTTATTATATCACAAACACACTCACTACAAATTGTACACCTCTTGGAATGGGGTTCGTCCATCAATACATTTAATAATTGCATCTTCTTTCATTGTCAAAAATCCCTTTTTTCTAACAAGATTGTAGATTTCAGTATCAACAGGTTTTTTCAAAATTAGTGCCTGCAAATCTTTGTCGGTTGGATACATTTCCATGACAACAGTTCGTCCACGTGTTCCCGATGGGCATTCTGGTGAAGGCACTGCATCTGTAAATTTTCCAGACAATGGAAGCTTCGAAAGAAATTCTTCTGGCAAATCTGCAAATTGTTTTTCTGCCATTTTATGCAAGCTGTCTTGATCGGATGCCTCATGACGACTTTTTTCATATGTAGTACGAACAAGACGCTGAGCGATTGAGAGAATAAGCGTTGGGGCAATAAGATACGGATCAATTCCCATATCGATCAAACGAGGAATGATTCCAGCGGCAGAATTTGTGTGCAATGTTGAAAAAACCAAGTGACCAGTAAGTGCGGCTTGAATTGCAAGCTGTGCAGTTTCGGCATCACGAATTTCTCCCACCATTATTATATCTGGGTCTTGACGCAGAATACTTCGAAGTCCGTTTGCAAATGTATAACCAATTTCTGGCATAACCTGAGACTGGTTCATATCTGGAATATGATATTCCACAGGGTCTTCCAAAGAAACAACATTGTCTTCCTCTTTGTCTAATTCATTAATCAATGAATAAAGTGTTGTTGATTTTCCAGAACCAGTTGGACCAGTAATAAGAATAAGCCCGTACGGTTTATTGATGGCTTCGCGAATCGTTTTTACATGGTATGGTGTAAGACCCAAATCATCGAGTTTTTTCACACCGTGTTCTGAATCCAAAATACGAAGCACAACTTTTTCACCATAATATGCGGGCAATGTAGACACACGAAAATCAATTTTTCGAAGACCGATTTTTGCAGAAAATCCCCCGTCTTGTGGTTTACGTTTTTCATCAAGACGCAATTTTGAAAGAATTTTTATACGAGCAACAACTCCAGGAAAAACAGGAAGTGGTAAAAAAAGTGATGTGTGCAAAATTCCATCAACACGAAAACGCACTTTTACTTTTTCACCGGTGTTTTCAATATGTATGTCGGAAGCACCACCTTCGACGGCGTTATTTAAAATAACCGCAACGATTTTTATTATTGGAGCCTCCTCAACAATTTTTTCTTCTTCCCCTGGCTTCATCGCTGCCTGAACTTTTTTTGCATTATCGTCAGCAGAAAGAGTCATGTCGTTTGCCTCTTTTACTTGAGAATCAAATTCAGAGGTCGAAGATTTTTCAGCAATATCAACAGACGAACCAGCAAAACTTTTGTAAATATCGATAATTGATTTAAATATTGGAATTGATATTACACAAATTTTAAAAGGAACATCGCGTTTTTGTGCAATAAACTGAAGCGCATCAGAAGCTTGAATATCATCTGGATTTGTAATACCCACAACAAGAACTCCGTTTTCAAGCGCGATTGGTACAAAGTGATAATGTCTTGCTGAATCTTCTGGAATATATTTTAGAGTATCAAGCGTGATTGTTTTTGGATCTGGAATTCTTTTTGGAATATTGTAGTAAGAACTTTTTACATCAAGCAATGTATCTGCTGAAATACCTTTTTCGATAAGTGCTTCTTCCAAATTTCCATCATATTTTTCATCAGCAATACGAACAGCATCACTGAGCCCTCGCTCTGTAATAAGTCCTCGTCTTGATAATTCTTCTGTAAAAGTCATATTTTTAAAAACTAACTATACTAATCATACCTTATTAAAAACCATTATCAATATTATTGTCGTGTTTGACGTGTTATTTTAGAAGTACTCCAAGAAACAAGATTTCCGTAAATCACCTGTCCACCAATCGAAGCCGCAGCTTTTGCATAATATGTCGTACTTGGAGCAAGACCTGCAATATTTTCACTGTAAATTCCTGCGAGTGCTTGAGGTGTTTCTTTAGTTTTTGTTCCAAGAGTTTCAGTCGTACCGTATTCAAACCATCTTGTTATATTTGCACCCGAAATTGAAAGAGTTCCATTCAATACAGTTGAGTTTGCGAGTTTTAATGTTGGGTCATTTGTTGTTATTTGCGTTGAAACAGACGCGCTATCTGCACCGAGCGGAGCAAATGGATTTACGCGACCTGGGTTTGTATCATAACCAATAGGTCGACTTAAATCTTGCAAAACAACAAACGCTGGATTTGTTGAAATTGTGTCATCAATTTTTATAGAATCAATGTTTGCAAGTTCTGCCAAAAATTGTTGACTTGTAACAGCCACATCATTTTGTGTACCTGTATTGTCTACCGCACCCGAACTCGAAACAGTATAAAGCCCCCCGACATCTCCTGAATTATTTTTTCCTATAAAAACAAAATATACAATTCCAATAACCGCAGCAACAGCCACAATTATTATTATGTTTCGAGTGATTCCTTTTTTAATTAAAACATCTTTTACTTTATCCATAAATTTTATTTTGCTCGCAACCAATAAGTTTTAAGTTCGATTGCGTAAGTATATGTATCTTTTGCATCACCCGCAGAAAAAGCAACAGTTTGAATATCATTTACACGCAAGCTAGACTCCATTGCTTTCAAGAATTGCAAGAAGCTTTTATATGAACCTGTTATAGAAAAACCCAAAGTAAAAACTCCATAATCTTTTGGATTTTTTTCGTCTGCAGTATTTGAGTTTGTTTTTGCGCCGTTAGTCGAATCAAACTGAGCAGAAACAATACTTACCCCATTTGCTACTGCAATTTTTTGAATATCGATAACCAAACGAATATTGTCGGCATTTTCTGGTAACATTTTTACAAGTCGTTCGCTAGCACTCAAAGGAAAGCTATGATATCTATTTGAAAGTGCATCGCGGTCTCGTTGAAGTTTTGCTTCGTTATCCAGCGCATTGTCGTATTCAGCAACTTTTGATTGCAAATCTTTTATTGCATCATAATGAGGTTTAGTAAAAACAAAAGATGTTCCCAATGAAATCAGTATTAAAATTGAAGGTAGTAAGTATTTCATATTTTATTGAGCTACCCCGCTTGAACTAGCTGCCGACTGGTTTCCTAAATCTGTCGAACTCGCCAAAGAAGGTATTTGCGGTACATTTATTTGTCCATCAACTACAGGATTAGAATTATCTCCTGGGTTTGTTGAACTTGCAGTCGATGGTATGTCTTGATACTCAGAAACATGTTTTACAAAACTCACAAGATCCTGGCTTACGGTAAAATCCAAAGAGAAATTAACTTTCCCTGTCTGACTATCCAAAGACAATCCAGAAAAAAGTGGATTTTGAATATCTTTATTTTTTGCGAGTTGATCTGACTCCAGTGCAATAGAAGTATAATCACGCGCAATACCACTTAGTTGAATACTCACTTTGTCTTTTGGACCAGAAGGGGTTTTATATGAAAAATTTGTAAATTGAATGCTCTTTAGAGTATTGAGTTGCAAAGCCTGAAAAATTGGTGAGACAATGATGTGGTTTGAAAGAATTTCATTTGCATCTGTAATTCTACGTCCGAGAGTTTTTGCACTTGCCATCAATGATGGCTCCAAAGAATTTCGCGCGTTACTCAATTGAGTTTGTTTGTCGGTGAGTTGTTGATTTAAATTTCCTTCGTAAAAATAAACTCCGCCAGCAAGTGCCGAAGAAATAACAAAAATCAAAACACCAATAAATCCAAAAATCCCCAAGCCGACTTTTTCAGTCACAACTGGTTCAACAATAGGTTTTTTTGGAATGAATGATGTTTGAAAATTTGATGGTGGCATATGATTTAGCGAAATCATGCGATTCCCCAGAATCGTGCTGGGCATACGCACGTTACGTCGATTAAAGTGCGACGCAATACGGACAAATACACTTATATTGTATTACAATACAAGCATAAAGTATATGCAAAAACACTGTGGAATATATAATTAAAAATTATTATATATTTATCCCAATTTGCGAAGCGCGACACCGAGTGCTACAGAAAATTCTGGGCCGGTTTCGGCGAGAACATTTGCTACAAATTCTGGAACAGTGACTTTGTCAAAAGGATTTGCGCTGATTGTTTCGATTTTAAAAGTTGTCGCCGCAAGCTCTCGGAAACCAGGAAGAAGCGAGCCTGCACCAGAAAGAATAATTTTACTTACAGGCTTGTTATATTTGCGTTCAAAGTTTTGAATCACATTACTTGTTTCCGACAAAATATAATCCACTGCAAGTTTTGCAACATCAGATGCATTTTTATTTGCCCCCTCTCCATTTATACCAATTGTTCTTTTTAATTCTTCTGCTTTTTGAAACGGCATGGTGAGAGATTTTGACATGTTGTTTGTAATATCAAAACTTCCACGATTTACGATATGAAAATTTCTAACAACTCCGTACTCAACAATCGCAATTTTTGTTTTTGATGCACCAACGTCTACAAGAAGGACAGCTGACAATTCATGCCCAAACGCTGCGCGAATTTCAGAAAAAATTTCAATTTCAAAAGTATCGCATTCAAGACCCGCGCCTTTTGCCAAAGCTTTGTATTTTGAAAGTGTTTCATTATGAATTGCCGCGACAAGTACTTCTGTTTTATCTGCTTTGTTTTCAACACCAGTGTCGAGAGATGCATCATGATTTGGAAGAACCCAATAGTTGAGTGTTACCTCAGTAATTGGAACTGGAATATATTTTCGTGCTTCAACTGGAACGATTGCATCCAAATCTTTTTCATTTACATTTCCAGGAAGTTCAATAATAAAAACAAGCGATGCTGATGATGGAATAGAAAACGCTGCATTTTTTGTAACAACAGAGCCGTCTTTTACTGCTTCCATAATTGCCTGTGTCAAAACTTCGTCTGTAAGATTTGTAACAGCTCCCACATCAGCTTTTGTATATGGGCCTAACGCCAAAGTGCTGTATGTTTCCAAAAATGCCTTTCCATCTTTTTTCCTAATTTCAACAAGTTTTATGGAAGAAGTTCCGATATCAATACCAACAACACGAGCCGAATCGTCTTCGGTTTTTCCAGAATTTACGGAATTCATTAGACCCTTAAATAGATCCTTGATTTTATTTATTATATCCACGGTAATTAATAACTATTATAAAAATAATATTTCGATGAGAATATTATACTACACTTTTTTGCCAAAAAGCCAGACTAGCGCTTGCTTAAAATTTGATCAATATCAACAAATTCATTACTAGCTAATCTAATGTTTTGCCCCTTCTCCTTTTCTGCGTGATTAAAATAATCTAATGTATCAAAAAACTCTTTATGTTTAAGCATTTCAATCAATATTTCTGGATTTTGTTTTATATAATCTTTTATTTTTTTATCTCCAGGAGAAGAAAAAACCGTAAAAAATGATCCATAACCAGGCCTCTCTACTCCGTCTAGCATAGGGAAAACAATGCCATAAGATTCCCCCGCTTTCGTTTTATAAACAACTGGTCGTGCTTGATAATTTGCATTACGATTTATACCATTTGGGCCAAATATTTTTCTCCTTTGTTCTTCTGTCGTAGCACGAAGATCTTTTAGTTCACCATTAACAATAGACAGACCATACGAATTTTCATTATCAGACCATCCATGTTTTGAAACATAATCCCCTGAAATAATTTTCTTCACACCATTACCTGCAATTGGATGAGTCATAAAATGTACAAGCTGAGGATCTTTTAAAAGCAAATTAACAATCTCTTCATTTGTCTTACCTTCCAAATCCACAGAAGGATGTTTGGAAAGAAAATTTTCTTGCTTATCCAAAAATTCCTTTTTAGGTTTTAAAATCTCCTCCTGCTTTTTCAAAAAAAAGTTCATGCCGTCTTTACTGCGAACATCAACTCCAATTTCTTTGAGCTTACTTGTAAGTTTTTTTATTTTTTCTCCGTCTCGCGCAAAAATACTTTTATTTTTCTCGCTTAACAACTCATCGTTTTGTTTTTTTACATCTTCTATCAAATTTTCGATTTCTGAAACTTCTTTTTTTGAAAGATAAAAATTCTTGTTTAAATATAATTTTTCCTGCTCTGGATTTCGTTCTTCCAATTTTGCTTTTTCAATTTTTACTCGATTTCTTTTTTCGATTTCGGCTTTTGCAATTTCCAATTCAAGCTTGGCCTTTTTTCTTTTTTCAATTAACTCTTGGAGGACTTCGATTTCTTTCAAAAGAGATGCTTTTTCCCTCTCTTTTTGTTCAATAAAAGAGGCATGGTTTATTTCTTTTTTTTCGAGAACAGCTGAATTGTTATTTAAAAATTTTTCCATAAATTTAAATTATCTTACTGCGACCTGATTGTTTAATTCACGCATTGCAATTACAGTATCCCAAACTTTTGGATCTTCCAAGCCAAGCGCCCAAGCCGAATACCCCATCATTTTATTATTTTTAATTAATTCAATTTTTTTCTGAAAACTTTGCGCATCTTCATACCATGCAGTTAGATTTCTTCCATTTGTAGTACGGTATTTCAAAAAAGGAACCCCAAGTTCATCAGACCAACCTTTTTCAATATATTTTCCGCTGTCTATTATTTTAGCAAGTGCGGGATATCCAACAATTTTTACACGATTACCTGTTTTTGTACTTCGTACCCATGCATAAAAAGGCAGACCAAAAGAAACTTTATTTGCTGGAATATGTGCGAGGGTGTAATTTGCAACTTGTGTAGCCCAAGGAAGTGAAGCAGTAGGCCCAACAGAATTTCCATCGTCATAAGCCATCACAGAAACAAAATCCACAACGGCTCCGATTGCAGAATAATCAAATGCGCCAGTCCAGTTTTGCCAAGAACCCAAAGCAAAATCACTTGGGTTATCAGAATGTATTGGCGCAATTGCAACTGAAAGTTTTAATCCAGCGTTGTGTAAAAACGGAGCACTTTTTTGAATAAACTGTGTATACAAATCTCTGTCATAAGATGGGATATGCTCAAAATCGTATTGATAACCAATATATTTTTTATCTACCGCTTCCAAAACAAGCGAAGCAAGCAATTTGTCTTGAGCAGCAGGATCATTTAAAAATGTATTAACTCCGCTTTGGCTGAAATTTTGATTTGAAACAAGAGGCATAATCTGAGCATTTACGCTTTGTGCAATATTTAAAATTTCTTGTTTTGGTCTCCCTGATAATTTTCCAGACGAGTTTACTATATACGTTTGAGGAGCAACGATGTCTTGTGATGTAACATGCGCACGAAGAGATTCTATTGCCTTTCTTGCACCAGTCACATACAAAAGCGCGCTTGGGGATGTTGAGGTAGAAATAGAAGTAAATACAAGAGTAGAAGTAGATGATGTATCTGTTCGCGTTTGTGCGTTTGTTATAGATGGAGGTAAAAGAAAAATACTTATAGACGCGAAAGTTGCGATAGCAATTTTCGCGTGCCTTTCCTTATAAAAACTTTTTACAAAAATATTCCTCATTTACCCAATAAGTTTACCACACCTACTCCTTTTAAAAAATGGTTTATAAAGGTATAATTGCTTTGTCGTATTAGTAAGTGCGATAAATATAAAACGACTATGTTAGGACACCACTAAGATAACAAAGGGCTAGCTCGGAAACGAGCTAGCCCTTTGTCTTTTGTTTTTAATGTATATAATAACCTTATGGAAATAGTCCAAACGCATAAACCAAAACGAGGACAATGTAGTGCCTGCGGAACAGCACCTGTTAATCACAAACTTTTTTACGCAGGAGGTGTAATGAATGATTTTATGGAAACTTTTTCAAAAGCTTTTTTTGGGTGGATGAAAATTCCTTCCGAAGGACGACTTGGTGATATTTTTATTTCGATTTTTGTAAATACTCTTAGACTCGCAGGACTCACGGAATTTTCTGATGACTCAAGCAAAGTTGCAAGCGGAAGATCTGAACTCATTTGGAATGAAGCAACTCGAAGAGGTATAAAAATGCAACAAGTTTTATTTTTAAAAAAACCACTCGAACAATATCGTGCAAAAATAAATGGAAGATGGATATACTTTCAAAGTATTCCTATCCCATCGTGGCTTCCACAAAACGGATACGAATGGATTGATGACAAATTTGTTCTTTCAGAAAAATTAAATTCCGCAGGTGTCTGTGCGCCAAAAGCAAAAACCGCGAGAACTCTAAAAAAAGCATTGCAAGCTTTTCATGAATTAAAAAAACCAGTAATCGTAAAACCACGACAAGGTTCTCGTGCTCGTCACACCACAACAAATATAAATACCGAAAGTGAATTTATTGAAGCATTCAATCTCGGAAAAGTTATTGCAAGAACACTGGTAATAGAAGAACATGTTTTCGGATATGTTTACCGTGCAACAGTTGTAAATAATAAATTGGCTGGTTTTTTTCTAGCAACTCCCCCTCAAGTAACTGGTGACGGAATTCATACAATAACAGAATTAATTGAAATAAAAAATAAAAACAAACCAAACAAAATTTCTGATATTGTTGTCGACGAAGACATAATATCTTTTGTAAAACGAAAAAATTACACACTCGAAAGTATTGTTCCAAAAGACGAACTTTTAGATTTAACATCAAAAGCTGGAAGATTTTTGGGAGGATACACAAAAGAAATGCTTCCAGAAGTACATCCAAAATTCCATGAGATTTTTAAAAAAGCTAGTGGTGTAACACAAATACCGATTGCTGGATTTGATTTAATAGTCAAAGACGCAACAAAAGATCCAGACACTCAAACCTGGGGAATCATTGAATGTAATTCAATGCCGTATATAGATTTACATTATTTTGCGTTCGAAGGAGAGCCTGTAGATATTGCAAAAAATATTTGGGACCTTTGGGAGGAGAAAATTAAAAAATAAATATAAAAATAAATTGCCCCGCGGCCTTCGGCCGCGGGGCAATTTTGTCGTATTTATTTTCAAAACCCAAAAACTTTTTACTTCCCTTTTCCTTTAACACCCGCAACTCCCATATCTTCAATCGAATTTGCAGAAATTGTTGTTCCAGAAAGTGTACCATTTACAGTCAATCTATCTCCAACAACAACATCACTTGCTAAAATTGTCTTTGCGTTTTTTCCAAAACCTTTTGTTAATGTTGCGGAACCAGCATTAACAGTGTAGGTAACGTTTTTATTTTTTACTAAAGTGATTGTCGAACCAGAAATAGCTGTAACTTTTCCACTAAAAACAGTGCGCGCAACATACGAAATATCAGAAATCATAGATGCAGTAATAGTTGTCCCATTTACTGTTCCGCGAACAGAAATTTTATCGTTTGGCAAAATGCTTGCGATAGTCAAAGTATTTCTAATACCCTCACCCCCAAATTTTGCATTTGATGCGTCTACCGTATATACATTATTTTTTTTGTCTGTAAGTGTAATAGTCGAACCAGAAATTGATGTAACTATACCGTTAATACTTTTTGCTTGAGACGCCATTCCTTGTTTTGTAAAAAGTTTGCTGTATGAACTTGGTTTATTTTTTGTTTGCTGTTCTGTACTCGAACCCGTCTGAGCAAAAGCAAAAGATGGTGCAATCACCGCTCCCACAGCCATAGCTCCAGCCACAAAAGAAACGATTTTATGTTTATTTTTCATAATAATTTTAAAAAAACTAAATTTGATAATATTCTTCGACCGCACATTTATATTACGCCTCAATTATATGGTTTGGTGCATCAAAAAACAAAGGATAAATTACCCCTGAAAAATAATCATTTTTATAAAAGATTCTTAAACCAACCAAGCAAAATCTTCTCGACTTGGTCGCGAAACTTACCCGGTGATGAAGTTGCTGATATTGCAAAGAAGTATACTGATGAGCTTAATAAGCTTTAGGAGACAGATTGACAAAATACCCCTTTCGTGATAGAATACTGCTGATAAACGATACCTTCTAGTAACCCCCGAATTAGGACACCCTAGCTAATGAATAATATACACTAC
>CAYSZI010000020.1:0-12174 GCA_964435545.1 uncultured Candidatus Saccharibacteria bacterium | reverse complement strand
ATATCAATGACATTGCTCTAATAAAAGACAGTAATGTTGTTCGCAAGCAAAAAGCCGGATTTAGAATTGAGGCATATGATGTAGCACATATGAATGGCAAAAATATGGTGGGTGTCATGACCGTTGTCGAAGACGGGGAAGTTTCAAAAAAAGAATATCGCACATTTAATATACAAGGATTTACAAATGCTAATGATACTGGAGCGCTTGAAGAAATTCTTTCTCGTCGTTTTCGCCATTCTGAATGGGGAATGCCAGACCTTGTTGTAACGGATGGTGGCGAAGCCCAGTTTCGTGTAGGACAACAAGTTCTAAAAAGATATCAACTGCAATTACCTGTTGTTTCTGTTGTAAAAGATGAACATCATAAACCAAAAGATATCTTGGGAGATAAGGATACTATAGACAGGTATAAAAAAATGATTATTCTGGCAAACAGTGAGGCTCATAGGTTCTCTATTGTTCTCCACAGAAAAAAACGCAACAAAAATTTTCTGGTATAATAGGTGTATGACAAAAGTCGGAGTAATTCGTGGTGGTACAAGCAATCAATATAACGAATCAATCGCAAATGGTTCGTATGTTTTGCGTAACTTGCCTCGAGATCAATATGAACCAATTGATATTTTTATAGATATCGACGGTACTTGGCATGTTGGTGGACTTCCTCTTAATTATGAAAAGCTAAAGCAACGAGTAGATGTTATTTGGAATGCATTGTATGGATATTATGGCGCCGATGGACAAGTTCAACAACTTCTCGAGAATTTAAATATTCCATACACTGGCGCAGGACCTTTTGTTTCTTCGCTGGCGATGAATAAAAAAATGACAAAGGATCATCTTGCAAAGCATGGTGCTCAAACACCTCAAGGAATTTATGTTGAAAATTGGGGGGAAGACGACAGAGAAGAAACAGTTTCTCTTGTTGTTCAAAGCGTTTCAGAAAAATTTTCTCCTCCATGGATTATTGAACCGATTTCGTTGGTTCGCTCTAGTGGCCCTATTCGCGCAAAAAATCGAAATGAACTTTTTGATACACTTTTAAACGCTTTTGATCTTTCGCTCCCTGTTTTAATCGAAGAAGAAATTTTTGGAAAAGAAATCTCTGTTTTTGCTGTCCCTGGTTTTAGAAATAATTCATCGTATACTTTTTTGCCATTGCATAAAGAAAACGGAGATTATAAAAATTATTTTGACGAAGACGATGAAATACAAAAAACTGTTTCTAATTTACATAAAAAACTAGATTTGGGGCCGTATTCATCATTTAAATGCGTTGTTGATAAAAGAGGTGATGTTTCAGTTACAGGAATCGAAACTCAGCCAGCTTTTCACCCAGGATCTCCACTCCATCATGCACTAAAAGAACTCGGGGTGACTTTTGGAGAATTTGCAAATCATTTGATTTCTGAAGCTATGAATAAAAAATAAAACGTAAAAGTTATAAAGACAACAAGCCGAAAATGTTTACATTTTCGGCTTGTTGTGTAATAATTTAAAATGTAGGTTTTATTATTAAATAGTGTTTTGTATACATTTTTTATTATGAAAAAGACTCTTATTATTGCAGGGTTATTTGCATTGTTGTTGTCACCCTCGTCAACTTTTGCACAACAAACTGATGCAAGTACTTCTGGTTTAAGTGATTGTGCAATTATAACTTCTGATTTGCATTACGGAGATCGTGATTCTGGAATATCTTCAAATGTTTCAATGCTTCAGGATTTTTTGAATTCAAATGGGTATTTAAAAGCAATCCCAAATGGTTTTTTTGGGAAAATGACATTAAGTGCTGTTAAAAGATTTCAATCTGACAATGGTATTACTCCAACAGGAGTAGTAGGCTCATTTACTCGCGCAAAAATTCAATCGATTGATTGCGGCGGAACTACAACAACAAGCTCACAAACTTCTACAACTCAAACTGCCGTAGCTACACCAACAGTAAGTTCATCATCAAATAATGGAATGTCATTGTCTCAAGCGAATGCTTTGGTTTCAAGTCTTGGGATAACAGGTGCACAAGCGCAAGCTCTTTTGTATGCACTTACAAGAACAACGGCAAATCCTATGCAACCTATTCCAGTGCCGGCTGTAAATTGTGGAGGTAATATATATAACACAAGTTCCGCAAATCGTGATTGTGGAATAACTGCAACTGCTACAACAACCACAATTACAAACACAAGTTCAGTGATCAATCCATTTACTAGTGCTCTAACAAAGAATTCAGCGTTTGCAAATCAAAATATAAACGCAAATTCTATACATCAAAAAATCGGTTCATATGTTTTTATAAATAATCAAACTGGATTATTGGGTATAAACGTTTTGAATCTTGGAATGGATGCATCTGTACCTTCAAGTAATTTTACAAATGTATCTGTTTATCAAAACGGGGTACAAGTAGGTCAAACAATTCAAACATTGAGTAATCAAAATGTACTAAACACAAATATAACTGTGCAGATAGGTCAAACAGTTGTTTTTGATGTTTATGCTGACACAGGTAGTGCCTACTATGGTTATTTCAATACAGCACTCGGGGTTTCAGGATCTATGATGTACTCAAATTTACCTTCTCCGTTTAACACTGGAATGGTTCTAGGCCAAACGATTTCATTTAACAATCCTTTGCCAAGTACATTTATAAATATTTCAAAAAATGTTGCCTTTGCGAATCAACCAAATGTTGCACCTGGAACAGTTCATCAAAAGATAGGATCGTATACTGTACAAAATAATTCAAGTTCAAACAATTTTAATGTTTCTAAGATATTGGTTGGAATGAGTGGAAACGTTGGTATTTCAAATTTGTCTATTGTTGGTTCAAACGGTGTTCAATACGGAACGTCAATAGTAAGTCCTACTTCAATGAACACCTTGAGTGTCAGCACCACAATTAGTGCTGGTCAAATGATGACATATGACATATTTGCAGATATTGCTAATACTTCTGGATATATCATTACTTCATCTCAAGTTGATGGTTATGATTCAGTTTCAAATCTTTCTGTAAGTACAGGAACTATTTCTGGCCAAACAATTTATGTTGGAGCTAATGTTGCTTGTTCTGGAGAATCTATGGGTGCAGCTTCAAGAGTATTTACAATGACAAAAAATTCAACATATGGAGATCAGAGTTTTGTTTCGGGTTCAACAAAAAATAAAATTGCATCATATACTTTCACAAATAATACTTGTGAAGATTGGTATGTAAATCAAACAAAAATTGGATTGGTAACTTCTGTCCCAAACGCAGAAATAAATAATCTTTCGATTTATACTGCAAATACATTTAGAGGCGCAACTTCATATTTTAATTCATTCCAAACTCACAAAGATAGTTGGACAATTGATACAACAATTCCAAAAGGTCAAAGCGTAACAGTCGATATGTTTGCTGATTTTCCTTCAACAGCAAACGGAACATATCAAATGACTTTTTCTCCAACAGCGACAGGTAAAGATACAAACACTTCAATTAGTCCAGCTTCAGACATTGTAGGTCAAATAATTACAGTTTCTCCAAAAGTAGTTTCTGATGGAAAGTCTTGTGATCTTGATTTGGTTTCTGGTACAAATACTTGTACTGGTATTGCCTCGGTTGCTGTTTTGTCACAGCAAAACGGACAAGGACTTGTTTCTTTAAATCTTG
Organism: uncultured Candidatus Saccharibacteria bacterium; assembly: GCA_964435545.1. Taxonomy (GTDB): domain Bacteria; phylum Patescibacteriota; class Minisyncoccia; order Phycocordibacterales; family UBA9973; genus CAITQP01. The sequence continues at coordinate 8,513 of CAYSZI010000020.1, read as the reverse complement.
ACCCAAGTGTTTCTAGCGGAAATACAAAAGTTAAGTTTGATGTAACTTTTGGTTCAAATACTCCAGATGGATGGAATGTTGATATTGGAAACTCTCTTGCAAACGATGGATACGGAGGGGGTAATGGGCAAAACACAAATACAGCTGAATTAAATGTTATATCTCATAGCGTTAATTCTTCTTGGGGATTTTATACATTTGGAAATGATAGTATTTTGTATCATCCAACCGATTCAATCGATGCACATCTTCTTATAAAGAAAATCGAAACTCAAAATAATCCACTTACTGGAAAAACAATTTCATTTACGGTTGGTGACAAGAGTCTTGGTTATGATTTTTCAGCAGCTAACTCGGAATCAAATGTTTTACAAAATCAATACCTATATGATCTAGGAGGACAAAATGATTTTGACACAAACATGCCTTCACCAAAAACTTTCTATGCAGCATTCAATCGTGTAGTAAATGGCCGAGGTGATCGTGTTGGAACCGGTGTTACAAAAGTTCATATTACTTTGCAATAATCTAAAATAAAAAATACCCCCGCAGTGGGGGTATTTTTTATTTTGTAAATTATTCAACATGGACTTTTATGTCTGTGCGTTCGTTTTTTAATTTTAGAAATAAAGTAAAGAATGCGCCGACAAAAATTATTACTGACGCGATTATAAAAACATAATCATATGCATCAATTTGAGCTTTTAGTTCAACCAGAGAAACAAATTTCTGAATTACAGTAGGTGAATGACTATTTAATTTACTAAACCCGTTTATTGTAAAAATATTACTTTTTACACGGTCTCCTAATATTGTTGCAAAAATTGCAATACCAAATGCTCCGGCAATATTTCGCACGAGTGCGAGAACAGAAGAGGCGACACCGATTTCACTTTGTGGAACAACAGATGCAATAATATTTGTGCGTTGTGCCATTCCAAAGCCAAGACCAAATGCCATTACTGAAAGTGGAATTATTATATCAAGCGCGCTTGATTTTGGATCAAGATATGAAAAGAAGAATATTCCAATTGCTGCAACAATTGTACTTGCAAAAATAACATATCGAGATTGAACTTTTCCTGTGAGAAATCCTCCGATTGGGGCGCCGAGCATCATTGCTACTGCCATGGGCATAAATAAATATCCAGATTCTGTTGCACTATATCCAAGAAATGTTTGAGCAAAAACTGGTATCAAAAATATTCCTCCCATGAGTCCCATGAAAACAACGAAGTTGTTTAAGAGTGCGTTTAGAAATGCTGGTATTTTGAAAAATTTTAAATCTACAATTGGTTCTGGAACTTTGTTTTCTATTTTTATAAATAGCCCAAAAAGTACAATACTAATAAAATAACAAATCATACTTTGTGTAGAGAGCCAGCCCCAATCTGCTCCTTGGTCGAGAACAAGAACAATAGAAGAAAGCATGCCACCTAAAGTGATTGCACCCCACCAATCAAAGAAAACCATTTTTGTTTCAGAACGAGATTCGTTGATATATTTTAGTGCCATATACATTCCAATTATTCCTATTGGTAAATTTATAAGAAAAACTGAACGCCATCCAAAATTGTCGATAAGCGGTCCTCCTAGTAGTGGCCCAAAAACTGTCGCGGCAGCAAACGATGAAGACCAAATTCCAAGAGCTTGCGCGCGTTCTTTTCCTTGCTTGAATGTGATTGCAATAATTGCCATCGCTGTAGGGTAGTCTGCTGACCCAGCTATTGCTTGAATAACTCTAAAGACTATCATTGAAGATAGATTCCAAGAAAGACCGGCAAGAACTGAACCAAAAATAAAAATCGCAAATCCTAAAATATAAACTTTCTTTCTTCCAAGCGTGTCGCCAAGCTTTCCCCAAATAGGTACAAAAATTGCATTGGCGATTATGTACGCCGTTGCAATCCATCCCGCAGCAGAAACTGTTATTCCAAAGTCATTGATTATTTTTGGCAGTGCTAGATTTACAATTGTTTGATCAAGTCTTCCTAAAAATGTTCCAACAATAACAGTAAGCAGAATCCACCATCGTAGATTGTTCTTGGGTGGTGTTTCCATAATTATTTTGTATAAACTGTAATTTTTGCAGACATCCCATTTTTCAATTCTGGATAATCTGCAATATTAAATTTAATTTTTATATCAAATTTTTTTATTGGTCTTTTGTCTGAAATAGAAAATAAAACTCCTGTGTCGTTTGATGTTGAACTTATGTTATCTACAATTCCGAGGTATGTTTTACTGCCAAATGTATCTACAGTAAACATAGCTTTTTCTCCAACTTTTATATCACTTAGGCCCTTGTTTTCGTCTATTGTTCCAACGATTCTCATATCGTCTGGGTGTACCATAGATACAACAGGCTCACCCGGTGTAAAAAATTCTCCAATGTTGTTTTTTGTGCTAACAATAATTCCGTCTTGTTTTGATGTAACAATATCAGTTCCAATAAGTGCGATTGGTGTGTCTGTTTTAATTTTGTCACCCTCTTTTACATAAAGAGTCGAGAGAGTTCCAGCCGTACTAGGGGATAGGTTTATTATTGGAGCTTCAACCATCGCATTTTCAATAAAAATTGTGTTGTGGTTTACTTGCCAATAAATATATCCTCCGAGTATTAGAAATATTGATAACATTCCGATAATACTTTGCACAATTGGTTTTTTTATAAATTTTTGTTTTTTTGTTTCTTCGTTCATATATTTTAATTATTATTTTGATGATAATTCAATAGCTGGGGAATTTGGAGTAGCTATTTGTCCGGCGGTAATTTTTACGTTTGTTACAGTACCATTAATTGGGGATGTAATAATTGTATTGTTGTATACACTTTCTGCTACTTGCAATGCACCTTTTGTACTTTCGACTTGAGCGCTAGCAATTTTTAAATCTTCCGATCGTGTTCCTGCAATTTTTTGATTTAGGTTTGCCTGAGCAGAATCCACTGCGCCTTTTGCGCTTGCCGTTGCTTGGGTTTGATTTTGCAGTGCCATTTGATAAGCATTATAGTTTACAAGATATGTTGGAGATTGATTGTTTGGTATTGAAATTGTCCAAGTATTATTTGTGGTTACAGAAAAATTATTTGGAAATTGTATGTATAAACCTTTTGTTCCAAGTGGTGTGGCTACTGTGCTTACATTACCTGTACCGTTTTCTAGGCCAGAAACCGAAAAATAGTACCCGCTTCCATTTGGGTATAAATTGATTGTATATGCTCCATCTTCACTTCCTGTGTATGTGCCAGAAATCGTTGGAGAAATTATTGTAGTTTGGCTATTTACTGCAGGAACAGCTGCTAGTCCAGAGTTTCTTAGATTTGAAAGTGCTGTCGAAACTAAAACTTTTTGTTGAGAAACTATATTATCGTAAGATTTTTTTGCGTTGTCGAGTGCAACTTTTGCTACTTCAATATCTGAATTTGTTGCTCCGTTTATTAATTTGTCTAAATTATTTTGAGCAACTGCATATGCACCTTTTGCTTGGTTTACGGCACCTAGCGCATTTTCTGAATCAAGGCTTGCAAGAGTTTCTCCGGTTTTTACCTTGTCGCCAATCTTTACAAAAACATTTGCGATGCGTCCTCCAATTGGAAATGCAAGGGTTAGGTTTTTTGATTCAGTGTTCGTCGATACTGAATCAACGGTAACTGAATTGTTTTGAAGTATTCCGTTTCTGTTTTTTTGAATATAAACAGAACAGGTTATTCCTATGGCTATTGCAACTATAAGTGCAAGTGTAATTACGTACTTAGGTTTTTCGAAAAGTTTTTTCATATTATTCTTTGATTAGTATTGTTAGTATTTTAATAAATTGTTTCTTGTCTTCGTCTGATAATTTTGAAAGCATATTTTTAAAAATTTCAAATTTTTGTTCGTGTAATGATTTTAAAAATTTCCATGCTTGTGGTGTGAGCTCAACTCGTATTGTTCTTCTATCGTCTTGGCTTGAAACGCGTTTTATGTATTTTTTCTTTTGCAGTGTTTCTATAATAGATGTTGTTGAAGGGGGAGTAATCTTTAGGTGGTTTGCGATCTCCTTCATTGAGGGAGTGCCCTTTTCTGCAATATATATCATTGTGTCAAAATGTGATATCGGACACTTTAAGCTATCTGCTTTTTGTCTGAGTGAATCAGACATTTTTCGCCTAAAAGAAAGCATCATCTCCTCCAACGACGATCCGTCGTATAAATTTGTATTTTTTGTTTTCATATTGTTTATTTAACTAATTGTTAGTTAAACTAAACATTATCATAAATGCACCGAAAAGTCAAAATTTAGCAGAAGAAGATACTGTGTTATCATAAGTATATGATTAACGCAGCAGAACTATTTGTTAAGTGTTTAGAAGCGGAAAAGGTTGAGTATATTTTCGGCGTGCCAGGAGAGGAAAACTTAGCTTTTTTGGAAGCTTTAAGGAGCTCATCTATAAAACTGGTTGTTACTCGGGATGAACAGTCTGCTGTGTTTATGGCTGCGACATTCGGAAGGTTTACAGGACATATTGGTGTCGCAATTTCAACCTTGGGTCCTGGAGCTACAAATTTGGTTACAGGAGTAGCGTATGCAGAGCTTGGTGCTATGCCGGTACTTGTAATTACTGGTCAAAAGGCAGTGCGGAAGAGTAAGCAGGGTTTGTTTCAAATCATAGACACTGTGCGACTTATGGAACCAATTACAAAGTATTCCGCTACGATTAATAGCGCGGATCGAATTCCAAGTATGGTTCGACAGGCAATTAAAACAGCAGAGAGTGAGCGTCCAGGTGCTGTTCATTTGGAATTACCAGAAGATATAGCTCTTGAAAAAACAGAAATGTCTCCGATTGTTTCCAAAAAAGTCCGCAGACCAAATCCAGATGAAAAAGCAATTGATATTGCGGTTGCCGAAATTGAAAATTCAAAATCACCAATCGTGTTGGTTGGTGCGGGTGCCAATCGTAAATTGATTCGTAAACAGCTAGAGGTTCTTTTAAATAATACAAAAATTCCTTTTGTTTCTACTCAAATGGGTAAAGGAGTTTTGAATGAAAGCTTAGATTTGTATATGGGTACAACAGCTCTTTCTGTGGGGGATTATGTTCATAAAATTTTGGAACACTCTGATTTGATTATTGCAATCGGTCATGATATCACAGAAAAGCCACCGCTCGTTTTTGTTCCAGAAAGACACAAGGTAATTCATATCAATTTTTTGCAGGCCGATGTTGATGATGTGTATTTACCAATGCATGAAGTTGTTGGGGATATTTCCAATGCACTTTGGCAGATAAATAAAAAAATCAAAATTAAGGATTGGGATTTTTCATACTTCAAAAAAGTTAAAGAAATATTTGATATTTCTATTGATAAAAATAAAGCAAACGAATCATTTCCTTTGTCACCAGAAAAAATTGTTTCTAGCGTTCGAAGTGTAATGCCCAAGGATGGAATATTGTCTTTGGACAATGGTATGTATAAAATTTGGTTTTCTAGAAACTACCAAGCCTTTGAACAAAATTCTATTTTGCTAGATAATGCGTTTGCAACCATGGGTGCAGGTTTGCCTGCAGGTATTGCAACAAAAATTTTAAACCCAGACAAAAAAGTTTTGGTTGTTGCTGGAGACGGTGGGTTTATGATGAATGTCGCCGAGCTTGAAACAGCAAAACGCCTTGGAATTGATTTGACGATTCTTTTGTTGAATGATTCTGGTTTGGGAATGATTAAATGGAAGCAAAAAGATATGGGATTCCAAAATTTTGGACTCGAATTTACAAATCCAGATTTTGTTAAACTTGCTGAGAGTTTTGGTGTAAATGGTTATAAAATTTCAAATGCGAACGAATTTGAGAGTGTTTTGCAGAAAGCGTTAAATTCAAAAGGTATAAATCTTATTGAGTGCCCAATTGATTACTCAAAAACAAATGAAGCTCTAGGTCAAAAATTAAAAGACGAAATTAATAATTTATAAAACATATGGCTATCCAATCAAAAAACCCAGCGACACTTGAAGTTGTAAAAAATTTCGAAGAGATCTCAGATTCTGTTTTGGAAGAAAAAATTTCTAAAGCTCAAGAGGCTTTTAATTCTTGGAAAAATACTTCATACGACGAAAGAAAAAAATTAATGCATTCCCTTGCAAAATATTTGCGCGATCATTCGCACGAATTTTCGTTGACACAAACTATTGAAATGGGTAAGACTATTTCATCAGGACCAGCTGGCATAGAAAAATGCGCTGCGCTGTGTGAATATTACGCAGAAAATGCTGAGAAAATTTTAGGAGATGAGTTGATTGATAAAAATGAAAATGGGCGTTATGTTCATTTTGATCCACTTGGAATAATACTCGCAGTTATGCCTTGGAATTTTCCTTTTTGGCAAGTATACCGATTTGCCATCCCAGCAATTATGGCTGGTAACGTTGGCTTGTTGAAACATGCATCAAATGTTCCTCAATGCGCAGAAATGATTGAAAAGTCATTTAAAGAGTCGGGATTTCCGGATGGGGTTTTTCAAAATCTTTTAGTTGGGTCACCTCGTGTTGAAAAGATTGTTCGCGATTCAAGAATTATAGCGATTACTCTTACTGGAAGTGAAAAAGCTGGAAGTGAAGTAGCTCGTGTTGCTGGAGAAGAGATCAAAAAAAGTGTTTTAGAGCTCGGTGGAAGCGATCCATTTATTGTGTTTAACGATGTAGATATCGATCATGTTGCCGAAATGGCTATTGTTGCTCGCATGCAAGGAAATGTTGGACAAAGTTGTATTTCTGCAAAAAGATTTATTGTTCAAAGTGATATTGCAGAAAGTTTTATTAAAAAAGTTGTAGAAAGAATTTCTAAAATGGTTATTGGTGATCCTCAAAAAACAGAAACAGATGTTGGACCTCTTGCTACTGAAAGTATTTTACTTGGAGTTGAAAAACAAGTGATTGATTCTATTGCGCTTGGTGCAAAACTTGAACACGGGGGAAAGAGGTTTGGAGAAATTGGATATTTTTATATACCAACAGTTTTATCTGGAGTAAAAAAAGGAATGCCCGTATATGACGAAGAAGTTTTTGGGCCAGTAATGCCTATAATTATTTTTGAAACAGAAGAACAAGCAATCCAAATCGCCAATGATACTCCTTATGGACTTGGTTCATCAATCTGGACAAAAGATATAAATAGAGCAAAAAAGATGGTATCAAAAATCGATGCGGGAAATGTTTTTGTTAACAATGTTGTTAAATCAGATCCAACAGCTCCCTTTGGAGGAATAAAAAAATCTGGATTTGGCCGAGAACTTTCTGGTTATGGAATAAAAGAATTTGTTAATATAAAAAATGTTTCCATCAAGTAATATTTAAAATATTACTTGATGCTTTTACCCCAAGTCTCCATTGCGTCTATAACTTTTTGCAGTTTTTTACCTAAAGGGGATAGTGAATAGTGTAAATCATTTTTTGAAATGATTTTTTCTTGCTCGAGTTGTTTTAATTTTATTGTAAGAGTTCGGGTGCTAATACCTTCAAGGGATTGTTCCATTTCACAGAAGCGCATTTCTTTGTGTAGAAGGTCGCGAATTATAAGCATTGTCCACGTGTCCGACAAAAGCTCGGCTGTTTTTGCTATCGGGCAGCTAATATTTGATTTGTGCTTCATAGACAAAGATTATCATTTGTGCTTTAAAAAGTAAAGTACTTTACAAAGTAAAGTTTAGCGTATATAGTTTGTGTATTATAAAATAATAAAAATTATATAAATTTATGAGTACATGGCATATTGATTCTGTTCATTCAGAAATTGGTTTTAAGGTAAAACATCTTATGGTTTCTACTGTACGAGGTTCTTTTGGTACTTTTACTGGAGGTATCACATCAGGTGATGATTCATTTGCTGGGGGAAAAATAGAATTTAGTTTAGATGTTTCAAGTATTAGTACAAAAGATGTTCAACGTGATGGGCATCTTTTAAGTCCAGATTTTTTCGACGCTGCGCAATTTCCAAAAATAGATTTTGTATCAACTGAAGTTAAAAAGATTGATGATAAAAAACTTGAAATCAAAGGAAATCTTACTATGCATGGTGTGACAAAAGAAATTGTACTAGATGTAGAGCTTGGAGGTATTTCAAAAGGCATGGACGGAAAACGAGTTTCTGGTTTTGATGTAAAAGGAAAGATTGACCGAAAAGATTTCGGTCTTACTTGGAATGCTGCACTTGAAACGGGAGGAGTTGTTGTTGGAGAGGTTGTTGACTTGGAAGCATTTATAGAGGCTAAGGAAGAATAATTTAACTTACAGATATTTTAAAATTATGATTATAAAAAAACAGTTTTTAGATAGTTTTATAAAGGAGCTTGAGATTATCAGGCATCTTGGTACCAAAGTTGAAGCAGGAATGCTTGAATATAAGCCTACAGAAAAACAGCGTACAACACTTGATTTGATGAATTATCTTGGTCATATATTTAACACAGGAACGAGTATTATAATTGAAGGTGATTCAAAAAATTATCAAGAGATTGCAAAACAAGCCCCAGCTG
>CAYSZI010000019.1:0-12846 GCA_964435545.1 uncultured Candidatus Saccharibacteria bacterium | reverse complement strand
GAAAAAAAGATGCCTGACCTAAACGCAAAAGACATCGAAGGTGCAATGAAAATTGTTGCCGGAAGTTGCCGTCAAGCAGGAATCGAAATAAAAGGATAATCAAATGCTTACAAATAAGAATACAACTACATGGTCCGGATTTGCAGAATGTAATTCATTCTCTATCTAGCCCGCGTGGTAGCTTCTTGAAAAAAGCCACCCGTTTTGGTGGCTTTTTTGTTGCGTAAAAATTATTCTTTCACAATTAAATAAAATTTATGAATACATCCTCAGTTTCTCAAATTGCAGAACGTTATCTTGGTGCGATTTTACCTCAAGAAATTAATTGTTTCCGCTTTATTAAACTTGTTTATCACGAAGCGGGTCTTTCTACTGATTTTTCATTACAGCCGGACTTTCATTTTTTAGGAGATATCAAAAATGAAGATTTTGGAAAAATAATTTTCTTAAATTTAAAAATAAAACCAAGTTATTTGTTTAGCCATGTTGCTATAATTTATGATGAAAACTCAGTTATTCATAACTGTAGGCAAATAAATCTAGATAAAATAAAAAGAGTCCAAATTAATTCTTTCAAAGAACTATTGGATACCTATTATTTGATTGCAAATCCGTATTTGGGAAGACCTAAATTTATTTGACAATACTAATTTTTACAACTAGTATTCAATACAAATTTATTTACAATGGATTTGTACAGATTTTTTTGCATCGCTTGGCCTTCAAAAGCCACTGATTGCTGTTAGGGGAGATATATTTAATACTCCTGCTGACCATATTGCGTTTGGTGTACATTGGCCCAATGATAAGGGTCATTACAACAACGACAATGGTGGATTTTCATCTCTTGTCGCGGCTTATGGCTGGGAAGATTTGAAAAATATTAGATTTGAAAAAGGGAAACCTCAAAGCAAAAAAATAAAGGGTAAAACCTTTCACGCTTTGCCTATCCACACACCTCAAGACGGAGGCTGGGATGAATCACCAGAATTAATTAAAGAATGCCTCAACAAACTTCCCGTTGGAAGTGGGGAAGTTATTGCTTGTGTTTTGATGGGTGGAGGTAATGCCGGCGAGAAATACAAAGCCAGCGTTCGTAATCTTGAGGGGATGATTATGTCATACAAAACAATTGTTTTATATGTATATAATGACTGGATGTACGATTTGCTTACAATGACCGGTGCTATCGCAAAACCACTGCCTATTGGTGTTCCACTTGATATGGTTCCGAAGCCTGTTCTTTACAAAGACAAAGAAACCTACTACAAATTGCTTGAGCAATATATAGCAGCGTAATTGATTTAATTTTAATTTTTTTAGCAGTTCTTTTTAGGACTGCTATTTTTTTATCCTAAAAATTATTTTTCCACATCATGGATTCTTTTGGTTTGTTTTCTTGGTTGCTGTATTTTGCGTTTGCTTTTTTGTGATAGAGACGATCAACTTTTCCTTCAACTTTGTAATATATGAGTTGACCGATTGGCATACCTGGGTAAATGCGAACGGGGATAGACGTGCTAATCTCAAGTGTCCAAAATCCGCAAAAGCCAACGTCGCCTTTTCCTGCTGTGGCGTGAATGTCGATACCTAAGCGCCCTGTAGAAGATTTACCTTCTAGGAACGGAACATGCTTGTGGGTTTCGGTGTATTCCATTGTTGAGCCCAAATAGAGTTGTCCTGGTTTTAATACAAAACCTTTTTCTGTAATTTCAAAATGTTTTATTTTGTTGTGTTTTTTTGCGTCAATTGTCTTGTCGGTGTATTGAGCAAAGTGTTTTGATAAATGAACATCATAAGAATTTCCGCCCATGTTTTTTGGATCAAACGGAGTAATAACAATTTCTCCTTTTTTAACACACTCTAAAATTTTTGTGTCTGATAGTATCATACTGGTAGTTTCGCATATTGATAATTATTGTCAAATATTTTCACCGAATTTTATTTTAAAATATTTAAGTGCGGGTTGAGACATTTTTGCAATAGGGGATGGAAGTTTTTTAAAACTAAACCATTTTAATTCACTGCATTTTTCTGGCTCCATGTTTTTTGGAATACCTTTTACAATGTGTGCTATAAAAACATGTGCAATCCAGTGTTGGTTTTCTTCTGGCAGTAAATGGTCATAATAAGGAATTTGGCCATCGATTTTTATTTTAATATTTGTTTCCTCGAAAACTTCACGAATAATTCCTTGCTCGAGTGTTTCTCCGAAATCAAGTTTACCTCCAATAACTGCCCATTTACCAATTTCATTTTTGCATTTTTCTCCACGTTTCATCAAAAGAACCTCACCATTTTCATTTAGTATTATCGCTCCAAGCCCTGTTCCAATGTAATCTTTTCCTGCTTTCATAAAATTAAAATTTAAGTTGAGATATTATTTCCTTTGCGAGTTTTGATATTTGTTCGTCTGACTCTGTTTTTTCTTCACATCTTTTATTTTTTATATTAACAACATTAACTTCGCCTTTTACTGGAATCGATAAAATATTTTTTTCGGCTTTATCTTCGCTTTCCAGACGTGCTTTCATTTCATCAAGACTTTTTGGGTCGTTGTGTGTTTTGTGTTCACCTCTCTCGTTAAGATTTTTCCATAAATCTTCCGCTTCGCCACTTACAAAAATTCTGTTTCCGGCTGTTACACCGTGAGTGATAATTCCTTTTTTATAATAATCCTCAACTGTTTTAACGAGTTTCTCATCACCCCACTCTATTGCACCTCGTAAAATATCTAATTCTGATCTATCTAAAATAACTGTTTTACCAGAATCGAGTAAGGGGACAATATGGTCTTGGTATGAACGTTGTGCTCGAGCTGAGTATAGTTTTGCTAATTTCTCAAAATCATTTTTTCCTTTGATGTCGTTTAGTACGCCCTCCTTGTGTGTTAAGTCTTTTAGTCTTTTTTGACTGTCGGTATCTAAATATTTTATATATTTCACATACACAGTATCATTCGGATCTTTATTTTCTTTTAGAGCTTTTTCTTTTAGCAATTCAAGTACCTTGCCAGCAATGGTTGTTTTGCCCGCGCCGTCTGGTCCGTCGATTGTTATGAGTCTCGGATTTACCTTGAGTCCTTCAAAGGATTCTTTTTGCTCTCTGATATTTGCGATTGATTTTCCAAGTCCCTCCATTTTATTTCAAGGTTATGTCGTGAGTTCCACGTTTTATATCGAAGCGATCGATTTCTTTGTCGATGTAGATTGTAAGTCCTGCGGGTTTGAGTTTCTTTTCTATTGCGATGGCCATTATCTTTGCAACTTTGCGAAGTGTTGGATGGACAAAGCGTGTTGCACGAAGTTCGACAAGATATACCAGGGCGGGAAGTCCACCAGTTAGGCGGTTGCTTGTTTTGTATCCCATAGCAATATAGTATTGCTTTTCCTCTTTAGAACATTTTAAGATTTTTATTTTTTCTTTTTGTTCTTTGAGAAGTTTTTTTGCAACTTGTACAACTTCTTTTGGAAGGTCTTCAAAATACCAATCTTCAAAACCGATATCCATTGTAAGAAGTGGCATGCGTTGAATAACAGCACGATGTCTTTGAATATCTCTCCATGAGCCAAAATCTATTAAGTATTCAAATTGCATTGAGCCGGCTTCGGCAAGATGTTTTGGAAGTTCTGTTTTTTCTGGACGATTTTTCAAAACTTTTTTCGGCAAAAGTTTTTCTTTGATTGTGTTTGTGGTCATTTTGAAAACAGGACATTTTTTGTCGTGATAATAATATTCTTCGTTCATGTAAAATTCGTTGTATGCTTCTGTCGTTTCATAAAGTTTGTGACCAAAAGAATTTGGAAATGCTTTTTGAAGTGCTTGCTCGATTGCAATTGAAGTATTGCGAACCTCTGCAAGGGGGTGATGGCGAAGAAGCATTATTTTGTCGGCTGCTTGGCGAAGATTTGTACTCCATGCAAGATTTGTTGTTGCACCAGCTGGGAGAAATCCGCGAAGAACATCAAAGGCGCGAGCGTTGATTGCCTTGTCGTAAATTTTTGCATCTTCACCTTCGTTTATTGGATAAAGATTTTTTAAGTGAGCTACTGTGAGCGGTAGAGATTTTGTATAAAATTCGCGCCAGTTTTCTAAGATTTCATTTCCAAAATTTGTATCAACAGGATTTTTAAATGGCTGATGTTCAAAATCAATATAGCGTGTAGATGCTTCTTGTCCGGAATATAGTGGCCAATCTTGAATAGCTTTTGCGACGAGAAGGGAAACACCTTCAATAAAAATTACAGCATTTCCACAATCACCAATAGATTTGTGTCCATATCCGACGTAAAAGTTTTTCATAAATCCGTCTGCTCCACGTTCTTCGAGTGTTTTGAGGTGTCCTCTAAGTCCTCCAACAGAACGAGAATGTAATGCTTGAAGCATTGCAACAGATTCGGAGTTTAGTGTTGAACCAGTATCTAAAACGATAACTTCACCCCCGCCATTAATGCCTACACTATGATGATTGAGTTCGCTTATTTTTGACATAAAAGTATTGTACACTTTTTTGCTTTAAGGGGCATATTTGACAAAATATGATACGTATGCTAATCTTGTAATTGTCAATCTCACTCTTATTTAACGAGATGACGCTTGTGGAATATCTAGTTAATTTGTTGTGTTGCTAAGCCCGTGTAATTTTGGCTGTTGCGACATACTTGTCGCGCAGTAAATGCCTGACCAAAATTCACATAACTCGGTTGCCCATAACAAAATAATTATATGTACGCACGTCATACTGCGCGACCATCTTCTGATGGTTCTAGTTCGAGACAATCAAGTCCGCGTTCTGGAGAAAAGCGCTCGTTCTCACGTTCTGGTTCTAGTTCTCATTCAAGTCCTCGTCCATCATCTGGTGGAGCAGGTTATGAAGGTTCACACCCACGTTCTGGGGGATTTTCATCTGCTCGTCGTTCGACTGCAGGTTCTACTTTTTCAGCTCCTAAAACAGGAGGATTTTCTTCTTCTCGCCCAAGCGGCGGATCAGGATTTTCTCGCGGAGGTTCATCACATTCAGGTCCACGCAAATCATTTGGTGGCTCACGTGGTGGCGGACGCTCTGGTGGTGGTTCTCGCGGAGGTGGACGTGGATTTCGTGGTGAAAGAATCGACTTTTCTCGCTTTATAAAAAAGGCAGAAAAAGTTGAAGAAAAGCCATATCTTCCAACTCATAAATTCGTAGATTTTCCAATTTCTGATCAGCTCAAGAAAAATATTGCGAAAAAAGGTTTCGTAAATCCTACGCCAATTCAAGATCAATCAATCCTTCCAATTATTGAAGGCCGAGATTTTTTTGGTCTTGCAAACACAGGTACTGGAAAAACTGGCGCATTTATTTTGCCTTTGATTGATAGGGTTCATAAAGACAAAAAACAAAAAGTTTTGATTATGGCTCCAACACGTGAGCTTGCTCAGCAAATCGAAGCAGAATTTCGAGATCTTTCGTTTTTTATGGGAGTATTCTCTGTTTCGGTTGTTGGTGGAATGCCGATTGATAAACAAATTCGTGAAATCAAACGTGGTGTGAGTTTTGTAATCGGAACTCCAGGACGTATTGTTGACCTCGTAAAAAGAAAGGCGCTTGATTTGTCACAATATGGAAATATTGTGCTCGATGAAGCAGACCGAATGCTTGATATGGGATTTCGCGATGACATGAAATATATTCTTAATAACTGTGCAACAACGCGCCAAACATTATTTTTCTCAGCAACACTTTCTACCGAAATAAAAAAGATGACGGAACAATATTTAAAAAATCCTTTGTTTATTTCTGTTGTAAAAGGTGAGACTGCAAAAAATATCGAACAAGATGTTGTTCGCGCAACACGTGGTGAAAAAATCGACGTCCTCCACAATATTCTTATAAAAGATGGTTCAGACAAGGTTTTAATTTTCCGAGAAACAAAACGTAGTGTTGACGAGCTTGAAAAAGAGCTCAAGGTTCGCGGATTTAAAGTAGCAGGAATTCACGGTGATAAAAGAAATCGTGAACGTATGCGCACACTTGAAGGTTTCAAGAAAAACGATATCACTATTTTGATTGCAACAGATGTTGCTGCACGTGGACTTGATATTCCAAATGTTACACATGTTATCAACTACGATGTACCAAATGATTACGATACTTATGTTCACCGTATCGGCCGTACAGGTCGTGCAGGGAATAAAGGTAATGCTTTAACGTTTGTGCCAGCGTAATAAATCAACTAGGTAATAAAGAAAAAAGGGCGGGTTTTGCCGAAGGCAAAACCCGCCCTTTTTCGTTGTTCTTTTTATGCTACAATCCACTTATTATAACTAATCATATTTAATCCCATGAGTACATATATAGAAAAGGACGTGTTTGATGCAATTGAAGGTGAAGCAAAACGACAGGCTGAAGGTCTTGAGCTTATTCCTTCAGAAAATTACGTTTCCAAGAATGTACTTTTAGCAAATGGTTCGATTCTCACAAATAAATATTCAGAAGGATATCCTGGAAAAAGATATTATGGAGGACAAGAATTTACAGACAAAGTAGAAACACTCGCAATCGAGAGAATTTGTAAATTATTCAATTGTAAATTTGCAAACGTTCAGGCTCATTCAGGCGCGCCAGCAAACCTTGCTGTTTATGCAGCTGTTTTAAATCCAGGAGATACTGTGATGGGTATGGATTTGTCACACGGGGGACACCTTACGCACGGACATCCAATGACACTTCCCGCAAAAATTTATAATTTTGTTACTTACAAAATGAAAGATCCAGAAACAGGTGAAATTGATTATGAAGAAATGCGACGCGTTGCGATTGAAAAGAAACCAAAATTAATTATTGCCGGATTTTCTGCCTATCCACGTACACTTGATTATAAGAAGTTTGTTGATATTGCAAAAGAAGTTGGCGCTGTGACAATGGCGGATATGGCGCACATTGCAGGACTTATTGCCGGCGGCGCGCTTCGCAATCCTTTTGATGATGGCTTTGATATTATAACTTCCACAACTCACAAAACTCTTCGCGGTCCACGCGGAGGAATTATTCTTACACGCGAAAACGAAGAGCTTGCAACAAAAATTAACAAAGCAATTTTTCCAGGAATTCAAGGTGGCCCACACATGCACACTATTGCAGCTAAAGCTGTTGCATTCGGCGAAGCCGGAACTCCTGCATTTAAAGAATACGCACAGCAAATTTTAAAAAACGCAAAAGCAATGGAAGCGGTTTTCCATCGTGAAAAAGTTCGCATGATAGGCGGGGGAACAGATAATCATCTTATTCTTGCCGATGTGTTTGGCTCACTTGGTGTTACAGGAAAAGAATCGCAAACAGTCTTGGATGAAGTGGGAATTACACTTAATATGAATTCAATCGCAGGCGATACGCGTAAACCTCTCGACCCATCTGGAATTCGTTTTGGAACTCCAGCAATAACAACAAGAGGATTTAAAGAAAAAGAATGTGCACGAGTTGCCGAACTTCTCATTGAAACTTTGCGCAATAAAGACGACGCTTCAAAAAAAGAAACGATTAAAAACGAAATAAAAGACTTGGCAAAACAATTTCCAATCCCAGAAAGTTTTGTATAGTAATCTTTATGCCACACATCCACGAAAAAATTGATTATACTGCCGATACTTTTATTGTATATAAAAATAAGGTATTACTTCGCAAACATGACAAATACAAAAAATGGTTTCAAGTTGGTGGACATGTTGAGCTCGATGAGACACCAGATGTTGCCGCACTTCGTGAGGTAAAGGAAGAGGTTGGTCTTGATGTAAAACTTATTGCATCGCGTACAGCTCCTATTTATCAAGGTGATTACAAGGAATTAACTCCTCCGTGGTATATGAATATTCATAAGATAAATGATACACATAGTCATATAGGACTTGTGTATTTTGCGACTGCTGATACGGAAGATCTTGTTCTTGAAAAACCAGATGATGAATGCAAATGGTTTTCTTTGGACGAGCTTGAAGCTAATGAATATGGTATAAGTGATACAGTACTTTTTTATGCAAAGGAAGCATTAAAAGTTTGTACACAAAAATAAAATGAAAATATATTTTGCGAGATCAATAAACGGAGATAGGGGTGATACCGGTATATACGAGCAGATTATTTCTTTGCTTGGCGAACATGGAGAAGTATTAACCGAAGATACGATCCTTGGAAAAGATGTTGAACCTTCATATGTTTTTGAACGTGATGGCGATTGGATTCGCGATGCAGATGTTGTTGTCGCAGAAGTTACAATTCCAAGCCTCGGTGTCGGATACGAAATTGGGCTTGCAGAATCTCTTGAAAAAAGAATATTGTGTATATATCGTGAAAAGGAAGATGAAAGGCTTTCATCAATGATTGCCGGAAATAGAAATTTATCAATAGCGCAATATGAAAATATAAGTGATTTAGAAAACATTTTCACAGACTTTTTTTAAAATTTAAATATATGAAAAAAAATACTGGGAAATTAATAGTTATTGATGGTTCGGACGGATCTGGCAAAACGACTCAGGTTAAAATTTTGATTGAGCGAATTAAAAAAGAAGGACACAAAGTAGAGATGGTGGATTTTCCAGAATATGAAAATAATTTTTTCGGAAAATTTATTGGGCATTGCCTTTCCGAACAAAACTATAACTGGCTTCATATTCACCCAAAAATTGCTTCGATTGCGTATGCGTGTGACCGTTTTGAATCAAAAGAAAAAATTGAAAAATGGCTCACAAAAGGGAAGATTGTTGTTGCAAACAGATATGTTTCTGCAAATCAAATTCACCAGGGCGGAAAAATAAAAAACTCAAAAAAACGTGCTGAGTTTATGGAATGGCTTGCACAAATGGAGTACGGAGTTTTTAAAATTCCAAAACCAGATGTCGTTTTTTATTTACATCTTCCTGTAAAAGATTCCCTTAAGCTCATAGAAGATAGAAACAAAACTACAACTCGCGCGTATTTGAAAAAGAAAAAAGATGTTCACGAAGGCGATATTGATTTTTTAAAAAATTCTAGAGCCTCAGCGCTGTGGCTTGCAGAACGCGAAAAGAATTGGATAAAGATTGATTGTTCAAACAAAGGAGAAATTTTTTCCCGCGAATTTATTCACGAAGAAGTTTATAAAAATGTTAAAAAATTTTTAATTAAATAAAATGATAGATGTGGAGATAAAGGGGCCTGTCGCAAAAAAGGAATATGAGTATTTAAAAAAAACTCTCGAAGGCGGGGGAGAGAATATTTTTCGTGAAAAACGAGTAAGTATTTTGTACGTTGGTGAGCATGCCAATGCTTTTACCGATATTGAAATTTCGAGTGGTAAAAATTCACAAATAGTTTTAAAGGACCACAAGAATCATAAAGAAATAAAGTTGTCGCTTGAACCAGATCAGTTTTGTAAGGCCATTGAATTTTGTGTAGGACTTGGTCATACAAAAGGTAATGCTTCTGTTTTTGAATTTTTTTCAGCAAATTACGGCGGTGCATATTTTGAGCTTGTTGACTCGCTTGAGACTGATACACTTTATTATAGTGCGGTGGTTTCTGCTGGTGATCCCACGTCTGCAAAAGAAGCAAAGAAGAAACTTGAGATTCTCGCTCGAAAATTTAAACTCCCAATATGGGGCAATCTTGAAATGATTTCATTTTTTGAAAAATTAAACAAACAAGCAAATTATGTGTATGATTATAAAGTTCACGGACTAAATCATTTTAATGATAAGTTTGGGATATAAAATATATGAAAACAGCAATAATTTTACATGGGATGCCAAGTAGAGAAGAATATTATAATGCAAAAAGACCCGCCTCTTCGAATTGTCATTGGTTGCCTTGGATTCAAAAACAATTTCTTTTAAAAGATGTTTTAGCTCAAACACCTGAAATGCCTAATCCGTATAATCCAGAATATAAAGAATGGAAAGAAATGTTTGAGCGTTTTACTTTGAATGAAGAAACAGTATTAATTGGTCACTCGTGTGGAGCTGGATTTATACTTAGATATTTGACTGAAAATAATATACAGTTTGGAAAAGTTGTTTTAGTTGCTCCTTGGATTGATATTGAAAAATCTTTAGACACAGGAATGTTTGATTTTGAATTAGATGAGAATTTATTTAAAAAAACAAAAAGTCTTGTTGTTTTTAGTTCAAGAAACGACATGAAGTCTGTACAAGATAGTGTTGAAGTAATTAAAAATAAACTAAAAAATATTAAAATAGTTGAGTTTGAAAATAAGGGACATTTTTGTTTTAAAGACTTGGGGACAGATGAGTTTCCAGAGTTATTAAAAGAGTTTGAATAAAATTATGAAACTAAAAGTCAAAAAATTAAAAGCTGGTGCGAAGTTGCCAAAGTATGCCAAAGAGGGGGATGTTGGTCTTGATTTGTTTTCTATGGAAAATATAACAATAAAACCTGGAGAGCATTATATTTTGTGGCACGGGTTTGCTTTGGAATTTTCAATGGGCTATGCGGCGATTGTAAAAGATAAATCTAGTATTTCAAAAGCAGGGCTTCATACAATGGGCGGAGTTTATGACGCGGGGTATCGCGGTGAATACAATACGCATCTCGTAAATCTTTCAAATGAACCATACACAATCGAGGTTGGAGACAAGGTAAGCCAGATCGTTATGGTGCCCGTTGCTATTGCAGAAATCGAAGAAACTGATAATCTAAGTGAGTCAGAGCGTGGAACAGGAGGTTTTGGCTCTACTGGAAAAAAGTAATGAAAAATAAGCTAGAAAAAATAATTAAAGAGGCATTAAAAAATCTTGAAATCGATATCGAGAGTATTTCTCTTGAACATCCAGCTGAAATCATACATGGCGATTATTCAACAAACGTTGCTCTTTCTTGTGCCAAAAAACTCGAGCAAAATCCGAAAGTTTTGGCGGAAAAAATTGTTTCCGAACTTTTAAAAAATAAATCAGACGAAATTGAAAAAATAGAAATCGCTGGTCCAGGATTTATTAATTTTTATTTATCCAAAGAATTTTTTACAAATTCAATAAAAGAAATTTGCGAAGAAAAAGAAAATTTTGGAAAGACAAAAATTTTTGACGGACAAACTTGGGCGATAGAGTACGCATCTCCAAATCCAAACAAAGCAATGCACTTGGGACATCTTAGAAATGTACTCACCGGAGTTTCTGTGTGTAAGCTTCTTGAGGCAAACGGCGCACACGTGATTCGCGAAATGGTAGATAACAACCGTGGAATTGCGATTGCAAAACTTATGTGGGGGTATTTGGTTGGAGCAAAAAAAGACGGCACTCGAGTAGAAGACATTTCGTGTTGGACTGAACATCAAAATGAATGGCAAGAACCATCAGATGTTGGAGCAACTCCAGATAGATTTGTTGATACTTTATATGTTGTTGGAGCAAATGAATATGAAACTGATCCAGCCGTTGCCGAGAAAATAAAAAAACTTGTTGTTCTTTGGGAAAATAAAAATAAAGATATTTGGAAGCTTTGGGAAAAAGTTTTGTCTTACGCGTACGAAGGTCAAAAGAAGACACTTTCACGACTCGGAGCAAGATTTGATTTTGTGTGGCATGAACACGAACACTATGAAGAAGGAAAAAGTTTTGTTGAAAAAGGTTTGAAAAAAGGAATATTCAAGAAACTTGAAGACGGAGCAATACTTTCTGATTTAGAAAAAATGGGTCTTACTGATACTGTTGTTGTAAAAAAAGATGGAACAGCTTTGTATATTACTCAAGATCTTGCACTTACAGATTTAAAAAAGAAAAAACACAACGCAACAAAAATGATTTGGATTATTGGTCCAGAACAGTCGCTTGCCATGAATCAGCTTTTTGCGATTTGTGAACAGCTTGGCGTTGGAATGCGTAGTGAGTTTATTCACCTTGC
Source organism: uncultured Candidatus Saccharibacteria bacterium (assembly GCA_964435545.1). Taxonomy (GTDB): domain Bacteria; phylum Patescibacteriota; class Minisyncoccia; order Phycocordibacterales; family UBA9973; genus CAITQP01. Next base: position 977 of record CAYSZI010000019.1, on the reverse strand, counting down.
TTATGGCTATATGAGTATTAAAGGTCAAGGAAAAATGAGCTCTCGAAAAGGAAACGTAATGTATCTTGATGACGTACTCGACGAGGCAAAAAATAAAATTAAAGAAATAATGAAAGATCGTGTGTCGGCAGATGTTCTCGAAAAAGATTCTGAAATAATCGCACATTCGGCAATTACTCTTGGAATTTTGAAAGCCGGACGCATGACAGATATTGCATTTGATTTGGACGATGCACTTCGCCTTGAAGGGGATACGGGTCCATATTTAGAGTACTCAACAGTGCGTGCATTTTCTCTTGTAAAAAAAGCACACGATGAAGGATTTACAAAATATAATTTTAAACCAAAAGGTTTGGAAATTTCTGCTCTTGAAAAACATTTGTATCGATATCCAGAAATTGTAGAACGCGCCGGTGTTGAACTTTCTCCAAGCACAATTGCAAATTATCTCATTGAGCTTGCTGGACTTTTTAACGGTTTTTATGCACAAGGACAAATTATCGATTCATCAGACAAAGAAATGACTTTATACAAGGTTGCAATTACGGATGCTTTTGCAAATACAATGAAAAATGGTTTAAGCCTTCTGGGAATCTCCGTTCCAGAAAAAATGTGATTCAGCAGAATCACCTCATTTAGCAAAATGACCTACTGGGTACTGGGTAATCTAGTAATTCAGTCAAAATAAAATCCTCATATCGTAAGATATGAGGATAATAAATGATGTTTGTGTTGTTTAAATATTGTTTGTGTTGAATATTTAGATTTGTTGGTTTGTTTGATAAGTGTTTAGTTTATTGGATTGTGTATTTATCAATTTTGAATATTTCATATGTGATATATCGTAGTGATGCAGTCAATGTGTGGGGCGTCTTCTTGTAAAATGGGGGATGTGATTTTTATTAAAAATAACATTGTTAGACACTGCATCTGGGATATATTTATATGAATATTGTGATTGATTCTTGTGAAAGAGT
>CAYSZI010000018.1:0-12926 GCA_964435545.1 uncultured Candidatus Saccharibacteria bacterium | reverse complement strand
CCTTTTTATAATTGCCAAACATGCTATTATGTTTTTATGATTTGGCGAATTTTGGCAGGTCTTTCACTCTTGGTATTAATTATTAACTTTCCCGTGATTTTCACGATTCTTTTTGGTATTTTGTTTATTGTTGTTTTTAAGAATTATTATGAAATAATTCCAATATTTTTTGTTTATGATATGTTGTATTCGGTTTCCAGAATACACTTTTTAAAATTTCATTATGTAATGACATTGTTTGCAATTTTACTTATTTTTATCAGTTATATTTTTAGGAAAATTGTTTTTGAAGGTTCATTTATGAGGCGCTGATTTTATGAATAAACTTATCCGAAAAATTAAATCAAAAAAAAATCGGCATTCAAATAGTTTTATTGAACCTGACGAAATTTTTCTCGACTCAAAAAATTTACCAGATTTTGATACTCAACAGTTTGAAGGACAAATTTCTAAACCGATTTCTCGACACGCAATGATTGCTATCGAGGTAATTTTTTGCGTACTTGTAATTGTTTTTGGTGGAAGACTTTGGATTTTACAAATTAAAAATGGGGAAATTTATAAAGAGCAAAGTAAAAATAACAGTCTTTTTGTTGAGCCTATTTTTGCCGCACGAGGAAATGTTTATGATAGAAATAATGTTTTGCTTGCGTGGAATAATGTAGCAACAGATGATACTCCGTGGGGAGATAGAGTTTATATAAGTAATAATGGATTTTCACATATTTTAGGTTACGTTGGATATCCAGCACGTGATAGTTCTGGAAATTACTGGCAGACGAATATTTATGGTCGTGACGGTGTGGAAAAAAAATATAATACACTTTTGTCTGGCGCGAATGGTTCAGATATTGTTGAAAAAGATATTAGAGGAAAAGTTCAAGGCGGGTCTATTGTAAACCAACCAATAGCTGGAAGAAATGTTATTTTAACAATTGATTCTAGGTTGCAGTCTAAGTTGTATGAATTACTTGCAACATATATAAAACTCGCTGGGTTTAGAAGTGGTTCAGCTGTAATGATGGATTCGACAAACGGAGATATTATTTCGATGACAAATTTTCCTGAGTATGATTCAAATATAATGTCGAATGGAACTGACCATCAGACAATAAATAATTATTTAACAAGTCCGCTTACTCCACTTTTAAACCGGGCTGTTTCGGGATTGTTTACGCCGGGGTCAATCGTAAAGCCATATATTGCACTCGAAGCATTAAAGGAAGGCGTTGTTACCCCAAATACAAAAATATGTTCATGTGGTTCTATTACAGTTCCAAACCAATATGACCCAGCACATCCAGGAATTTTTAAAGATTACAATCCAAACAACGGTTGGGTGGATATTTATCATGCCATCGCAGTTTCTTCGAATATTTTTTTCATGGAAGTTTCTGGTGGATATAAGAGTCAAAAAGGAATTGGTATTTTAAATTTGGGAAAAGCTTTTACGCGTTTCGGTTTGGGTGATAAAACAGGAATTGATTTGCTTGGAGAAAAAAGTGGAATTATTCCAAGCCCAGAATGGAAAGCTCAAAAATTTAATGGTGAACCATGGAGAGTGGGTGATACTTACAACACTGCAATCGGCCAGTATGGTGTGCAGGTTACTCCACTTGAAATGGTGCGTGCAGTTGCGGGTCTTTCGCAAAAAGGAACTTTTGTTACACCGCATGTTTTAAAAGATGATTCGATTGGAAATGTAAGTATAAGCACTTCGACAAGTTTGACAGCCTCAGATATTTCAAACGATGAATACGATGTTGTTCACGAAGGAATGAGATTGGGTGCAACGGTCGGAACTGGAAAAATTTTTGCAAATCTTCCTTTTACTGTTGCTTCAAAAACAGGAACAGCACAAGTGGGTTCAGATGGTCAATATATAAATGGTTGGGTTAATGCATTTTTTCCGTACGAAAAGCCGCACTATGTTTTGGTTGTAATGCTAGAGCATGGTTCGCAAAATATAGGTACTTCTCAGAGAATTGCATATGATTTTCTTGATTGGGTGAGGTTAAATGCTCCTGAATACACAAAATAACCCTTGTTTACAAGCATAATTTTTGTATTGCAATATATCGATTTTTGAGGTATACTCCTTGTTCATATGAATAAAACAGCAAGTTATTTAACTGAAGAAAAGCGTAATTCACTCGAAAAAGAACTCGAGGTTCTTAAGACTGTAAAACGCAAAGAAATTTTAGAAGCATTAGAGTTTGCAAAATCGCTTGGAGATCTTTCTGAAAACGCCGAATATCATCAAGCTCGTGAAGAACAAGGAAAATTAGAAGAAAGAATTTCAAATATTGAAAATTTGTTACAAAATTCAACTGTTGTAAAAAAGCATCATACAGGAATGATTGATGTCGGATCAACTGTCGTTGTTCAAAAACAAGGAGCAAAAGACAAACAAACGTTTTCGATTGTTGGCTCAGAGGAAGCAGATGTTTTGTCTGGAAAAATTTCAAACAATTCTCCTCTTGGTCAAGCATTGCTCGGAAAGAAAAAAGGCGATAAGGCTCCATTCAAAACTCCAAAAGGTGAAATCGTATATACGATTATCAGTATCGAGTAATTAGATTGCAAAATAAAATGGCTCAACTTTTTAGGGTTGAGCCATTTGTGCTTTATGTGATATGTTATTTTTTTAATAGTTTCGCAAGGTGAGGGTTGTTTTCTAACCAGGATTTATTTTTTTCTGCTTTTTCTTCGGGAGATATTTTCTCTCCTATTTTTGAGGCAGAAACAAATGATATGTTTCCTGACTTGTAATATCTCAAATGAGGTTCGCGGTCATGGTTTTCTTTTTCTCCTCCTTTGATTACTCGTTTTATTTCAGGTACAAGTACTTGAATTGTTTTTTGGGGAAGAGTTTGATACCACTGGCACGTTTCATTTTTGACTCTTTTTTGATTTGTTTGTTTTTTAGAAATTTCTAAAGCCTTAATTTCAACAGAAGAAATTGTTGGCTTCTGAATAGGACTTTTTTCCGAAATTATTTTCCCTAACCCGTTTATGAAAGCGGGTAGGTAATGTATAGAAAAATCTTCTTTTTCGATTGAACCTAGATTGTCTTCATTTTCCTTTCCGTACTCCAGAAAGTATTTTGAAACAAAAAGCATAGTTTGTTTGTAACTTTTTTGAATTCCGCTGTCAAATTTTTTTGAAGCCTCGAATACATCGGCGTCAAGGAATTTTTTTGCTGTTTTCAATTTACTTAAAAACAAATCAATGTTTTTCTTTACATTTCCTGGTATTACAAAAGTATCAGCATTATTTGGTACAATAAAACACCTAATTAGATTTTTGTTCTTTCTTATAATCATGTTTGAACAAAAATAATTTTTGCCATTATTATCTTGTGCAATAAATGGCTTGTCGACATTCATAACAAAACAATCCGGTAAAAAAGAAAGGTAATTTCTATCGTTAGGGCTAATCATTGTGACGTTTTCAGATTTTTCTACCCTGATAAACTTTTTTTGTTTTAACCATTCCTCTAAGTAAAAAGGGTATAGAAGAACAGTGTCTATCTTCTGTTCAAGAAAATCTTCACTGTTAACCTCATCCAATATTTCTTTTGGAATTCTCGGTATGAAGTTTTGTCCATTAAATCCAGGTCTAGAAAGAGCCTCGGTGATCTTTTCATAGTTGCTTACGCAACCAATTATTGCATTATCATTTTCCGAAAAAATTGTTCCCGGAATCACTCTGATACTAATGGCCTTTTCTTGACCAAACCTTTTTGCAAAGTTTAAAGTACCTAAATCAACTTCTCCTATTAAATTGGAATTTTTCCACAGATCCAATACTGTTTTCAAAAAACTGAATGTATACATATTTTATGCATTTTTCCATATATTACAATAAATTAGCCTTTAGTCAAGAAAAAAACCATTCAGTGAAAAAACAAATCTGAACGACAAAAATCGTCTTTGAATAAAGGACGGTTTTTGTTATACTCAAAACATATGGCATCAATAGAAGAATTGCGCGTCGCGCGCCTACAAAAATTGCATCGTTTACAAGAAGTTGGTATGGATCCATATCCTGCCGATGTTCCTCGTGATTATCCGCTCAACATCGTGCGCGATGAATTTTCTGGTTTTGCATCTGAATCAAAAGAGTACTCAATCGCTGGACGCATTATGGCAATTCGCGGACAAGGAGCGATACTTTTTGTTGTGCTAGATGATGGAACTGCAAAATTTCAAGCAGTATTTAAAAAAGATACAATTGAAGAAAAACTTTTTGATTTATTTGGTGAATGTGTAGATATCGGAGATTTTATTTCAGTGACTGGAACTTTTTTTACAACGCAACGCGGGGAACAAAGCATGCTTGTAAATTCTTGGATGATGGCAACAAAATCACTTCTTCCTCTTCCAGAAAAATGGCACGGTCTTACTGATGACGACGAACGTTTACGAAAGCGATATTTGGATATTGTTATGAATCCAGAGCTTCGCGGACTTTTTGAAAAGAAATCTGAATTTTGGAAAACAACAAGAAATTTTATGATTGAACACGGCTTTATGGAAGTTGAAACTCCAACACTCGAGCTTACAACAGGTGGAGCAGAAGCAAATCCTTTCAAAACATATCACAAAGATTTTGATGTAAATATTTATTTGCGAATTTCGATTGGAGAACTTTGGCAAAAAAGATTGATGGCTGCAGGCTTTCCAAAAACTTTTGAAATAGGACGCGCATATAGAAATGAGGGAACAAGTCCAGAACATTTGCAAGAATTCACAAACATGGAATTTTATTGGTCTTATGCAAATTATAAAGATGGAATGAAAATTGTTCAAAAATTGTATCGCGAAATAGCAGAAAAAGTTTTTGGAACAAGCATTTTTTCTACACGTGGACATACTTTTGATTTAAATAAAGATTGGGACACTATTGAATATGTTGATGAAATAAAAAAACAAACTGGTGTTGATGTTTTGCTTGCAACAGAAAGTGAAATGAGAGATGCTCTCGATAAATTGAAAGTAAAATATGTCGGAACAAATCGTGAACGTTTGACAGATACACTTTGGAAATACTGTCGCAAAAATATTGCAGGTCCGGCATTTCTCGTGCATCATCCAAAACTTGTTTCTCCTCTTGCAAAAGAATCAAAAGAGCGCCCAGGAACAGTAGAGAGATTTAATGTTATTCTTGCTGGAAGCGAAGTGGGGAATGGATTTTCTGAATTAAACGATCCTCTAGATCAGCGTGCAAGATTTGAACTTCAACAAAAACTTATCGAAGGCGGTGACGAAGAAGCAATGATGCCAGAATGGGAATTCGTAGACATGCTCGAACACGGAATGCCGCCAACATGTGGATTTGGATTTGGAGAAAGATTTTTTGCTTTTCTTGTAGACAAACCAATTCGCGAAACACAATTGTTTCCACTAATGAGACCAAAAGAATAAAAAAATAGCCGTCACAAAAGTGCGGCTAGTGTTTTTATATTTGAGGTTAAAAACTAGAGTGTAAAAGTTAGAGAAATGTTTCTATCTTTCTTTCTTTGTATCCATTTTTTTAATCCATCTTTCAGAGGGGCTTTATGAATTAAAACAACTATTCCATTTTCATCCAAGGCAAATTTTTCAATATAGTATTTGTCTTTTTTGTTATATGAAATAATTTTTTTAAAAAGTTCATTGAGTCCTGTTTGGATATCTGCAGGTATCTCGCTATATGTGCTAGATTCTCCTTTGTTTGTTTTTTTATACAACCTAACTAGATTAGATCCTTCAAAAAAAACATATACAAGGGATTCGCTTTTAAGCAAAATAGGGAACGGGTCCGTTTTGTAGGTTACGTTTAATGCAACGTTTGCCCACTCTTCATTTGCATAAATCCATTCATTTTCGTCTGACGGACGGACAAACTTGAGCCCAGATAATGTTTTTTGAAAAAACGCAAAACACGCCTTCCCATTTTTAAGCAACTTTTTAACAAGTACTCTGTTTGTCTTGTCTGAATTAATTATTTGATAAAACATGTTAATGAATTTTTGTGCTTACTCTTCGCAATATTGCCAGATTTTCAGCATCCTCTGTGTGTATTTGTATTGATTGTACTGTTGTATTTTTTTTTGTCAACCACTAAAAATTCTTGTGGGTTATCCACCATTTTTATCTTTGCTTAGTGGTACAAAGTGGCATATAATATTATGTGAGTGGGACAAAGTGGGGCGAAAAATTTCAAAGAAATTTTTCGCCATAGTGCTCACCAAAATATATGTTAATCGGCGAATACATCCATGCGATAGACGAAAAAAACCGAGTATCACTACCGGCACGTTTTCGCACTGAATTGGGAAAAAAAGTCGTATTAGCGCCAGGGCTCGATGGTTCGATTTTTATGTTTAACGTTTCAGAATGGGAAAAAATTTCAGCTCGTCTTGCAGAAAATTCAATGTTGCAAGCTGACAACCGAAGTTTTAACCGCTTTATGTTTGGAGGGGCACAAGAGATAGAGGTCGATGGTTCTGGGCGCATTCTCATTCCCGATTTCTTGAAGGGGAGAGCAAAACTCTCTGGAAAGATAGCCATAATTGGCGTACAAAATCGGGCAGAAATCTGGAATGAGAGGGCGTGGGCCAAGTACAAAGCTGGGGTTGAGGGTCAAGCCGAAACTTTGGCAGAAAAACTTGGTAGTGTAGGAGCTCTCTAGTTTATGTCGCACGTTTCAGTACTTTTAAATGAGTCAATCGACGGTCTTGATATAAAGGCCGGCGATACAATAATAGATGCAACACTTGGCGCTGGGGGACATTCTAGCGAGATTGCTCGTAAGTTTGGAGACAATGTTTCAATCGTGGGTTTTGACCTCGATGGGGATGCTCTAAAACTTGCGAAAAACAATATTAAAGAGGTTGGTGGAAAATTGATTCCAATTCAAGCAAATTTTCGAAAAATGGAAACTGCTTGTGAAAAAAATGGAATTAGTAAAGTAGACGGAGTACTTTTTGATTTTGGAATCTCGTCGATGGAATTGGGCGAGTCTGGAAGAGGTTTTTCGTTTAAATATGATGAACCACTTTTGATGACACTTCAAAATCCAATCGAGAGCGATACCCTTACAGCCAGAGATGTCGTCAACTCAACAAGAGAAAACGAGCTTGCAGATATTATTTTTAAATTTGGCGAAGAAAGATTTTCTAGACAAATCGCAAATGCAATTATTGTTGCAAGAAGAAAAATGAAAATTGAATCAACATTTCAATTGTCTAGGATTATTGAAGACGCCGTTCCAAATTTTTATAAAAAGGGACGAATAAATCCATCAACAAAAACTTTTCAAGCACTGCGGATTTTTGTAAATGATGAATTGGGTGCTATTACAGAAGGCCTGGAAAACGCATGGGATATTTTGGAAAAAGATGGGCGAATAGTTACGATTACATTCCATAGCCTCGAAGACAGAATTGTAAAAAACTTTTTTAGAGATAAGGCAAAAGAAGGAATAGCTCAGGTGCTCACAAAAAAACCAATTACGCCAACACGAGAAGAAATAAAAATTAATCCACGTTCACGAAGTGCAAAACTTCGAATCCTTAAAAAAATATGAATAACTCAATAAAAATAAATTCAATAGCGATGCCAGAAAATCAAGCAATCAAAAGGGTTGTAATTGCTGGCGTATGTGTACTTGCAGTAATGCTTGGTATGTACATGTATTTTGTTGGTAGAATTGTTTTTGATGTTATTGCAAGGAAACAAGCAGAGTCTGAAATCAAGCTTGTTCAAAGTGCTGTTGGAAGACTTCAGGTTGCATATCTTTCACAAATAAGTAGTGTCGATATCGCGAGTGCTTCAATGTCTGGATTGTCTGAGTCAAAAGATACAATATACGCAAATCGCGTTTCTGATAGTCCTACGGTTGGTATGGTTGAATAATTTATATTAAATATGCGTTCTACCAATACGAACAATCAAAAAAAAAGTTCGTCAGATTCGCGTATAAATCGTACTCGACTAATTGTTGTTTTGGTTTTTATAGGAATTTTTTCAGCTTGTATAATCGGCAAGCTTTTTTTGTTGCAAGTTGTACACGGAAATGATTTTTCAAAGCGCGCCGACAGACAGTATGCTCCTTCATCAACAGAACTTTTTGATCGAGGTGCTATTTATGCAACAACAAAAGATGGTTCACGTGTCGAGCTCGCAACGGTTACTTCAGGTTTTAAGCTTGCAATCGTACCAGCACAAATAAAAAATGCAGAAGATGCTTATTCTGCATTATCAAAAATAATTACCATCGATCATGATAATTTTATTACCCACGCTTCAAAAATTGGTGATCCATATGAAGAAATCGCAACGCATTTAACCAAAGAATCTGCTGACGCAATTACTGCACTAAATTTAAGTGGCGTAAATTTGTATCAGTACACGTGGCGTACATATCCTGGAGGAACACTCGCTTCAAAAGTTGTTGGCTTTATCGGATACAAAGGGGATTTATTGACAGGACGCTACGGTTTGGAAAAATATTACAATAGTTTGCTTATACATTCCCAAGATAATGTTTATACAAATTTTTTCGCAGAAGTATTTGATAATCTAAAAGATCATTTTTCAAATTCAAAAGACCAAGGTGATATTGTGACATCAATCGAGCCCTCAGTGCAGGCACATCTTGAACAACAGCTCGGTGCAATGATGGATAAATACAGTCCAGACGAATCTGGTGGAATAATAATGGATCCTCACGACGGAAGTATTTTGGCGATGGGAGCATTACCAGATTTTGATCCAAATATTTATGGAAAGGCATCATCTGTGGCTGCATACGAGAATCCGTTAGTTGAACACGTGTACGAACTTGGCTCAATTGTAAAAGGTCTTACAATGTCTGCAGGTCTTGATACTGGAGTTATCACACCAGAGACAAAATATACAGATAAAGGTTTTGTAATGCTAAATGGTAAAAAAATTAATAACTTTGATTTGCGTGGACGTGGAGTTATCACAATGCAAGAAGTTTTGAATGAATCATTAAATACAGGTGCAGTTTTTGTAATGCAAAAACTTGGTCATGATGTTTTTAGAGATTATTTTTATAAATTTGGATTGAATTCAAAAACAGGAATTGATTTACCAGATGAAGCTCAGAGTATCGTTACAAATTTGCAAAGTCCTCGTGATGTTGAATACGGTACAGCATCATTTGGTCAGGGAATTGCACTTACTCCAGTGGATGCTATTCGCGCATTTTCGGCTTTGGCAAACGCAGGTGTTCCTGTTACTCCTCACGTGGCAAGAAGTGTTATTTATCGAGATGGTACTGAAAAGCCATTTAGTGATTTTAAGCCATTGCCAGCTGTTATAAAACCAGAAACTGCTCTCACTGTTTCTCGAATGCTTGTAACAGCATTTGAAACGGGTGGTGTAGGCAAATCAACACACGAGCAAGATAAATTTTGGAGCATTGCCGGAAAGACTGGTACAGCTCAAATAGCCATTCCGGGTGGTGGTGGATATTATCCTGACAAATATTTGCATAGTATGGTAGGATATTTTCCGGCATACAACCCGCGCTTTATAGTGCTTTTATATATGCTAAATCCGCATGGCGCGCAGTTTGCCTCCAGTAGTGTGGCGAGAAATTTTGAAGACATCGCACATTTTCTTTTGGCATATTATCAAGTTCCTCCTGATCATTCTGCACTTTAATCGTATGAAAAATTTTATAAAAAAAATAATAATATTAAAATTAACCTTTGTTGCGCGAGGTATTCTTTGGCGTTATAAACCAAAAATAATTACAGTGACTGGAAGTGTCGGAAAAACATCAACAAAGGATGCAATTTATACTGTTTTAAAAAATGAAGGAAGTATTCGCAAGAGCGAAAAAAGTTTTAATAGTGAATTTGGAATTCCGCTTACAATTATTGGCGAGAAAAGCGGATGGGGAAGTTTGTTTGCTTGGATTGGAATAATTTGGCGCGGAATTGGAAAAATAATTTTTATAGATAAATCATATCCAAAAACTTTGGTTTTAGAAGTTGGTGCAGATAAGCCCGGTGATATTAGTTCTGTTGCAAAATGGCTAAAGCCTGACGTGGTTGTTATTACGCGTTTGCCAGATGTGCCTGTTCATATAGAATTTTTCCCAACGCTCGAATCTCTTGTTGAAGAAAAAATTTCTCTAGCTCGTTTTATGAGAAAAGAGGGAACTCTTGTTTTAAATGCAGACGATGAAAAAATAATGAAGGCAAAAGAAAAACTTCCTTTTCGTTCATTTTCTTTTGGCGAGAGCGAAGACGCAGATATTCGTGCAAGCAACATTCAAATTTTGGAACCAAATGATGCCTCACATGGAGGTCTCGCATTCAAAATCGATTTTGATGGAAAAAGTTTTCCTGTAAATTTGCCAAATGTATATTCAAAAGGTTATACAACTGTTGCGCTTTCGGCGCTCAGTGTGGCATACGCTCTTGGAATGAATATGGTAAAAGCAATCGATGAATTGAAGGAGTACGAAACGCCAGCAGGACGAGTGAGACTTATTCCAGGAATAAATGGTTCGATACTTATAGACGACACTTACAATTCTTCGCCAGCTGCTTGTGAAATAGGATTGCAGATGCTCCACGAATTACCATTTGGCAAAAGAAAAATTGCTGTAATAGGCGACATGCTCGAGCTTGGAAAATATACAAACGATGCTCACCGCGAAATCGGAAAAATTGCAAAAAAATCTGCGAATCTTTTGGTGACTGTGGGAACCCGTGCAAAAGAATGTTCGCTTGGAGCAATGGATGCAGGAATGAACGAGAAAAAAATAATCGAAGTTGATGATGCAATTTCTGCCGGCGAGGCAATAGAAAAGATTTTGAAAGTTGGTGATGTTGTATATCTAAAAGGTTCACAAGGAATGCGAATGGAACGCACTGTAAAAATGTTGATGGCAGAGCCAGAAAAAGCCGAAGAGCTTTTGGTGCGACAAGAAAAAGAATGGAATAAATAAAAAAAGCCGAAGATTTTTTAGGTCTCCGGCTTGTTTAATTTTTTTGCTCTGAAAAAAATTAACCTTCTTTTATTATAAAAGTTGGTTTAAGTGCTTCAATTTTTTTCTTGATTTCAGCAAGCTGTTCTTCACTTATCGCATAAGTATGAACAACATTGGTTAAAATTAATGTACTTCTGTCTTTTTTGTCATATCCTTTGTTGGTCGTATAACACGACAGAAAACAAAGCGAGGGGTCATCAAGATACATTTCTGTGCCTTTACCTTTATCATAAAGTAATTCACATAGGGTTTCGATTAGAGGACGGTCGGGTTCTTTGTCCAACAACTCAAAACCTAAAACGAGACCTGCTACCATATGATAGTTGTATCGCTTGATAGGTCCTTTGGATTCCTTTGGTTTTTCATGAAGTGGATAAAAATCTACTTCTTCAATGTGCTCAAAGTCCATTTGGCATGAACCTGGTTTGATGTCGGTATCTTTACCGAACACCTTTTCGATGACTTTTCTTGTCAATTGAATTCTTGTGTTACTCACAAAAAAATGTATTAAGTCTATGATCGGTAGACTGCCGAAACAATTTTTTTCCCAGTAAGGCACTTTGCGAGTTCGTTCATTCACGCTGTATGTTGTTATTTTATTGTCAAACAACCAAATCATTATAATATAAACATATAATATGAGTATTAGCAAATCCTTAAATAGGGGAATAATAAAAATGAGCTTTACGTATAGTTTACGTAAAGCTCGATTTTAGATAGGGTATTTAATCAGTTTTGTTTTTTGGGGTTGTATTTTACTACAACGTAAAACAAGTAGCATAATCCAACCATTGATATTGCTCCCAGAAATTCCGTGAGTGGATTGGTCGGTGCTTTAACTGATTTTGTAAATAACTTGGGGTCGAAGTGTAACGCTGTCCATAAAGAACCAAACGTTACAATTACTACAGCTATCATCCAGAAATTCTTTCTGAACCAGCTAATGAATTCAAAGAAATTTTTTTTCATTACTACGTTTTTTTAAAAATGTTAAAATTTGTTGTGGACAAACTTGTTTATATGATAACATATTATATCAAAAAAGTCAATAGATAAAAATCTTAAATTATATTGAAAAATAAGGCGTTTCTTGCTACTCTTAAAAAAGCCAGATGGTTTTACTGGCCCTATCGTCTAACGGCTAGGACGGATCCTTCTCAAGGATTAAATCAGGGTTCGATTCCCTGTAGGGTCACCATTGACAGCTAGCACGAGATGGGTTGTAATAATAACCTTCTCGGGCGCTGTTACAGGTCTCAATATGTGTTCCTCCTAAGTGTTAGAATAAATCAATAATTCCAAAAAAGCTTTAATTATGCTAAAATTTTTAGCATATATGTCAAGACAGACTAATTATGTCAACTTAATTAAGGAATAAAATATTATATGAGTAATGACGAAAAAGTAGTAATTCAAAGCCGATTCAAAAACCTTTTTGAGTTCCTCAAAGCATACAACGATCTTCGCACACCTGTTATAACTGATATCTCTAAACAAATTGCGACACTTTGGTTGAATTCCTTACTAAAACATCCGTCCGTAAAATTAAACGAATATTTTGTTCCCACAAAAAAAGAATTAGAGGAGGACGGACGACAAGAGAATGACGTTTTACTTGAGATTACAAGACCAATCATAACACCTTGCCCTAAACCACCAGAAATTCTTTCTGATTGGCTTTTGCCTGGTTGGACTAAAATTTCCAATGAGGCAGAGGTTCGTAAAAGTAAAAATGTTACAACAAAAAAAGATGAAACAATCATTGAACAGTTTGATGATGTTCCAGAACGCAAAACTGCTTTTGATTCATGGATAAAGACTAGAAACAAATGGTCGGATAATGAACAATTGGCCCGGACCCCAAAATTTGCACACCAATCTTGTATATAATTAATAATATTAAT
>CAYSZI010000017.1:0-12944 GCA_964435545.1 uncultured Candidatus Saccharibacteria bacterium | reverse complement strand
TTTTCTCATATACCAATTTTACTTGGTGTACTAATTCAAAGGTAACTTTTTCTTTCATACTCTTTAAAAAAAATTAATGAAACAAAAGTTAACAGCAAGAACACTTATTAAGCGAGTGATTTCATTTGCAACGCCTTTTAGAAAACCGTTGATTGCCGTGTTTATGTGTTCGATAATTACTATCGGACTTAATGCAATTGCTAGCATGTGCTACAGCAAAATTTTTGATTTGGTGCAGAAGCATGGAGTCGATAAAACGTATTTATCGGTCGCGCTTGTTTGGGTTGGTGTTACAGGTATTCTTGCAATTGCTAGAATACTAATCAATTCAATTCAAGCAAAAATTGAAATTAGTCAGCTTGATATAATGATTCCTAATTATTTGAATCATAAATCTATAAGTAGATATTTTCAGTTTTCTGGCGGGCAGCATTTGAATGAGCATTCAGGTGTTAGCCAGGCAATTATTTCGAATGGAACTTCTTCTATTCAAAATCAGATTAGCATGTTTACGAATGTATATTTTCAATCGTTTGCACAATTCTTTATCGCTCTAATTATAATTTTTTATGCAGAGTGGTTTGTCGGAATTATATTTATTTTTATCGGAGTTTTGTTTTTTGCAATGATGTTAAATCACAACAAAAAAACAATACCTGATATTAATAAATTACGTGAGCAACGCACATCAAACTCGCGTTTGATTTCGGAAATATATAGACATGTAAATTTGGTTATCAACGAATGCCAAGAAGAGCGTTCTCTAAATGACTTGGGTGTTGCTCAAGGAAAACTACAGAATGCTCATACTAAGGTATGGATTCCTGGAATTAAACGACTACAAAATATTCGTTGGTTTTCAAATCTGCTACGTTTGTCGACAATGTTCTTGTCTGTATATTTGATGTTTGATGGTCCTGCTTGCATGAGGCTTACCGTCGGTTCATTGTTTCTAATTTTTACTTACTCAGGATTTTTTATCGATGCACTTTGGCAAATAACCAATATGCATAGACAGTTTATGATAGATAGATCTAATATTGAAAAATATTTTGATTTACTTGAAATAAAACCCGACATAGTAAATATTGAAAATCCAATTAGGCCGGATAAATTTTATGGAAACATCGAATTTAGGAACGTATGTTTTTATTACCCGAAACGTGTAGAAACGCATGAAGGTAGTGAAAGCAAAAACGATCTGCAAAATGATCCAGTATTAAAATCAGTTTCGTTTAAAATCGAAGCTGGTCAAAAAATTGGTATCGTTGGCGAATCTGGTTCAGGAAAATCAACACTTTCAAATTTGCTTATGAGAATGTTTGATCCACAGATGGGTCAAATATTGATTGACGGCAATGATTTGAGATTGCTTGATTTGAAACTTTATCTTCGAAACGTAGGAAATGTTGCTCAGGACGTTGTGTTATTTGATCGTTCAATGAGAGAAAATATTTTGTTTGGATTAAACGGTGACACAAGTCATTTTACAGACGAAAAATTGGCTAGCATTGCAAAGATGGCACGAATTGACGCCTTTTTTACAAAACTCGAACATGGTTTTGAAACTATTGTTGGAGAAAAAGGGATAAAGCTTTCCGGTGGAGAACGACAGAGAGTTGGTGTTTCAAGAGCTCTTGCAAAAGAACCAAGCATCTTGATATTCGATGAGGCGACCAGTTCACTTGATTCAACAAGTGAAAAAATCGTTCAGGAAAGTATTGACCGGGCAAGTTTTGGAAAGACAGCAATAATTATTGCGCATCGTCTTTCTACTGTTATTCAATGCGATAAGATTCTTGTGTTTAGACATGGAATATTATTGGCAGAGGGTACACACAGTGAACTTTTAAGTAATTGTGAATACTATGCTGAATTGGTTAAGAATCAATCAACCAACTAGGTATAATTATATTTTATAAAGCACTGGCTTATTTAGGTCAGTGCTTTTTTATTGTATTAATGATGTTATTGCTATATAAAAACGTCTTGGTATACTATAAAAATGAAAATATATTTGGGGACAGATCATGCGGGTTTTAAATTGAAGGAAAAGATAAAAAAATATCTTACAGACTTGAATTATCTTGTTGAGGATATGGGTGCTTTAAAATTGGACGAAACCGATGATTATCCAGATTTTATTCGCCCTGTAGCAGAAGTTGTTGCAAAAGAAGATGAAGCTTTTGGAATTATTTTTGGGGGTTCAGGACAAGGCGAAGCTATATGCGCAAATAAAGTAAACGGAATTCGCGCAGCTGTTTTTTATGGCGGAGGTATGGATATAGTGAGACTTATGAGAGAACACAACAACGCAAATATTCTTTCGTTGGGTGCGAGATTTTTAAACGAAGATGAAGCAAGAGAAGCGGTTAAACTTTTTCTCGAAATAAAATTTACTTTTGATGAAAGACATGTTCGAAGAATTAATAAACTAGAAAAATAGCATGGAAAATATCAATTTTAATCTCGAACAAAAAAAATGGACTAAAGCTTTTGATATCGATGATAATTTTGAACAAGAAATATCTAAGACCAATATTCCTGAGGATAGAAAAAAGAGAGGAAATATATTGCAGTATAAAGACGGACCGGTATCAAAGCTTTCCGAAAAAGAATGGAAGGTTTTATACTCAGACACGTTCAGAAATAAATACGGGAATTTGAGTGAATTGGCTGGCCGAAAATTTGTTTCAGCTGATAAATTGATTAATCACTTGGTTGATAATATAGAAGGCGTTGATTTAAATGAAAATCTAGGTGTTTTTAAAAAAATACAAGAAAAAAATATTTTTAAAAATTTTTCAATAATTTTTGGGTCGTTGTATAGGGACATAAATAACGAAGTCGAGAATGGGCAAAGTTATGATTGTACACTCAAGGGAAAAGAGGGAGAAGAAATTGAACCTGAAAATCTTATTATTGAAAAAATGGTTTACGTAAAACCAAAAAACGAAAGTATTCATGCCCAAGAATTTCAATGGTTGTCACACGAGCTTATTCATGCTTTGACGTCTCATGTTATAAGAATGGAACAGTTTGTCAAAAACAAACCTGAGCTTGAGAAATTTCTCTATCCAGAAGAAAAAGAATTTTTTATGGAGGCAAAGAATTTTTACGAAGAATTTATTATAATGTTTTCTGAAAACCAGAGTAGCGAAATCGAATTCCAAAAAACTAGTAAAAATATTAAAAACGGTGATTGGGATAAAATACCTTACTGGTGGTCATTTGATGAAGTTCTTGCGAGAACTCTTCAGATAGAAATTTCGGAAAATGAAAAAAAATCGATTACAAATACAATAGTTTTAAAAAACGGGAAAAGTTTGAAGAGAAATTTTGAAGAATGTTTGAATAAGTATATTGATTTTCTGGAGAAGAATCCAAACCGTATTTCTGACTATACTCAGAAAACAAAACACCTTATTGGTAAAGATGGTGACCCTTTAGTAAAAATAGAAAATAATTCTGTATATATTGGTTCTAATTAGTAATTACATATATAATAATATTTATGGCAGAAATAATACCAGCAATTTTGGAAAAAAGTTTTAATGGAGTTACTGAAAAACTCGAAAGAGTTTTGGGTGTTACTCGCACTGTGCAGCTCGATATTTGTGATGGAGTTTTTGTGCCAAGCCTTACTTGGCCATACACTGCGCCGATGTTTGCTGAAGAACCGCTTCATTACGACGATTATTTTAAACAAATCGTCTCAGGAGAAGGTGAGGTTGATATGCCATATTGGGAAGATTTTGATTTTGAATTAGATTTGATGATTGCGGATGCAAAACGCTTGCTACCAAATCTTTTGACTATCGGGCCATCACGAATAATTTTTCATGCGGAAGCTTTTTCTGATTTGCATTCACAGATGCATGAACTCATTCGAATGGTGCCACCAATTATCGAAATAGGAGTTGCAATAAATCCAGACACAAAACCAGAAATATTATTTCCAATCCTTGATGAGAAAATAGTTTCATTTGTACAGTGCATGGGAATTTCAAAGATTGGTTATCAAGGACAAAATTTTGATGAGAGAGTTTATGAAAATTTAAAAATTTTGAGAGCAAAATATCCCGAGCTTCCTCTTGCTGTTGACGGTTCGGTCAAGCAGGATTTTGCAAAAAAACTTGTTGAGGCTGGGGCTACAAGATTGGTATCTGGGTCTGCAATTTTTTCTGCAGAAAAAATTGCAGACCGTATTGCCGAATTCGAACGTGTGATACAATAAATGTAACAATATGTTACGCGATGAAAAAATAATTGAACTTGAAACAACCGCAAATAATATTCGAGAATCAATAATCGAAATGTTGCTTGAGGCAAAATCTGGACACTCGGCCGGGCCTCTTGGAATGGCAGATATTTTTACATATTTATTTTTTCACGCACTTAAACACGATCCAAAAAATCCGAAATGGGAAGGTCGTGACCGTTTTGTTTTATCAAACGGCCACATTTGTCCTGTTTATTACTCTACGCTCGCACACGCAGGATATTTTCCTGTTGAAGAATTAAAAACTTTACGCAAACTTGGTACGCGTTTGCAAGGTCATCCTCATCGTGAATGGTTGCCGATAGTTGAAACTTCTTCAGGGCCACTTGGCTCAGGTCTTTCTCAGGCTGTGGGAATGGCGATTGCAGACAAAATTGATTTAGCTGAACTCACAAGCCGCAGAATTTATTGCGCGATGTCAGATGGCGAATTGCAAGAAGGCAATTCTTGGGAGGCGATTATGCTTGCCGCAAAATATAAATTGCACAATTTGGTTGCAGTTGTTGATTACAACAATATTCAGATTGAAGGTTACATTGAAAATGTTATGCCTCTCGCACCTCTTGTAGAAAAATGGAAAAGTTTTAATTGGAACGTAATTGAAATTGATGGACATGATTTTCGTTCAATTGACGAAGGTTTTGAAAAAGCAAAAAAAGTTTTTGAAAAACCAACAGTAATAATTGCGCGTACGATTCCAGGTAAAGGTGTTGATTTTATGGAATACGATTTTCATTGGCATGGAGTACCACCCAATGCAGAGCAAGCAAAAAAAGCACTCGAAGAACTTAGAACATTGGGCGGTAAAATTAAAAGCGAACATCAATAATTATGCTCAATCCTAAACTAAAATTAAATTTAAAGCTTTGGAATGACGATGTTGAACAGGTACCAATTCGTTCAGGTTTTGGAGAAGGTCTTTTGCAAGCGGGAATCGAAGACGAAAGTATTGTCGGACTTTGTGCTGACCTTACTGAGTCAACAAAAATGCAGGCATTTGCAGATAGATTTCCAAAAAGATTTGTTCAGGTGGGCGTGGCAGAACAAAATCTTGCATCGGTTGCGTCAGGAATATCAGCAATGGGAAAACTTCCATTTATATCAAGTTATGCAATGTTTTCTCCTGGAAGAAATTGGGAACAGATTCGTACGACAATTGCATACAATGATCGTGCCGTAATTATTGTAGGAAGTCACGCTGGAATTTCTGTCGGACCAGATGGAGGAACACATCAAGCACTCGAAGATATTGCACTTATGAGAGTTCTTCCAAATATGATTGTTGTTACGCCGTGTGATTCAATCGAAGCAAAAAAAGCAACACTCGCTCTCGCAAAATTAAAAAAGCCAGCATATATTCGTTTGGCACGAGAAAAAAGTCCAGTTATTACAACTGCTGATACTCCATTTGAAATAGGGAAGGCGCAAATTTTTTATGAGCCTGCAGGAATTTCTCATGTTGGTATTATTGCAAGCGGAGCGCTTGTATATAATGCACTTCGCGTTGCACGAAATTTAGAGAAAGACGGAATTCGTGTAAAAGTTTTGAATATCGGAACAGTAAAGCCATTGGATGAAGAAAAAGTTCTCGCCTTAGCAAAAGAAACTCGCGCAATTGTAACAGTAGAAGAACACCAAATTGCCGGAGGAATTGGAAGTGCAATTTCTGAATATTTGTCGAGTGTGTGTCCCACTGCAATTGAATTTGTTGGTGTTAAAAATTTGTATGGTCAATCTGGTTTTCCACTAGAACTTATTGAAAAATATGAAATGGGAATATCTCATATTGAAAAAGCTGTAAAAAAAGTTTTAGATCGAAAAAAATAAGCATCACCGATTTGGCAATGCTTAATATGTTTGTATTTAAAATTTAAATAAATTTTAATTTTTAGATTATTTTTAAATTGTAAATTTTGATAAAGCTGGGACTTGAACCGTAAAATCATTTACAATATTTTTTAATAAGGTTTTGTATTGGACAATCTTTTTTTCGTTTTCCTCAACCTTGAGGTTTAACTCAATGTTGTCTTGAGCTTCGGTAATTTTTGTTTCTAGTTTGCTTATTTCTCCTAGATAATATTTACCGTCAGGTGACAATAAGTATTCATTTACTTTTTCGCTGTTTTTAAGCGTTTCCACCAATAATCCAAAAAAATCCATATCGATATATTTTCTCGATTATACATCAATTATGGATATTTGGCAATGGGTAGTTTGTGTCTTAAAAAACCTATATTTTTGAAGGCTTATATTCGTTTGCAGCGCTTGCAAGATATTCTTGGATTTTTTCTGGCGTTAAAAGGCCTTTTTGAGCTCCGACGAAATTTGTGACAGACATTGAGTTTATTGGCGCCCAAAGTAATGCTTCAGGTACTGACATGCCTTTGATAAGACACGAAGTTATTGTTGAAGAAAATGCGTCTCCTGCACCTGTGCGTTCGTATGGTTTGTTTGGATAGATTGGCATAAACCAATTTGTTCCATCTTCTTCACGCGCGTATGCACCTTTCATTCCATCTGTAACGATCACAATTTTTGGTCCAAGATCGTGAATTGCTTCCATTAATTTTTTTGGATCTTTTTCTTCACTTTTTAAAATTCTTTGAGCTTCTTCGAAATTGCAGAAAAATATTTCGGAATGTTGGTAAATATCTTTCAAAACTTCCGTACCCATTTTCATTTGATATGTTCCTGGTTGGAATGCAAGTTTCGTCTCTGGGTGCTTTGAAAGCCATGTTGAGAATTCTGCATGAAATTCTTGCGCCTTGTATTCACCAATAGATGACAAGTAAACCCATTTTGTAGAAATGTCATCTTTTATATGTCTTTCAAAATCAGCGTGTTTGATTAGGATTGTTCGCTCTGGTTCATACCAAAGTACAAAATGTAGATTTGTTGGAAGTTTTGAGTCTGTCTCAACAAATTCAGTAGACACATTTTCTTTTTTAAGATTTTCAATACAAAGATTTCCATTTAAATCATTTCCAATTGTGGAAATAAGTGCTGTTTTTAATCCGAGTCGTGAAGCAGAAACTGATGCGTTTGGACTATTTCCGACAGCATATAAATTTTCATAAAAATCATAAGGAACCTTATCGCCAAAACGAAGTGAGAGCTTGCAGTGTTCTTGATCAAGGTCGCAAGAAGCCTCAGCGTCTAATATATGTATAAATGTATCGACAACAATGTCGCCGATAGCTAAAAAATCGTAGTTATTCATATTTTTATTATATCATGATGGTGTTATAATTAAAAAAGATGAAGGACGAAATTAAAAAATTGATAAAAGGGGATGTTGATGATTCTGCGGAAACAATTTTTTCGCACAGTCGCGATGCGAGTTTGTTTGAAATAAAACCTGAGGTTGTTATTTACCCAAAAGACGCAGATGATATTTCAAAAATCGTAAAATTTGTTTCTGAAGAAAAAAAACAAAATAAAAATATTTCAATAACTCCTCGTTCGGCTGGTACATGCATGGCTGGCGGATCTCTAAACAATTCAATTAGTTTAGATTGTATGAGGTATCTCAATAAAATTTCTGAAATAAAAAATGTTTCTTCTTATGATATTTTTCCTCATTTTTGGAAATCAAGAAAAGTGGAAATATCTGGAGAGGTCACGATAGAGCCTGGAGTTTTTTATCATGATTTTGAACCTAAAACTTTAGAGAAAAATTTATTACTGCCTTGCTTTACTGCATCAAAAAGTATAAATGCATTAGGCGGAATGATTGGAAATAATTCCGGAGGGGAGCTGTCTCTCAAATACGGGAAAACTGAAGATTATATCAAAGAGCTTGATATTGTTTTTTCCGATGGCTCATGTGAAAAAATTTCAGAAATTCCACGCGTTGAGGCAGAGAGTCGAGCGACCCGACAAGATTTTGTTGGTACGATATATCGCGATATTTTGAAACTCGTTGATTCAAATAGAAAACTTATTGAATCAAAGCGTCCTCATGTTGGAAAAAATTCTGCAGGATATAATTTGTGGAATGTTTTGCGAAGAGACGAAAAATCTGGTCAGGAAATGTTTGATTTGTCGCAGTTGATTGTTGGTTCGCAAGGAACGCTTGCTATTACAACTTCCGCAAAATTGCGTTTAGTTAAAACAAAAAATCAATCTGCCATGCTTGTTGTTTTTTTGCGAGATTTGAATAATCTTGCAGATATTGTAAACGAGGCAATAAAAGTGGATCCTGAAACAATAGAATCTTATGACGATAAAAGTATTGCACTCGCTGTACGTTTTTGGAAAGGTTTTTTGAAAATGAAAGGATTGCTTGGTGCGATTAAAATGGGAATGAGTTTTTTGCCAGAATTTTTTATGATGTTTGGAGGTATGCCAAAACTCGTTTTGCTTATCGAATGTACTGGAGATGATGAACATGAGGTTCTTGCCCGTGTTGAGCTTTTGAAAAAACGTCTCGAGAATTTTAAAAATACAAAATTAAAAATTTCAAAAAATAAATCGTCCGGAGAAAAGTATTGGATGATTCGTCATGATAGTTTCAATCTTCTTCGCCAGCATGTAAAAGGTAGACGTACTGCGCCGTTTGTTGATGATGTAATTGTTCCACCAGAAAAACTTACAGAATTTCTTCCTGCAATGCGTAGTATTCTAGATAGTTATAAACTTGATTATAGTATTGCGGGCCATGCGGGTAATGGAAATTTTCATATTATTCCTTTAATTGATGTGGATGCAAGTAAATCAGAAAAAATGATTTTGGATGTTTCGAGACAAGTTTATGCTTTGGTTATAAAACTCGGCGGGTCAATTACGGCAGAACACAATGATGGAATTATTCGCACTCCGTATTTGGTAGATATGTACGGACATGAAATTGTAAAACTTTTTGCAGATGTAAAAAATATTTTTGACCCACAAAATATTTTTAATCCTGGTAAGAAAGTGGGGATGACAAAGACTGATATTGGAAAATATTTGATACGAGAATAAAACGTGGGAATTTTTCTTCGAAAAATTCCCACGTTTTTAATAAACCCAAAAATTTGGGTTTATTTGACAGATAATACTTTTTGTTTTAATATGAATTTAAATTAAAATAAATTGTTTGTTATGAAAAAAATAACGGTGATTGCCGTAATCCCTGGACAGAAAGTTCACGGGGAGAATATCGTTTTTCCGGTAAGCAGTGCCGTGAAATCCATAGTTTTAAAAGAAGACACGGATGTTTACATCTCGTGGTTTACAGAGGGTGACCTCATGCAACTTTCTTGGATAAATGAAAGTATTCACAAGGAATACTGGGATAACTTGAAAGATTACCTTTTAAATTCGGAATGCAATCTTTTATATCTGGAGCCTGTTGATGTTTGCAAAAAGCTTCAAACTGAATTCGAAGATGATGTTTCATTTGAGGTATTAATGAGAAATTCATATTTTTACGAAATCGAAAGATATGAGGCAATATCTAAAAAGATTATGTCTGCAATCGACACCACGAATGATATTGTAATCGTAATGTATTATTCACTTGCCGCACTTTTTTACTTGCAAAATAAAAATAGTCTGGATATAACATATTTGGAAGATACCGCACCGCCTTCTGGTAGTTTTCATACAGAGTGTTATTTGCAGGAAATGGTAATGGAACGTTATCTTTCAGTAAAAACGATTGGCGAGTTTCTCATCGCCAAAGGAGATGAAAAACCCGATTACCTCGGTAGTTGGGATACAGAAAATAATGGTGAATTTAAGTTGTATATTACTGGAACAAAAAATAAGAAAAGTTTTGGTGTGATTGTAGATAACAACGGGTATGCAACATTTGATGAAGGGAATTTTTCTGATAAGTCAATAACATTTATTAAAAAATATTCTGATGAGTCTATAGGTAGAACATTAGCCATTCCTGTGCCGATTAATTATAATTTTTCTACCAATGATGCCTTTTTATCAGAATCCCTTGGTAAATATAGTTATATTTACGGCGAAGGTCATTACGATGGAACGGCCGTGATTAAAAAAAATATTTAAGTTTGTTTATTTCAATATATATGAGCGTAAAAAGACTTTGTCTTTTTACGCTCTATTTTTTTGACCAAATTCGTTTTTTATGTATAATAGGTATATATGACTATAACGCTTAAATCAACAGCTCGAAATACGAGCGAAAACCTTACAAAATTACGAAAAGGTGGCTTTGTGCCAGCTGTCGTTTACGGTGCCGGAAAAACAGCTGAAAATATCTCTGTTTCATTAAAAGATTTCACAAAAGTTTTAAAAGAAGCAGGTGAATCTTCTACAATCAAACTTTCATTACCAAAAGGTGATGCAACTGTTTTGATTCATGAAGTTATTCTTGACCCAGTAAAAAACATTCCAAGTCATATTGATTTCTTGGCTGTTGATACAACTAAGCCAATCGAAGTTGCCGTTCCACTTGAATTCGTTGGAGTTTCTCAAGCAGTAAAGGGTGGTCTTGGAGTTCTTGTAAAAAGTATTCATGAAATTGAGGTAAAAGGACTTGTTCAAGATATTCCACACAAAATCGAAGTTGATATTTCAGTTCTAGATATTTTGGATAGTCGAATAACGGTAGCAGATTTGAAATTACCAAAAGGAGTTATTGCGATGGTAAAAGATTCTGATATTGTTGTAAACATTTCATCGATTAAAGAAGAAAAAGAAGAGCCAGCAGGACCAATTGATTTTGCGGCTATCGAAGTTGAAAAGAAAGGAAAGAAAGAAGAGGAAGAAGGAGCAGAAGAGAAAAAATAATTTTGTTACAAAAAATGGGTCGCGACAGCCTTTGGCTGTCGCGACCCATTTTTCTTTTTGATTCAATCATTTATGCTATAATTCAAAGTATTCGATATGCGAAAGGGTATTTTGAATTCAATATGTGTTTTTGTTCTGTCTATCATATTGGTGATAGGTGTTATACCTGTGGAAATTTTAAAGCCGCAGACGGTTTTTGCTGATTTTGATTGTACGACAATTTCTTCTAACGCAACTTCAGAACAACGTTTATATTGTCAACAACAAATCGTTTTACTCGAACAACAAATCACTCAATTAAACAACCAACTTTCAGATCAAAAAAAACAATCAGGAACACTCCAAGGTGATATAAATGTTCTTTCAACTCAAATAAACGCAAAGAAAAAAGAAATTCAATCAAAGATTTTAAAAATCACACAACTTACAGATTCAATTAGTGAGAAACAAACAACTATAGAAACTCTCGCTCAAAAAATCACTCGTGAAAAAGAATCTTTGGCTCAGCTTCTTCGCAAGACAAATGAAATGGATCAATCAACACTTTCGAGTTTTTTGTTGTCGGCAACAACACTTTCAGATTTTTATTCAGATGTTAGTCGTTTTGATAAATTAAAAACAGATGTGCGTGCCTCGGTGGATACTATTACAACAATTAAAAGTGTGACCGAGCAGAAAAAAACTGAATTGGAAAAACAACAAAACCAAACACTTGATGAAAAAGCCAATCTTGAGAGTGTTCAAAAAAGTATTCAGGAAGATCAAAAAACACAAAAAGTTTTACTTTCAATAAGTAAAAATCGCGAAACCCAATATCAAAAAGTTATTGCAGACCAACAGGCAAAAGTAGCAACAATCAAAGCAAAACTATTTCAACTTGCTGGAGGTGGAAAGGCAATTAAGTTCGGAGAGGCTCTCGTTTTTGCAAATACAGCATCTTCAAAAGCAAATATAGACCCAGCATTTTTGTTGGCGATTATTACTCAAGAGTCAAACCTTGGGTCAAATGTTGGAAAATGTTATTTGACGGATCAATATTCTGGGGCAGGTGTAAATGTTAATAGTGGCGTGAGGTATTCAAATGTTATGAAGCCGAGCCGTGATGTTCCACCATTTATGTCTATCACAAGCTCGCTTGGACTTAATCCGTTTAAGACCGTTGTTTCTTGTCCTATAAAAGGCGCAGGAGGTTGGGGAGGAGCTATGGGTCCAGCGCAATTTATTGCATCAACATGGAATCTTCTAGTTTCAAGAATTCAGTCTGCTCTTTCAGAAACAGCTGCAAACCCTTGGGATCCACAAGATGCATTTATGGCTTCTGCGTTTTATCTTTCTGATTTGGGTGCTCATGGAAATAGCTATAGTTCACAAATACGAGCTGCTTGTAAGTATTATGGAAGTGGTGGTTCAACGTGTGCTTATGGTCGAAGTGTTATGGGTCTAAAGGCTAGTATCCAGAGCGATATTGATTATTTGAATCAATATGGAGTGTCAAAAAGATAGATTTGCCATTATTTATTTCTTGTGCTAATATCTCTTTATGCAGAAAAAAATTCATCCAAAATACAGCGCGACAACAAAGGCAACTTGTGTCTGCGGTGCAACATATTTAGTAGGTTCAACAAAGGATACAATCGGTGTTGAAATCTGTTCAGCTTGCCATCCTTTTTATACTGGAAAAGAAAATATTCTCGACACAGCAGGACGTGTTGATCGCTTCAAAAAGCGTCGCGCAGCTGCTACTCCAGCAAAAGCAAAAAAAGCTAAATAACTTTCCCGAAAATGCGGGCAAAATCTCTGCAGAGATTTTGCCCGCATTTTCCTGTATAATGCGAATATCATATGTCACTAATCGATAGACTTCAAGAATTAAAAAAAGATCATAAGACCTCATATCTCGCCGAGAGTTATG
>CAYSZI010000016.1:0-12998 GCA_964435545.1 uncultured Candidatus Saccharibacteria bacterium | reverse complement strand
CTAACATACAATACTTAAATACAAGTTTCGTGTGCAAAGAAAGGGGTCCAGTACACTAAACACAAGCGTAAGTCATAATCGGACAAGAGAACAATGAAGGGCGGTCATAGATATAGCCAAATAATTTTGAATTCGTTTTATAGAAGTTACCAACTCCACCCTCTCTGGACTCCCAGCGAGGGTTGCGTCATTCATTGAGTAGTCGCAATTAATAGCAATTAACACAAACCAATGGAACAAGTAACACAAGGGTTTTCAGGGGCTCAAGTAGCCCGTGGGGCGAAATTAGC
The DNA here is from genome assembly GCA_964435545.1 of uncultured Candidatus Saccharibacteria bacterium. Taxonomy (GTDB): domain Bacteria; phylum Patescibacteriota; class Minisyncoccia; order Phycocordibacterales; family UBA9973; genus CAITQP01. The sequence continues at coordinate 12,708 of CAYSZI010000016.1, read as the reverse complement.
AGACGTAGCAATAAAATACTGCCTTTATGCGCGCAAAAGTAGCGAAGACGACGAGAAGCAAGCACTTTCAATAGATTCTCAAATTAAGGAAATGTTGGAGCTTGCCAAGCGAGAGGGGCTGGATATTGTAGAAATTCGCAGAGAAAGTCACTCAGCGAAAGCATCTGGAACGAGACCTGTATTTGTGCAACTGCTCGAAGATATTCGAAAAGGAATGTTCAATGGAATTCTCACATGGGCACCAGATCGCCTATCGAGAAACGGTGGCGACCTTGGCTCAGTAGTCGACCTAATGGATCAAAAACTTTTGATTGAAATCAGAACCTATAGTCAAAAATTTACTGACTCCCCTAACGAAAAATTTCTGCTGATGATTCTAGGATCACAAGCAAAACTTGAGAATGACAATAAGGGTATCAATGTACGACGCGGATTAAAAACGAGAGCTGAGATGGGATTATGGCCATCTGTGGCACCAACAGGATATGCCAATGAGAAAATAATCGGACGAGAGTGCTACGTGATAGTCGATCCAATACGAGGACCGATAATGAAACAAATGTTTGAAAAGGTGGCATACGAACGGTGGAGTGGAAGAAAAGTATTTCACTGGTTACGAGATGATATAAAATTCAAAACGAAAAATAACAAAAATCTAAACTTGAGTACAATTTATAATCTCCTACGAACGCCATTCTTTACAGGAACATTCGAATACCCTCGAGGAAGCGGTAATTGGTATAAAGGTCAACACACTCCCCTAATCACGCAAGAAGTATTTCAGCTTGTTCAAGAAAAAATGAATGAGGAAAACAGACCGAAAACGAAATTTAAAGAATTCACTTTTACAAAACTCCTGACCTGCGGACGATGCGGATCAGGAATCACAGCACAAGAAAAAACAAAGAATATCAGTGACGGTTCGGTGCATACTTACATCTACTACAGTTGCACGAGACACAAGGACAAACATTGCACGAATCCTTATGTACGCGAAGATAATTTGATAAACCAACTTGAAGAAATAATCGACACGCTTGATATCAATCAACTCGGGGCGAGACATATAATCGATAGAGAAATTGAACGACACAACAAATTACGATCAAGTGTACTTGGAATTAAGGACGAGAAAAAAGTAAAAGAAAAAGAAGTGGATGTACGAATGTATGCAAAGTATCTTCTAAAAGAAGGGACGATCCATGAAAAACGAGAACTGCTGGAACAACTACGAAATAAATTGATACTGAATGATAAGAAAATCAGTTTAGAATAAAAATAAAATCCAAACAAAAAACCTCTTAGAAATTCTAAGAGGTTTTTTGTTAATTTAAGGGTGACGGTCTAGAACCGAATTTCTCAAATATCTATGTTCTACGGTCTTGTTTTCGACCGTGTGGTCTTGGGTGCCCATCGGGAATCGAACCCGAATTAAAGGTTCCACAAACCTCTGTGTTGACCGTTACACCATGGGCACCATGTTCACGGGCTTTTTCGCAATGCGAAAAAGCCCTTAATTTATAACACAATTGCAAGAAAAAAGCGAGTGATCAAAAAATAAATTACAATCTTATTCCGTCTATTTTTGAAGCGAGAATAAAATCATTTTCAGACAAACCTTTTACAGAATGGGTAGTTAGTTTTAAATTAACTTTGTTATAAGAGATATTTATGTCTGGATGATGTCCTTCTATTTCTGCCAAATCTGCAACAACATTTACAAAATCCATAGCCTTATCAAAATTTTTAAAAACAAATTCTTTGCTTATAGACTTTCCATTTTTGTCCAAATCCCATGCTTCAATTTCTAAAATAAGCTTTTCTGCTTCACTTTTTGGAATTGGTTTTATTTCCCCACCCTCGCATGCTATGCATTTTTTCTCGTTTAGTTTTGTCATAATACAAGTATACAATAATCCAACTTATTACCAAGTATGCTTTTTATATTTTCTGCTGTAATTTATATCTCGTAAAAACAAATAAATTTTTCTGACAAAATCTGTGTCGCCTTTATAATTAAGTGGTCTGACAAATTTTCTTTGTTTTATAAGTGAATTTATTTTATCCAAAAGTGGTTTGCTTGTAACATATTTTCTTATCACACCTTTTGGAACAAAACTCAAAACCATTTCATCTTTCGTCAAAGTAAGTGGAATTTCTTTGTTTTCAATCAAGTCGTCAATCAAATATTTTACAAGATTGTGTCCACAAGCAGCGAGATAATAGCTACTGCGTGCTTGGCGAGGATTGATTTCTAAAATTTTGTATTTTCCATCACGGCTATCGTATTTCAAATCAAATTCGGCAAACCCTTGGTATCCAATTTTTTCTAAAAAATCTTTCATTTTATAAATCAATTCTTCTTTGTATCCATGCTCATCAAATCCGTTTACAAGCACAGTACAATTCCCCACACCAGTATTTGTGCGTTCCTGTAAACCAATTTGAGCAAAGGTCATCAGCTTAACTTTTTTATCCTTGCCTACATAAAAAACAGAATCAAACAGCGCGCAATCATCTCCAGGAATAAATTCTTGAATTATTAAATTGTCGGAATAACCGGAATTTTCAATTTGTTTAATCGTTGCAAGCAATTCATCAAACGACTGGATTTTGTAAACTTTACTCATTCCATCAAAATGATGTTTGTTGTACTCAACCCCATTCCCCGCCTTTAAAACTATAGGATACGTAAAACCATTTTTAATTTCATTTTTTTGCTTACAAGAATATACAAAAGTTTTTGGAAGTTCTAAATCATTTTTGTAAGCATTGTAAAAATTATCTTTTACCAAGAGATTGTTTACGATTTCGAGTGTTGGATAATTGAATACAAATTTTTTATCCAGCTTTTCTTTGTTTTCGGCAATCAATCTTACATATTTGTCATTTGTTGCAATTAAAAGAATTTTTTCAAACGTGCAATTTTGGGCATATTCATTTACTGTTTTTACAAAAATTTCACCATTATCCAAAACTGGAGATTGAATAAAATTTATAATATTCGTGTGCTCAGTAACAGCAATAAGTCGGTAGTTCATCAAATCGACTCTTTTATGATAAAGCTCGTGAAAACAACGCGCCATGTAATACGCATTCGCATCCGAACCCAATAATAGGACAGTGAAATTCATGTTATTTAAAAACTCTAGGCACACTCTCTTTTATTGCACACAAAATTTCGTAAATGATTGTTTCGTTTCTTTGAGCAACTTCTTTTACTGAAATAGTCTGACCAAAAATTTCAACCTTGTCATAAAGCTTAACACCTTCGTCGATTAGCAAAGTTATCATATTCATATCAACAGTAGTGATTTGATATCTTTTTTCGTTTATCGATACGAATCCATTTCTATTTTTTCGAAAAAAACCATCGGCATATCCAACAGGAATACATGCTAACACACAGTCTTTTTGTGCAATAAATTTTGCGCCGTATCCAACAAGCTCGCCTTTTTTTACTTTGTTTATTTCTATAACTTCGCTATACAGACCAAATGCTGGTAGTAATTTTTCTGGGGCAATCGAGACACTTTTTTTAGGAAAAATTAAATTTTTTATTTTTGCCTTAAGTCCTGTTTGTTTTTGAGGAGCTTGGTTGTATCCATACATTGCAATACCGACACGCATTCCTGTACAAAAATCAAATTTTTCATGCGAAGTAAGCGTGAGACTTCTATCCAAATGAACAATCGGGATTTCTTTTAAATTTACGAGTGAGGTTATTTCTTTAAATGCTTTTACCTGATTATCAAAATAATTATCATTTCGGCCAGAAGTCATAAAATGAGAATATATCCCTTCAAGTTTAAAATTTTTATTTTGCTTTAGTGTTTCAAAAATTTCTTTAACATGCTCTTTGTTTGAAATACCCAAGCGGTTAAATCCGCTATTTATTTTGAGATGAATTTTTAATTCCTTTTCAAAATTTTGAGTTACAAGTTTTTTGAAATAATCATAATTTGAAATTGTTATTGTAATATCGTTTTTTATGGCAACAGATATTTCTTCGAGATGTATTGGTTGCAAAAGAAGTATTGAGGTATTTATTCCCTCTTTGCGAATACTTGACGCTTCTTCGAGTGAAGAAACAGCAAGATAGTTTATACCAGATTCAACCAAATATTTTACAGACTTGCTTCCATGTCCATAAACATTACCTTTTACAACACCAATATAGTATCCGTAATTTGGATATTTAGAAATCAATGCCGAAACATTGTATTTTAAATTTTCTGTATTAATTTCTACGTAAGTTTTTCTGTACATATTAGCGCTTTATGAAATACTCCTCATACCATACCAAGAATGTAAAAACTGTCCAAATTTTTCGAGCGTTATTTTTGCCTCCTTTTTTGTGTTCATCGAGCAATGCAATCAAATCTTTATAATTAAAATATTTTTTACAAACATCATTTGTAAAATATTTTTTAACCGTTTCGTAATACCTATCTTCACGAAGCCATTCTGGAAGAGGAAGCGGAAATGCCATTTTTGTACGATTGGCATTTGTTTGATTCATATCTTTGCCTGCTGCTTTGCGAAGTGCGAGTTTTGTATTTTCACGACTCACTTTGTACTCTACGGGAATAGTGCGTGAAAGATTCCAAATTTCCTTGTCTAAAAAAGGCACACGAAGCTCGAGAGAGTGCGCCATACTCATTTTATCGGCTTTCAAAAGAATTTCTTGAACCATCCAAAAATGAATATCAATATATTGCATTTGTGAAACCTCATCTAGATTTTTTACTTTCTCATAAAAAGATGCGGTGAGTTCTGTTGGATTTTTGGATTGATATTTATTTTTCAAAATTTTTGCACGTTCAGATACAGAATAAATATTACTGTTTCCGATATACCAATCTTTTGCAGAAACACTTCCACGAATGAGCATATTTTTGCCTTTGAAATCTGGCAAAATACTGGCGATACGAGCTAGTGCTTTGCGTATGCAAAGCGGAATTTTACGATACCCCGCCATCATTATTGGTTCTTTGTATACATTGTACCCTCCAAACATTTCATCTGCCCCCTCTCCAGAGAGAACAACTTTTACATCTTCACTTGCCAATTTTGAAACAAACCATAAAAGATTTGCCGATGGATTTGAAAGTGGTTCGTCGAGATGGTATTGAACATTTCCAACATTTGCAAAATAATCTTCTGAAGACACGAGTGTTCTTTTGTTTTCTACCCCAATTTCTTTTGCGTATTTTATTACATCGTCTGACTCATCATATTTTTTATCTTCGAAACCGATTGTATATGTACGAAGTTTACGTTTTTTTGAAACCTCTCTTGCAACATAACTCGAATCAACACCTGAAGAAAGAAAACATCCGACCTCAACATCGGCGATTTCATGAGCGTCAACAGATCCAGAAAATTCCTTTGCTATCGCATCAGAAAAATAATCCATCGATTTATCATTTTCAACTTTAAATTCTGGAGTAAAGTATTGTGCGATTTTCAACTCTCCGTTTTGAAATTCTAAATAATGACCAGGCAAAAGTTTGTAAACATTTTTAAAAAAAGTATCTGACCCTGTAACACAACTAAAAGTTAAATATTCTGGAAATTTTTCTTCGTTCAATTCTTTTTTAAAATCTGGGTGTTTCAAAAAACCTTTTATTTCAGAACCAAACATAAACGTATCCCCCATTTTTGAATAATAGAAAGGTTTTATTCCAAAAAAATCTCGCACTGCAAAAAGTTTTTTATTTTTTGTGTCCCAAATAACAAACGAAAACATTCCACGAAGTTTTGATAAAAGTTCTGCGCCGTATTCCTCATATCCATGAACTAAAACTTCTGAATCTGACTGCGTATAAAAAGTATGTCCGCGTTTTACCAATTCTTCTCGCAAGATTTTGTAATTATATATTTCGCCATTAAAAACCAAAACCTTTGTTTTGTCTTCGTTGTAGATTGGCTGATTTCCACCTTCCAAATCAATAATACTCAAACGTCGAAAACCCAAGGCAACACCATCCCCCAAATACATTTCTTGAGAGTCGGGGCCTCGATGAGCAATGAGAGCGAGCATGTTCGAAAGGACATGCTCGCTCTCATTTGAAGTTTTTCCAACAAACCCTATATATCCACACATATATAAGACTTTAACACATGAAGTCGTATCTCAAAAATGCACAACTTATTGCATGTAATGTTTTGTATTTTTTAAAAATTCCTGAACCTTTGCAATCCTTTGATGACCAGCGACACTGTGCCAATATCTAAACTTCATATAAGCATTAAGGAGAATCGAAGCCTGAAGTGCTTTTCTATCAAAATTTTCACCAGCAAAATATCCATCCAAAATCTGTTTGTCTGCCTCGCCAAATTCAACTTTTGAATTTGGCGCAATCACAATACTTCTTCCCAAATCTAAATACGGATGATTTAACGTTGGGTTTGGATCAAAAACTGTAAGCGGTTCGGTAGCAAATATATTCCCTGAAGAAAAATCATCGTGACAATACGTACTCTGCGGATCTTTTTCAACAAAATCTTTTAAAATATTTATAGCTTCGTCCAACGAACCATGTTCCTCGTCAGACAAAAGATTATTATCTTTCGAGAATTTAATTTTTCCCTGGAAACGAGAACCCTTTATGTATTTATTAACCCAAGTTTCAAAATCTGGATATTGTGGTTTTCCGTCAACGATTGAACCAAACCCATCAGCTTTTGAATTATGCATCTTTCTTAAAGTTTGTCCCATCTGCAAAAATATTTTTTTATCTATCATTTCTTCGGGTGAATATTTTTCACCAAGACTTGGAGCATCTATATATTTCATCAAAACGTACGGGTGTTCACCAAACAATCCTTCTTCAATGACATGAGGTACAGTCACACCAACCTTTTCCCATTCACTCAAAAATTTTCCTTCAGATGAATTATTTTTATAAATAAGTGAAATTTTTAACACAGACTTTTCTTTGCCAGATTCAATCAAACTAACAAGCGAAGAAACACCTTTGTGGAAAAAAGTTATTTGATTATTTTTGTCTTTAAATAAAGGATGATTTGAAACAAACTCCTGAATTTGAGGAACAAGGGCTAATCTTTTTTCATTTGATTCCCTATCTCGCTCATGAATCATAAGTTTTGGCTCATTTACAAAAGTCACTTTTTTATTTAGTTTTTCCATACCGTTTTCCATACGACAACTTTAACACAATAAATACCAACCCGAAAATACCCCGGGCACAAAAAAAGTGCCTGCCAAAAAATGACAGACACTTGTATTTATAATTTATATTCAGTTACATATTATGTTGCAACAGTATTTTCTTCCGGAATTTTTAACAAAGAAACTTTATTTTTTCTTTTAATCAATTCTTCCAAAAGTGCTTCAAGCTTACCAGTAGCATCAATTTCTTCCTCAACAACAGCGATTCTTTCTGCTGTTTTAGAATTCAATTTCCTGTTGTTTTCGGTCTTTCGTTTTTGATCACTGAACGCAATTCGATCAGCCAGAGCTTTTCTATCCTCAACTATTATATCTACATACTCATCTTTGTATAAAACAATTTTGAGAATAAGCGCAATAGCTTCAATAATGTAAACTAGCTTAGTTAAAAACCAAGCCAAAAGATTACCTTTTGAAACAGCTTTAAGAGCATTAGTACGATCTATAAGACCATCCGACTGCAAACTTTTCATCTCAGCAATCTTTTCATCTGTTTCTTTTTTGTTTTCGCGAATACTCCTCCTCAAATCCACAATCACGCTATCAATATTTTTTTGTGCGATCCTTTTGTCTTCGAATTCATGCACCTTACTCTTATTGTTATCGTAATTCTGTTTTGCTTTTTCGTAAGCATTTGAATCCGCTTTCATCAGCTCTTCTTTGGCTCTGGCAACATTTCCACGACCGGGTTTACGACCGACCGAAATATTCCCTTTCTCCCATTCCTCAAGCACCAATTTTCTATCTTCATTCCATTTGTTGCGCGCTGAGTCTAAATCAGCTTGATAATGAGCCATTGTTTTATCATAGGCATCATTATAAAAACCAATTTTCTTCTGCGCTTCATCAATTTTTTTCGTTATGCCTTCATTCTTCGATTCCATTTGTTCTTTTACTTTTGAAATAGCATCTTTTTTTGAAAGAACTAATTCACGAACAACTTCTTTTCGAAAGAAACTCATAACGATAACGTTTGATTGAATGTATGTCGTACAAGAAATAAAAAATAATACCAAAGCAACAATCAAAACACCGGGAGCAACCAATAAAGCAAATTCGTTCTTTTCCTTTTTTTCGTTTTCTCTATATGAAGTAATGTTCGCATAAAGACTGTCGAAAAAGTGAGAAATAGCTCTGTTTAACATAACCATAAAACCACCCCAGAGAATAAAAACTAAAAGGCCAATCAGTATACTGTTTTCTATATCCGCAAATGCAGACGCCATGCTTGTGGTACCGATAGCGGTAGAGAACAATACCAACGACGAATAGATACTCCTTTTGTTTTTTGCTTCAGAACCAAGCGTCCTATATTTTTTTATAGGAACGCCCGAGAACCAACCCAAAAATTCGGAGAAACTACTGATGTTGTTTACTTTTCTACGCACTTTTGCAAAATGCGCAGACGAAGCCATTAAAGCGAGTGTAGCAATATCAACGATCTTTTCGACATTGCTCTTACCGTTTACATACCCAAGAATCTGATCTTGTGTAAAGTTTTTATTTGACGCATATTTTTTTGCGTCATCATAAATTTTTTCAATCGAATTTTTTGCTTCTCTCGACCGCTCTAAAGCAGCCTCGATTTCGCTAATCTGATTATAAACATTTATGTTTTCTTTCAGTGCAATATCTTCCGCCTCTTTCTTGTTTCTTTCAATCTTTAGAATTATCTCACCAACTTTTTTAATTTTGTTGTTGATTTTTTCCAGAGATTCCAAAACAACGACTTCGTTTTTCTCCAATTGCATTTTTTCACATTCCTTCATGTAAGTCTGCGCTTCGAGAATTTTCTTCTCTGCAGCAACTTTAACTTTTTTCATGTTCGGAATCACTGAATCAAATTCCGAAAGGTCGGAAACATAGGTCTTTAAGACCTTTAATGCTTTTTCAACCTCTTCAATCGAATGATTCATCAGCTCAAGCTGTGCGTTCATTCTCTCTGTAAAATCTTCACCGCTACAATTTGAATTGAGTGTTGAATCAAGAAATGTATTTATTTCATTTAAATACGTTTTAATAATAGAGCTTTCATAATTTACGATGGTTAAATTTCCATCAATAACTCCGAAATCTCCAGTGTTTTCAACTTCATCTTTTGCAAGATTTAGTTTGTCGAAAAAATCTTTGATATATCCAGCAAACCAATCTACACGGTCCAAAAATGAACTTGTATCATTATCCCCTTTTTCAACATTCTCAAGACAATTCTTTGCTGTTAAATCCAGCATATCGACTTGTCTCAAAAATGCGTCTTTGGAAAACAAGATAAAGTCTTTTAGATTCTGGTCTTCTTGAAAATCAATTTTCTGGTTAACAAGAATTTTGTAGTCGGCTGCGAGCTTGTGTGTCTCATTTGAAACATCCAACATTTTACTGTACAGAGTATCTCCTTCAAGGTCTTTCACCCTGTCGAAGATATTTTGTGCAACAAAGCTCTCAATAATAAATTGGAGTTCGTTCAAAAAAGCGATAACGGCTTTTGTCTTTTCTCTTAGCGTCTCAAACGCTGATACATTCTGTAACATAATCCTAACTTTTGTTTTGTTTTCAAAAAAAATTCTGTTCCCAACTTTCCAAAAATACCCTTATAAATAAAGGCCTAATGCGTCCGGGCAACAATATGCTTGATTCTCGCTACAAACGAGTTTTTTAATCAAAGTTTGTTCACACACTACAATAAATGGACACAATAGTCAATCATGTGTTCTTTTATTAAATAAAAATATCACCCGGAAATATGATTCCCGGGTGATATATTTTTTTAGAATATTTTTTGCTTTATTTATTATATTTTCTTCTTTCCTTGGAAAGAAACTTTATTGCAGGAATCCAACTGTTTTGCTCAGCCGTAACACTAGCAAACATATCACATATAACAACGACATCTGGATCAGTTATTAATGTTTCGTCTCTGTTTAATAACGCGGCGCAGAATTCTTTTAATCCATTACTTTTTTGCCAATAAAAAATTTGAGACGAGGTCATCCAACCCGAATCAACAATTTTTGTCATAAAAGAACCGAGAAACCAATATTTTTTACTAGATGCCATATATCCCTTATCGGCTTTGTGTGCGCACATTTCTGCACATGATTCCTCTATAAACAACCGATGACTAATTCCTCCAGTTGAATCACGTTCAACAGTAGAAAGACCATTGAAACCTAAAAGAATATATCCATCGTAAAGCTTGATTGGAACACGAAGCATTGTATATTGCCTTGGTTTGGCCGCATGAAAAGATTCATGCTCTCCTATATTTTTTGCTTCCCTTATTGTTAGATTACATTTTTTATTCAAAAAAATTTCACCCGGCAAGGAATATGCAACCGTCTGAAAACCTTTTTCTTCTGCAAAGCTTTGGGCTTCTTTTACTATTACAGGCTGAAGCGGACCATATTTTTTCACGATAATTTCGTGCCCTTCGCGAAGTGCATTACGAAGTGAGTCGGGTAATTTTACCTCAAACACAAGCTTGTTTGGAATTTTTTTACCGCTGTTTTGTGCGATTGTGGTGTGAACTGTAACACACAAACTACACAGTAAAAGTGCAACTTTTTTCATGCCTTAAATTTAAATTGGTGACCACAAAAGACTTTTATACTAATCTTCTTTGGTCACCAATTTAAAATCTTTATTAAAAAGATAAACTTATTTTCACAATAACATTGTTTATAAAAATAGTCAAAAAAAATAACCCCTATTTCTAAGGGTTATTTTCCTAGTGCTCAGGAGAAGATTTGAACTTCCATACCCTTGCGGGTGCTACCACCTCAAGGTAGTGCGTCTACCAGTTTCGCCACCTGAGCATTACTATTACGAACATTCTGATTATACTTATTTTTTACACTTTATCAACAAAAAAATCTCTTTCGAGATTTTTTTGTTTTAAATTATTCTTCTTTCTTTTATGATTTTTTTGCTTCAGCCTCTGCCTTGTCTGCTTCTTCGTTTTCCATAACACGGACACTTTTCATTTTCTTACGGATATCACGAACTGCTTTTTCTCGGACATAGTAAAGTTTTGAACGGCGAGCACCTGAACGTTTTATAACTTCGATAGAATCAATCATTGGTGAGTAAAGTGGAAAAATACGTTCTACTCCTACTCCACTTGCAACCTTTCTAACTGTAAATGTTGCCCCTATTTCTGCTCCATGCTTTCTAGCAAGGACTAGTCCTTCGAATGCCTGGAGACGAAACTTTCCTTTTTCTGGGATTTTTACCCAAACACGAATAGTATCGCCTGAACCGAAATCAAACTTTGCTCTTTCTTCTTTATTTGTAGGTGTTAGTGTTAATGCCATAACGATAGCCAATTTAACATATGAATCATATATTTGCAACCTCTACCGCTTTTTTGAAGTCATTTGGGTATGGGGCAATAACCGTATGAGTTTTCCCGTTCATCAATTTAAGTGTCAACATACGCGCATGTAGTGCAAGTCTTGAGAAACCAAGCCCTGCGGGTCTTCCAGAGGCATACAGAGAGTCGCATACGATAGGATGGTTCATTGATTTCAAATGAACCCTAATTTGATGAGTTCTTCCTGTTTTTGGAAGTGCTTCTACAAAAGAAAAGGTTCCCGCATCTGTACTTCCCTTGCCTTCGTATTCTCTATTGCCAAAACGTGACAAGACTTTAAATTTTGTTGAAGCTTCTCGCATCGCACCACGTGCACCTTTGCCAACAGTCCATTTTCGGACACTTCCAGAATCACGACCGATCGGTGCATCAACCTCAAATTCATCTTCTTTCAACCAGCCATAAACAAATGCGTGATACATTTTTATTATTTCATGTTCTTGAAATTGATTTTTAAAAAATTCGTGCGCTTTTTGATTTTTTACAACAATCATAACTCCCGAAGTTTCTTTGTCGAGGCGATGAACAATACCTGGTTTTGGAATAAATCTAGAAGTACCGCCCGCTTGTTTTATCTCAAGAGGCTCACCCACATCCTTTATCTCAGGGTACATTTCAAGCAAAAAATCGGTCAGTGTTTTTTCGTCTGATTTTCCATCTGCATGTACAGAAATTCCAGCTGGCTTGTTTATGAATACACAATCCTTATCTTCGTATAAAATTTCTAATTTCATAATATAGCCTTACTCTAGCACTAATTCGGTAATACTTAAACTTTAAAAATTTCATCGCTTGAAATATTATGTAATTTAGTGTATAAATACCTTGTTGCGCGATTAGCTCAGTTGGTAGAGCAACCCGTTTACACCGGGAAGGTCAGGAGTTCGAGTCTCTTATCGCGCACAAATAAGTAAGCATAAATTATATGGAAAGAATTCCTTCTGTCACAAAAACTCCTTTTGAGAAAGAAAAACCAAACTCTTTAGAAAAAAATTATGAATTTTTTAAATCACCCCAAGAACGTGAGGAACTTTTTAATTACTGCAAATCAATTTCAGAGTATTTAAGAGAGGAAGAAATTCCAAATATGGTCATAATAGACAGAAGTTCACGCCCTTTGTATGTTGGTGTGCGTGAATAT
>CAYSZI010000015.1:13979-14631 GCA_964435545.1 uncultured Candidatus Saccharibacteria bacterium | reverse complement strand
CGGAAGAACTCGCGACGATGCAGCAGGTGAGGCTTTTGATAAAGTTGCGCGAATGCTCGGTCTCGAATATCCAGGCGGACCACTCATTTCAAAAACAGCGGATGAATTTAGAAAATCAAAATTAATTTCTGCAACAACACTTCCCCGCCCAATGATACATTCAAAAGATTTTGATTTTTCATTTTCAGGACTAAAAACATCGGTACTTTATTTACTCCGAGATTTGGGTGAAATCGATCAAAACAAAAAAAATGAAGTCGCATGCGAATTCGAAAACGCAGTTGTCGACGTACTCACACACAAAACTTTTTCTTCAATAAAAAAATTCGATGCAAAATGTTTGATTGTTGGTGGCGGTGTTTCAGCAAATAAAGAGCTCAAAAAAAGATTTGAAACTGAAGGCTCAAAAATAAATATTCCGGTGTTTTTTCCAAATAAAGAATTGAGCACAGACAACGCAATAATGATTGCAATCGCTGGGTATTTTGCAAAACCAGTTTCTCTTTCATCAAAAAAACTCATAGCCGTCGGAAATTTAGAATTGTAAAATAAAAAAACTTTGCGCATTTTAAGCACGCAAAGTTTCTGTGATTATGTTCACGAAGATAATTACATCTTTCGACTTAGCTCGAGAAGACTATTCCAGTCATCC
>CAYSZI010000015.1:9571-13969 GCA_964435545.1 uncultured Candidatus Saccharibacteria bacterium | reverse complement strand
TCCTTTTGCTTCTTACGATTTTCCTCCGGCATACATGTTATCCGAAAAGTAAATCCGTACTTTTCAATTTTTTTAGGTATTTCTTCTGTTGGTAAATCTATAATAAACACATCGCCGATAAATTTATTAAATTCTGGCAGTTTTTCAACGAAATTATTCCACGAAGTAAACCCTGCGTTTAAAATAACATCCCTGCTAAAAAACAAAAAAGGAACTCCAATAATTGTATCCAATCGGTCTTCCAGGTTCTTCCAAAGGCAAATTTTATCACATTCCAATTTCTGTTTGGACGGCAATCCAAAACTGAAAGTGTTTTCAAAAAATTTCTTCCATTTACCCTCCGGTATATTATTTCGGATTTCTTCGACAAGACCGCCAAGGATCTCGTCATTAGCATTATCTAGTTTTTGTTTTGCCTCATTTTCGATTTGTCTGCGCATTGGCAATAACTCGTTGTAATAACGATGCGCAGCTTTCTTCAATGATTGATTATCACTCATGATTTATTAAAATTTTAAAATTGTTCGATGTGATATTACAACAAAAATAAGCTTATTACAAGACCGTAAAAATAGCTTCAAAAAATCTAAAAAAAGTGTTATCTTGTAATATATGGACATAAAAAATACACCCGAAAAATTACTCGCTCCCTACAGCTCAAAAGATACAGAAAAACGCATTTATGATATGTGGGAGGAATCTGGTTTTTTTAACCCAGATGTTTGTGTTGAAAAAGGAATTACAGACAAAAACGCAGAGACTTTTTCTATTGTTCTTCCACCACCAAACGTAACTGGAACACTTCACCTCGGACATTCATTTGAAGACACAATGGAGGATGTGCTTGTTCGTTACAACAGAATGAAAGGTAAAAAAACTTTATGGATTCCAGGAACAGACCATGCTGCGATCGCAACCCAATCAAAAGTTGAAAAAATTCTTGAAAAAGAAGGCATTCGAAAATCCGATTTAGGACGTGAAGAATTTTTGAATCGTGTAAATAAATTTGCCCAAGAATCTCACGACACCATTTTGAGCCAATTGCGTTTGATGGGAACATCCCTCGACTGGAGTCGTGAAGCATTTACTCTAGACAAAGAAAGAAATTTTGCCGTACGTACTGCGTTTAAAAGTATGTATGATGATGGGCTTATTTATCGTGGACATCGTATCGTAAACTGGGATCCAAAAGGTCAAACAGTTATTTCTGATGATGAAATCGTGCACGAGGAGCGCAAGGCAAAAATGTATACTTTTAAATACTCAAAAGACTTCCCTATTTCAATTTCGACCACACGCCCTGAAACAAAAATTGGAGATACTGCCGTAGCAGTAAATCCAAACGATGAAAGATATTCAAATTTTATCGGAAAAGAATACGATGCTGTGTTTTGTGGTGTACCGATACACATCAAAATTATCGCAGATGAAGCCGTTGAAAAAGATTTTGGAACAGGAGCACTTGGAGTTACTCCAGCGCACAGTCAAACTGATGCCGAAATAGCGACCCGCCACAAACTTCCAACAAAACAGGTCATAAACGAATATGCCAAAATGACAATCGGTGGAGAAAATTTGCTAGGCAAAAAAACAACAGAAGCTCGTGAAGTTATTGTTGAGTGGTTAAAGTCTGAAAACCTTTTGGAAAAAGAAGAAGAAATTACTCAAAACATTTCTCTTGCCGAGCGTAGCGGTGGAATTATCGAACCACTTCCAAAATTGCAATGGTTTATAAACGTAAACAAACCAATTGCATCACACGACAATAAAACTCTCAAAGAATTGATGCTCGAACCAGTTAAAAATGGAAAAATTCAAGTTCTCCCCGATCGTTTTGAAAATGTATATTACAACTGGGTAGAAAATCTTCGTGATTGGTGTATTTCTCGCCAAATTTGGTACGGACACCAAATTCCAGTTTGGTACAAGGGTGATGAAATTTTTTGTGAAATAGAAGCTCCAAAAGAAGACGGCTGGACTCAAGATTCTGACACACTCGATACATGGTTTTCTTCTGGACTTTGGACGTTCTCAACACTTGGATGGCCAAACAAAACTGACGATCTAAAAAATTATCATCCAAATTCTATTGTCATGCCTGGATATGAAATCCTGTTCTTTTGGGTTGCACGTATGATTTTGATGTCTCAATATTTGCTTGGTGAAGTTCCGTTTAAAACTGTATATCTTCACGGCATAGTTCGTGACGCCTCAGGTAAAAAATTTAGTAAATCTGCAAACAATGGTATTGATCCACTAGAGGTAATAAATCAGTGTGGTACTGACGCGCTTCGTATGGCAATGGTCTCAGGCGTCGGCCCTGGAAACGACATAAAATTTGATTTACAAAAAGTAAAAGGTTATTCAAAATTTGCAAATAAGCTTTGGAATATTCAAAGATTTGTTTTGGAAAATATACAAGATGTAAATTTTGATTCAAAATATTCCAACGAAGACCAGAAATCTTTTGACGATTTAACTGCATTTGTTTCAGAAATCACAAAAGAAATGGATGAATTCAAATTTTATATCGTTGCAGAAAAACTTTATCATTATACATGGCATGAATTTGCTGATATTATTATCGAGAGATGCAAAAAAAATATTGCGGAGAACAATAACTCTGATTCCGCAAAAAAACTTCTCGCAGAAATTTTACCAATACTTCTAAAGACACTTCACCCATTCATGCCGTTTGTCACAGAAGAACTTTGGTCTCTGTTACCACAAAAATCAAGTCGAATGCTTATGGTTGAAAAATGGCCATGCTAAATTATTTTCACTCTATAATTTCAAATCCTCATGTTTTCTTCGTTGCCTTCCTTGGTGGAGTTACCCCAGCATTTTTGTGGCTTATTTTTTGGTTGCGTGAAGACAGAGACAATCCAGAACCAATACTCCTATTGTCTCTTACTTTCATAGCAGGAATGCTCGCTGTTGTACTCGTACTACCTATCGAAAAATATATCCAAGACCTTCATTTTAGTAGTATAAACTCAACATTTCTTTGGGCTGCAAGCGAGGAACTCCTAAAATTTTTAGCATTTGTTGCAATCATGACAAAAAGCCCTCGACTCGACAGACCTGTTCACTTTGCAATATATCTAATAACAGCGGGGTTAGGTTTTGCTGCACTGGAAAATACTTTTTATTTGATTAGACCTTTATCATCAAGTAATCTAACTCTTTCATTACTCACAGGAAATTTACGTTTTCTTGGTTCAACACTTCTTCACTCAGCAACAAGTGGAATTGTTGGAATAAGTATTGGACTTGCATACTTTAAAACAAAAGATGTCAGATTTTTATATGGAGTTTTAGGACTTATCACCGCAATTATCTTGCACGGAACGTTTAATTTTTTTATAATGAAACAAGGCGGAGAAAACTTTCTACAAGTTTTTGGTTTTCTCTGGGTTGTTACTATTATAATCATGCTACTTTTTGAAAAATTGCGACGTATGGGAACTTATGTCTGCGAAATACAACCGTATTGTCAAACTCAAAACTAGCAATCATTTTTAAATTATGTCTAAACAAAAAAAATCTTCTTTTTTACAACGTCTCACCGGCAGCGTTCGAATGAGCGAAGACAGAAATGAGAACAAAGAACAAAATTCTGTACTTGTTTCAGAAAAAAACGACAACCCAGAACTCTGGCAAACAGGAACCAGCGAAGACACCGATGGTGAACTCGCCCTCGACGTATACCAAACAGCATCTGAAATTATTGTTCAAACATTTGTCGCTGGAGTAAAACCAGAAGACCTTGAAATAAACATAACTCGCGACATGCTCACACTTCGTGGAAAAAGAATGGAATCAAAGACAGTAAAAGAAGACGATTTTTTCAGCAAGGAGTATTGGGGTTCATTCTCGAGAGTGATTTCCCTTCCACAAGAAGTTGAACCAGAGGAAGCCGAAGCAATCGAAAAACACGGACTCCTTACAATCCGTTTGCCAAAAATCGACAAGCACAAGCGTTCAAATCTAAAAGTTAAATCTTTATAAAATACAAAAAAATAAAAACCTCACACTGTGAGGTTTTTATTTTTTATTCGACATTTGCCATTCTGTCTGTGGCCATATAATAGAGTTCTTTATTTCCAAGAGCTTCAGAAACATCAACAAGTCTTGCCCACAACTCTATTGCCTTTTCATTCTGACCAGATTCAACACAAGCCTCGGCTGATTTAATCAGACCATCAACCGCATTTTTTCCAACAGCCCCAGGCATCTTTGCCCAATTTGTAAGCCTGTCTGACAATTTTTTTACGAAATTATTTTCTTTATCCGAACGATTTTGTTTTCTCAAAATCAAAACAAGTCTATCTCCGTCAGACAAACCAGCCCCTTCAAATTCATCTTCTTCTTCATCTAAATATGAATCTTCATATC
>CAYSZI010000015.1:0-9561 GCA_964435545.1 uncultured Candidatus Saccharibacteria bacterium | reverse complement strand
TGTATAAGCCATATGATTTATTTTCTTTTATAAGTTCCAATCATCTCTGCACTTTCGATAACATGTCCATCGATAAGATTATAAAGCTCTTGTTTGTTATCGTATTTAGTAAATTTTATTGAAAGAGTATTTAAAGCATAAACAATAAAATGATAATTGTGTACTTGATATGGCGGACATGGTGCGATCCATCCCACTTTATGATTACTATTTAAGCCCTCTGAAGCACTCTCTGGCAAAGAATCTCCACTCAAAACAGAAATATCTGGCGGTATATTTGCAATTATCCAATGAGTATAAACTCCATCTGGTGCATCAGGGTCATCTACCACAACAACCAAACTTTTTGCCTCACTCGGAACGTCTGAAAATACGAGTGCTGGGCGCATATTTTCACCGTCGCAAGTAAATTTTTGGTCTAGGCCTTCGTTGTTATTAAAATCAGGTGACGTAATTTTTATCATATGTGCCTAATATTCTATTACACACTCTTTTTTATAGCAAATTTTTTTAGGAAAATTTATTGACTTAACAAATTTTTATGTTAAAGTAAAATCGAATTGAACGAGTGTTTAGTCTGACTCTTTAAAAAATAAATTATGATTTTTGAAATATTGAAATTCTACTATCTTAGGTTACTCCAATGGACACCTAGCGATTTTCTTCAAGCAGGAGTACTAGTGACAGCAATAGCATACAAAATCGGCTTTGCGTACAAGAAATTTTGGGGATGGATATTATCTATGGTATGCACGATACTTTCATTTATGTATCAGGTTTTGTATGTTCACAAACCAATACTTACAATGCTAGAGATAACATTTTTCTCTCTTTCGATTTATGGTGCATACAAAAGTAAAACAAAAAATTTAAAATCAATTACAAATATTGATATGGTAATTATTTCTTTATCTTTGATTTCAATCACAATACTAACGATTTTGGAGATACATTTAAATACTGTTGCTTATCAAGTTGTCGCATCTGTAAGTTTTTTGATTGGAACATTACTGCTTGCCCAAAATAAGATTGAAATATGCCAGCTTTTTGGTTGGACATGCTACCTTATTGGAAATTATTGCCTTTATGTGTTTTATTCTAAAGACCAAAATTCATCAATAATAATGTATTTACAAGGAATCTCAATGGGTATCGCTATATATTGTATGGGAATCTCAACATACAAAGTTATTAGACGATCAAAAATATTGTAAATAATTTAATAAAAAAACAAACACAAGCGCTCAATTTCTGAGCGCTTATTTTTTTGCTCTAATAGATGAAGCCCGCTTGATTGCATCTAAACCAAATTTCTTTCGCAACTTATCTGCAACCTCTTCTATTTTCAAATATTGAATAACCTTCTCCTGTTTTCCAAACAAATCCCTTGGAACTTTTTCTTCACACTCAAGATTGTGAAGTGTCACACCAGTTGAACGAATTTTTTCACCTCGAGGTAAAAGTTTTAAAAGTGGTAAATAAATTTCATTCAAAATCATTCCTGGGTCAGAGGTATAAAGTGGTAATTTCACCCCGGCTTCGTAATATTTAAAATCTGAATTTTTAACAAAAAATGTAACCTTGTTTGAAACCAAATTTAATTTTCGCGCATTTGCACATGCGTATTCTGCGTTTTCAGAAATTTCCGCCCATATTATTTTTGCGTCGGTCGATGACGGCCTAAAGGTTGAAGTTGATTGAATAGATTTTTGGTCTCGTGGATTGATACTGTTTTCAACTCCCATAAAAGACTCACCCGAAAGTTCTTTTTTTAAAACAAGCAGCGGTTCAGAAAAATACTTTTTAATTTCGTCTTCGGGATAATTCACAAAATCATATGCGGTATTTATTCCTCGGTTTTGCAAACGCGGAATTGTTTTCCCGCCAATACCCCAAACGTTTTTTATTGAAGTTTTTTTTAATGCGTTTATTTCATCTTCTTTTGTAAGAAGCAAAACCAAACCATCTGGTTTTTGCAATTTCGACGCTTGCTTTGCAAGAGCCTTTGTTCTCGCAAGGCCAAAAGAATATGTCACACCAAGTGTTTCTTTGATTTCGTTTTTAATATCTTCTGCAAGTTTTTTCTCTCCACCAAAATACTTTATATCTGAAGGCTTAACTCGGGCAAAACATTCGTCGATACTATAAATTTCAACATCATCGAGATATGAAAGTATAATATGATATGCTTTTTTCGAAATGTCTCGGTAGAGCTCAAAGTTGTGATTGAGAATCACAACCTCTGGATACATTTTTTTAATTTGAAATGTAGGCATTCCACGCGTAACACCAATCTTTTTTGCCTCGGCACTCATAGCCACAGCAATCCCAGCATCTCCGCCCACCACCACAGGAAGTCCAATTAAATCTGGCCTTTTTGTAAGCTCACAAGCAACAAAAAAACTATCACCATCGGCATGTAAAAAATATGACTTATTCTCATTAAGTGAACGCTCGTTCAACATAATGAGATTGTAGCATAATTATAAAAATAAGGTATTGATTAAAAAATATTTTTAATCAACTTAATAGATGCCTTAATGAAAAAATTAAATACAAAACAAAACCCGAATATAAAATACCTAAAATACCAATTATTTCAAAAATTAACCAAATCCATTTTTTGCCTAATGCTTGTTTTTTAAATTTGTGATTCAGATATACCAAAAATACCCCGCCAATAAATATTGCAGACAATAGTTGTTTCTGGAAAAATTGTATTTTATCAACATCAGATTGAAAAATACTCAAAAAATAGTATGGCATGACACAAAAAACAAAAAAAATAACAAAATTCAAACTAATTTTTTTTATCATAATTTAATAATTATTCTTCCAGCAAACATTAATAATAAAACTCCACACAAACTACTTATTAAAATTTTGTGATTTACACTAACCCCACTTTCTGAAACCCTTGCTGACAAATTTGTACTTGTTGCAATATTATCTTTTTCTGATAATTCTGAACTTATTTTAGCAATCTTATTATCTTTAATTTCAGAATTTTGCTTATTGATTGTATTATATCGAATTTCCGTGTTTGTTGAAATGGTTTTTGAAGTCTCGATTGTATTTGTTGAAACAGTTTGATTCACAACAACGTCAACAGTGTTATTTTTATTCGATATATCATTTTTAGCTTCAAAAATTGGATGGCCGGATGAGGTGCTGACCGATTGGGAATTTGAAGTCGTATTTTGATCTTTTTTTTCAAAATTTTCGGGATTAAAATTTTGAGAACCAGTTGAATCCAAAAACGCATCGGGTTTTAATGTTTTATCTACCACACCATCCCCATTTATATCAAGAGTAATACTAGTTGAGGTTCCTAAATTTATATTTCCAACAAGACTTGTGGTAACAGGAATCTTATTAAATACCTGCATACTTGTCGTTGTGCTATTTTCTATATTTGCATCAGTTATTGTAAATACCCCATCTCCAATACCCGCAATCTTGATTGTATAATTTTGATTATTATCCGTCGGCAAATATACAAATTTATGTTCACCCATCATTTCATAATCAGCATTTGGAATATTATTTTCAATACTGACGCCATCATTCATTAAACCAGAATGATTTCCGCTTGAATCAAGCACATCAATAGAAAGTGGACTGTATACAGAAATAGCTCTTCCATTCAATCCACACTTATTATTATCCTGAGTAATTAAATCACTTGAAATTGATGAATTATTTCCCGAAAAAATATCAACAATTTTTTGTCGAATTCCATCCTGCGAAAGCATTTCTCCATGACTTGCTTTTAGTGCGTAAAATTTATTACTTTCATTTATTGGCAAATTTGTCGCACTTTCAAGAGGAACGGTGCTATCTCCTGGAACAGACATTAATGCATAATAATCTGGGAAAATTGATTTAACTTCAACTATTTTTCCAACAGTGCCTGTTTTACATCCAACAATACTGTACAAATCTATTCCGGCGTTTCTCATATCATAATTGTCAAAATCTGCTGTGTGTAAATTTTGTGCATTTGTCCATGCCTGTAAATTGAAACTATGATCATCGATTAAATATTTTTTTACTTCATCAAAATTTAAATCATGTTTATCATAAGAGAAAAAACTATCATTAAGGACTTCGAGAAAACTACCTTTGTTTTTATAATATTCAGCGCTTGGAGCAAGATCGTAAACAACCGGCAAATTTTTTGCTATCTTTTTCATTTCACTATCGGCAAGAAGTAAATTACCAAAATTATCACCTTCCAATAAGGTTTTGATTGCCTTTGGTGCACCAGTATTTGGAACACCGACAAACACAGCCTTGTTTATATTATTTGATGTTGGATTCTCCATTACATATTTTTTTACCAAAAGTCCACCAGTGCTATGTGCGACAACATCAACTTTTTCACTACCGGTTTCATTTAAAATTTCGTTAATTTTATTTTTTAAGTTATTTACATTGTCTTCATTTACTCCATATCGCCAATCATATGGAAACATAAAAAAATCAACTCCTTCTGTGTATCCTTGGTTTTTAAACTCGCTTATTAACTTTTCAGAATAGTTAAATAAGGGAAATGTAATATTTCCAACAGTACCCGTTGCAACAGTCACGACATCCCCCAAAATTAACCCTACAACCGATGGAGTTAAATCATCATTAAACTGCAACGAATCCATAAATTCGTCGCCCCAATCTATAAAATTATGTGCCAAATCCAACCAGAGTTTTTCGGTTGTTCCATCCGAATTTTGCTTGCTAATTTCCGTACCCAAAACTCCCGGCACGATTAGCACTGGAGTTTTTTGCGGAATTGTTGGGTCACGCACAAGCCATGGAGAAAAATCGACCCCGTCAGAAATTTCCACACCCTTTCCATTTGAATTTGAAATCGCGTTGTGTGGACCAGTCTTGTCACCCCACCAATTATTTTTTAAATCTATACTTTGTGGAATATTTAAAAGCTTTAAATCATAAAATCCTTCACCCGTGCAGTATCCACAAACACTGCCACCAATACCACTATTTTTTATTTTGATATCAGAACCGCCAGGATTGATTACACCAAACTTTCCATCAGAAATTTCACTTTTATTTATTTCTATATTATTACTAGGACTATCACAGGAATTATCATCAAGACAGGGCAAGCCATATGGATCTGATAAAATTCCAAAATCAGAGATATTTTTTATTTTAAGATTTTGTGCTTTTAAATTCACATCTCTCCGAATAATAATTCCACAATTAGTACCATCTATAATCAAATTGTTTGCAGTAATTTTACTATTATATACATCCATACCGCAGTAATAACCTTGTGATTTATTTTTTGAAATTTTTATATTTTCTAGGTTAATAAATAAATTATTATCAGTATAATTTTCTGAAAATAATGCGTTTGTTCCGCCCAATTCATTATCAACAATATTTATATTTGTATTTTTAATATCAACATCAAGACCTCCGGATATTGATATTCCATAATCAGAATTTGATATATCAACTCCGTCGATAACAACTTTTCCCAACCCATTTATACTTATTGGCACTATTGAAAACGGATAGTTAGTTAGATTTTTTATATCAACATTTTTAACAACCGTATTTGCATTGTCGCTATATTCATTCAAAGAAACTCCGTCAAGTGTTATTTTTTTGTCTGGTGTGCCAACTGCATTAATCGAACCATCATATGCTTCCAATCCGATACTTTCTTTTCCACTGTTTTTGACAGTGACACCAGGGTCGATTGTAATACTTCTCGCACTAAGATATGAATCTATTGAATAAGGAATACTGTCAAATGATAAATTATAATTATCTCCGTAAAAATTTCCGTAAAGTTTAATGTAATTATTTATATTATTTACAAATTCATTTTCGCTGTGAATAAAATCTGTATTTGTATTCACGTAAAGAGGTAAAGCATTGTTTAAAAACTTCGTATTTTTAACCGTAAGATAATTAGGAATATCAAACATATCTTCAACAAAAATTGCAGTCTGCGCATATCGTATTTCGGCATTCTGAAAATCAGCACTTCCGAATGTTAAAATATTTAAACCTTCATAATCACCTGCCGATGGATTTATAATTAAATCGGGATCAACACCTTCTAAATCTTCGCCGTTTAAAGTGCCGTCGTTTACGGAAGTAAAATAAATCTTATTATCACTCGTGCCGTTTGCAATTAATTTTCCAGAAACGTCAATCTCCGAACCATAATCAAACAAAACAACGACACCTGGAGAAATTATGAGCGTAGCACTAGACGCCACACTTATTTGCCCAGAAACAATATAAGGACTTTTTGTCACGTCCCAGGTTGTATCAGAAATAATATCTGAATTTATTTCAGTGGAAGTTAAAGCTGCGTAAACTTTTTGAGACTGGAGCGCAAATAAAGCACAAAAAATTAAAGAAAAGAAAAACACTTTTTCAAGTAGTGCCTTCATAACAAAAATATTATACAACAAAATATTTTTGTTATGCAAATTTAAAAAGTGTATTTTTACTTTTTTTGTTTACAAAATGCATAATTTGTGGTAGTTTAGATTTAAGTTTTTTCAAATCAAAATTCATTCAAATTATGATGACACAAGCACAAAAAGATGCGATTTATCAAATCGCCTACGAAAATTTACTTCGGTTACACGCTAATGTGTACCCCGGAAGATTCATTGCTATGGGAAATAGCGAAGACGGAAACAGTATCGCTATAATCTACGCCATTATGGGTAGAAGCGATAAGTCGAGAAATCGTATATTTGTTGAGGAGGCAAATGGATGCCTTAAAACAGCACAGGCCGTTCCAAACGACGAAGATACATCTCTTATTATTTACAACGCAATGCTGGAAGAAAGAGGTATCTTTTTCGCTGTAAGCAATGGCAACCAAACCAAAAGCGCCATTAATTGTATTAATAAAGATGGCGGGTTAAACAACGAAATGTTTACAGATGTCTGGAAGTATGAACCGGATGCGTCAAATTACACTTCGAGAATTACTGCAATCTACAACAAAGAAGACAAAAAATTCCAATTCCTTCTTTTGAGAAAATCGATGTTCGATTCAAATTGCGAAAAACAATTTTATGAATATTCGCATTTTAATCCAGGTTATGGAAGATGTATTCATACATATTCTGGTAATGGCGACCCGTTACCTCCTTTTACAGGAGAACCTTACTTAATACCTTTAGCTGGAAACCAAGAAGAATTACTTAATAATTTTTGGACAACCCTTGAAGGAGAAAATTTGGTTTCTTTGGCCGTAAAATTTATTGACATCGTAACCGGCGAAAGCAAAATTCTCATTAAAAATAAATACGAAAAGCAGGATGAATAAAAGCAGAATGCAATACAAGATACTCGGGTTTTCGCTTTGCGAAAACCCGATTTTTTATTTCCTAAATCTTTGGCTTAAAACTTTGTTTGATTCGTCAAAATTTCATCAATATCGTCAATCTTTAATTTTGAGCAGACGTCTTTTGGGTAACCTAGAGCAACAAGGGCTTGCGTTATCTCTGTGGGCACGCCCGGGATTTCAAAATTATTTTCATTTTTTATTTTTGTTTCAAAATTTATTCCTCCTTCTTTCATATAAATATATTATAAATTATTTTTTATTTTTTCGCTCGTCCTGTCTCGCCAAAAAATCTTTCATGTCTTCGTCTGGCTCAATAAGACCATGTTTTACACACAAACGAAGTTTTATAGAATTTTCTTTACGTCCGAGCTCTTTTGAAATCGCAGAAAAACTTTTTTTCTTTTTGAACATTTCGACAAGATTTTCATCCTCCTCTTTTTTCCATGGTTTACTTGCGTTTGGAAACTCTTCGCGAATTTTTTCCATTTTTGCCGCATATTCTGGATTTGGTTCTTTTTTAGCTTTTTTTACTTTTTCTTTTTTGGTCTTTTTTACCGCAAAGACCTTTCCTCCCATTCTTAAAATAAAATCATTTTCCAATTTTTCTTGTGCTGATTTTGTGAGCTTACCAAAAAGAGTCACATTTTTATTACTCTCGTCTTGAAGCTCCAAATCGATTTTATACGCAAGAGGATCAACTTCCAAAGCTCTCTGATTAAAACCCACCAAACGCACCCCAGAGAGCGTACGAACACGCGAAAGGGCTACATACCCCATTCCATATGCAAATGTTTTTGATAAGTCGATTTCAGCTGAATCCAAACTCATTCCCTGGCTTTTATGGATTGTTATTGCCCACGCAAGACGAAGCGGATATTGGGTAATACTTGCCCTTACTTTTCCATTTTCCTCGATTTGCCATTCCTTTGCGGACACAGACAATCTTTTTCCAGACGACGTGATTTCAACAACTGGCTCACCTCGACTATCAAAACCAACAACAACTCCCCGTGTGCCGTTTACATAACCCTCTTCATAATTATTTTTTATAAACATAACCTCGGCGCCAGTCTTGAGACGAAGTTGTTGCGGAGCAAGACAGCTTTTTTTCAAAATATCTACAAGAACATCGTGCCCATGACCCATCATAATAAATTCTTTTTCGTTGTCTTCAAGTTTTTGGAGTTCTGTATAATTTATTGCATCAACATCAACATTATGAGTATAAAGTTTTGTTGGAATTGTCGAAGAAACACCTGCATTCATTCGCGAGTTTATTAAATCAAGATGTTTTTTTGAAATGTTATTTTCTCGAATCGCGTTTAAAATTTCCAAAAACTTTTTGTCTTCTTGGCGGTGTTGTTCAGTAAGGTAACAGATTGCTGGCTTCATTTTTGTCCAAGATTTTGAATGAATAACCATATCTGATTTTGGAACTTCTTCAATTTCTTCTCGGCTTTCATAATCAAAGACCATTTCTTGTTGAAGAGATGGTTCGGCGGGCGCGCGAAGCGCGCCCGCCTTGTTGATCGGAGGCAATTGAAAAAAATCTCCAGACAAAATTACCTGCAATCCACCAAACGGAAAATCATTTCTTCGAAATTTTCGGCAGACGCGCTCCACCATATCTAGCCTGTACGCATGAAGCATTGAAACCTCATCAATAATCAAAACTCGCGCCTTTTCAAAACGTTTTGATAAATATTGTTTTTGTTCAAGCGCATCAATATCACTTTCTGTTAAAAATTCTTTAACGCCAATCCCTGACCAACCGTGAATTGTTTGGCCGTTCATGTGTGTCGCAGCGATTCCAGTAGAAGCTGTAATAGCAACCGGAATATCGTGTTCGTTTAACCAATCGATATATTGACGAAGTGTATGAGTTTTTCCAGAACCGGCAGAACCAGTAAGATAAACATTTACACCGGTTTTCATAATAGCGAGCGCTTCAGCCTGAGTCATATATAGCTATTATAACTCATAATCAAATTTTGGGTAAAAGAAAACACTACAATAAGTAATGTCATTGTAGTGTAATAAAAAGATATATATTTCATCAAAAAATGATGATAAAAAAATAAAATCAAAAGATGGGAAATATAAGAATATATTAAAATTTAAAATAAATATGTGTAGACAGAGAATGTGTTAGGTAAAAATGATTATGATTGGTTAAAATTGTTTGTGATTGTAAGAATATAAAATATGAG